>NZ_CP125297.1:307872-615744 GCF_030412785.1 Paraburkholderia sabiae
GCTGCGAAGCAGCCTTGATGAGATTGGACTGACGGCTCCCGCCTTACTGATGGGCTCCGCCGGTGGTGTTATGCCACTTGATATTGCAAAGCGCATTCCGATCCGCCTTATCGAGTCCGGTCCGGCGGGAGGTGCTGTGCTATCCGCTTCCATTGCCAAGGAGCTCGACCTACCCAAGGTACTGTCTTTTGATATGGGCGGCACGACTGCCAAGATCTGTTTCATACAAGATGGTGAGCCGCATGTCGCTCCGCTGTTCGAAGTGGACCGGCAGAGCCGTTTCCAAAAGGGTAGCGGACTACCGTTACGCACGCCGGTGGTTGAACTCGTAGAGATCGGCGCGGGGGGCGGCTCCATCGCGTCTCTTGACCGCATGAATCGAATCGCCGTGGGTCCGCGCAGCGCGGCCTCCGAACCAGGGCCTGCATGCTATGGCCGCGGTGGGGAGGAACCTACTGTCACGGATTCAGACCTCTTGATGGGTCGCTTGGACCCGGAAAATTTCGCGGGAGGCAGTATTCGCCTGGACACATCGGCGTCCGAAATTGCGATTAAACGGGTAATCGGCGACGCGTTGGCGCTCGGCACGACCGAATCGGCATTTGGCGTGGTAGAGATCGTTGATGAGACGATGGCTAACGCAGCGCGGGTGCATGCTGCGGAGCTCGGCCGTGAGCTGTCGGAGCACGTGATCATCGCGTTTGGAGGTGCCGCTCCTCTTCACGCTGGGCGCCTAGCCGAGAAGCTGGGCATTGACACGATCATCATTCCCCGAAACGCGGGCGTTGGTTCGGCTCTTGGCTTTCTCCGTGCACCAATCGCGGTCGACCTGGTGCAGACAGCAGTGACTTCATTGCAGAGCTTCGACGAAGGAGCTGTGAACGAACTGCTTGCAACGTTGCAGAAGAGGGGAGAAACGCTTGCGGGCGATCTAAAGGAGCAGGAGTCACTGGTTGCATCCTTCTCGTGCGCCATGCGCTATCGCGGACAGGGATACGAAGTGGCGGTTCAGATCAAGGATCTTCCTGCGTCAGCGACTTCCCTCAGCAGTGGCTTTGAGGCCGAGTATGCACGGCTCTTTGGGCGGGTGATACCGGACGGTGAGATGGAGGTGGTGTCCTGGCAACTGCGCCTGTCGAAATCAACTTGGACGGCAGAGGCCGCGGCTGACGCACCGCAGGTTCGCCCGTTCGAAGCTGAGTTTTCTATAAAGCGTGAAATCTATGAGCCGCGTGTGGGCTCTATGGTTGCGCATCGAATCTACGAGCGAAAGCTCCTCAAGGCTGGAGCACGCTTCACTGGACCCGCAATGATCGTTGAGGACGAGACAAGTACGGTCGTGCCGGCAAGCTTCGAAGGTCACGTCGACGAGCGAGCCAATCTCGTGCTCACGAAGAAGGAACAGGCCTAACCATGAAAGATCAAGCAACGCTTTCCCCCATTAAGAAACAGGTCATTTGGACTAGACTGATGTCGCTTGTCGAAGAACAGGCCCAGACGCTGCTGCGTACTGCGTTCAGTTCTATCGTACGAGAGTGCGGAGACTTGTCGGCCGGAGTTTTCGATACTAAGGGTCGGATGCTCGCCCAAGCTGTGACAGGTACACCCGGCCACATCAATACAATGGCACGTGCTGTCTTCTTTTTCGTCGATGCGATCCCTGTTGATGCGATGTGTCCCGGAGACATCTACGTCACAAATGATCCGTGGAAGGGGACGGGCCACCTGAACGACTACTTGGTGGTTACGCCTGCCTTCAGGGGCGGCCGAGTAGTCGCTTTATTCGCGTGCACCGGCCACATGACGGATGTCGGTGGCATCGGATTGAGCACCGAGGGGTCGGATGTCTTCTGCGAAGGCGTCTATGTACCCATCATGAAGCTGGCGGAGAAGGGCGTTATCAATGAGACGCTGATGACAGTCGCCAAAGCAAATTCCCGGGTTCCAACGGAGCTGGAGGGCGACATTTATTCGCTCATCGCATCGAATGAAACTGCGGAGCGTCGACTCCAGGAGTTGCTCAACGAAAGCGGTCTCGACGACTTGTCGGAGGTCGCCGACCACATAATCACCACGTCCAGAAACGCAATGGCCGAGCGCATCGAGGCGCTCCCGTACGGTACGGCAACGTACACAATGACGATCGATGGCTTTGAAGCACCTGTCGAGCTCGTAGGCACATTGAAGGTCGACGACACCGGTGTGAGCTTCGACTGGACAGGGACTTCCGGCCTTTCCAAAAAAGGCATCAACGTTCCACTGAACTACACGACCGCTATGACTGCATACGCGCTCGTGTGCAGCATTGCGCCCGACCTGCCCAATAACGAGGGGGGACTATCCCTATTCCGCGTCTCGGCACCTAACACGTCGATCGTGAACGCCGAACGCCCGCATCCTGTGGCGTGCCGCCACATTATCGGCCTCCTGCTTCCGGACGTAGTATTCGGATGCGTGCAGCAGTTGCTGCCGTCGTGTCCCACTCCGAGTGAAGGCGCGTCAACACAGTGGACGCTCACCTTCCGCGGTGGACGTACTGACGACCCTTATGCGATCTCCATCGTTACAAACGGTGGAAGCGGCGCACGGCCGGGACTTGATGGTCTTTCGGCCACATCCTTTCCAAGCAACGTGCGGGGCACGCCTACTGAGATTGTAGAAAGCTCTACCCCCTTGCTGTTCTGGAAGCGCGAGCTTAGAGAGGCGTCGGGCGGTGCAGGGCAATGGCGCGGTGGTTTGGGCCAAGACATGGAAATAAGCAGCTTGGACGGTCACGACTTCACGCTGTTCGCCGCGTTCGACCGGATTGATCATCCAGCCCGTGGACGCCAGGGGGGGCGAGCGGGCAGTGCGGGCGAACTATCTCTTTCGGATGGAACTTCTTTGCCAGGCAAGGGCGCGCTTGTTATCAAGGCTGAGGATCGACTTGTGGTGAAGACTCCCGGAGGCGGGGGCTACGGCGCACCGGCGGATCGGGACGGCGACGCACTGACAAACGATCAACACGCCGGCTACGTGACTGAATGAACGGTAATTGACCGCTGCGGCGGTCAAGCCGTAGCAAAGCTTGTATCCCGACTCTTATCCTCGCCATGAAATCTTTATCCGAAATTGCTACACCGGACGCCCCTCAGGCCATTGGCCCCTACTCGCAAGCCGTGAAATACGGAAATCTCCTCTTCGTGTCCGGTCAGTTGCCTCTGGTACCGGAAACCGGGGCTATGGTCTCAGACGATCCAGCCGAGCAACTCGTACAGTGCCTAAAGAACATCGATGCAATTGCTCGAGCTGCCGGAGCGTCCCTCAGTGAAGCCGTGAAGACGACAATCTTCCTGACGGATCTACGCTCGTTTCCGCACATGAATGAACGGTATGCGCAGTTCTTTGAGAAGCCTTTTCCCGCTCGTGCATGCGTTGAGGTCAGCGGATTGCCGAAAGGAGCAAAGGTAGAGATTGAGGCAGTAATCGCTCTCGAGTAGGTCAGATTCGACTTTCGTAGCGAAACCGTACTCAGCGCGGTCGTTTAGTACTGCAACTCAACGGGTGCAAGCTACAGAGCCCGCAATCGGCGTCGAACGTTCGGAGTGAGCGGGTTTCTTCACGCGCCAAACAAAGGTGACGTGCACGACTGTCCTCGTTGTGAGCGATCACGACGCACAGGACTTTTTTTACCCATAGCCGTTTTGAACACAAATATCAAACCTTAAAAATTGCCGCCGGAGATCAGATTCTATGAAAAGGACAGTCCTCACCGCCGCCGCATTTGGTGCCTTTAGTTGCTCAGCTTTTGCTCAGAGCAGCGTTACGCTCTATGGGATCATTGACGCAGGCATCGACTATGTCAACAACTCTGGAGGACATTCAGTCGTCCAGGCCGTCAGCGGAGTGAATCAGGGTAGTCGCTGGGGTTTGCGTGGCGCGGAAGATATCGGCGGCGGAACGAAGGTCACATTCCAGTTGGAAAATGGCTTCAACGTATTTAACGGAAAGTTAGGCCAAGGCGGCCTAGAGTTCGGACGACAGGCTTGGGTCGGTCTCACCAACCCGAAGTACGGTACATTCACGGTCGGTCGCATGTACGACCCGCTGGTGGACGTGATCCAACAGACAACTCTGAACGGTCAAGCTGGGTCATTTTTCTCCCATCCCAGCGATTTCGATAACACCGACAACGGGTTTCGGATCAATAACGCGGTGAAATACGTCAGCCCGCGATGGGGAGGGTTCGCAGCCGAGGGCATGTATGCGTTTGGAGGCGTCGCGGGACATTTCGGTCAGAACAGTTCCGTTGGCGCCGGCGCAAGCTATGTCTACGGCCCCTTCTATCTCGGTGCGGCATATTTCTTCGCAAAAAATCCGGCTACCCAGTTTCCGGATGGGAACTTCCAGGCAAGCTCGCCTACTACCCCGAACTCATCAACAACCGGGATCATGGGCTTCGTTGGAGCGCCCTCGAACATGCAGACTATTGCAGTCGGCGGCACGTTTACGTTCCTCGATACAAGTCAAGTTGGTGTTAATTTCACTAACACGCGATTTGATGACGCGAACGGAATTTCCGGCAATCTTGCTCGTTTCAACAACTACGAAGTCTGGGCAAAGTATTTCATGACGCCGTCGCTCATGCTTGCCGGCGGCTACACGTTCACCGACGGCACTGTGAACAATGGCGGTGCGAATCCTCGCTATAGCCAAGTCAATGCGATAGTCGACTACTTCCTTTCTAAGCGGACCGATGTGTACATTATGGGCGTCTATCAGCACGCCTCCGGCGGCGCCCTCGCGGCAATCTATCAGAACGCTGCTGGCACTCAGTCGACCACAAATGTACAGGTAGTCGGTCGAGTAGGCATTCGTCACAAGTTCTAGAGGCATGGGGCGATGCCGGTACTAAGCTAGGCCCGGCGTCGCTAGCGACTTGGCAGTGACGAAACCGTTCATATAGAAGGCAAATAGTTGATTCGATACGCCGCTTAACAGTCGCCGCTCAGCGGCCGAAGCGCGTTCTTTAGCGCCGTGCACCACAGAGAGATTCAATGGCCACAGTTGATCGACTCGACGATTCCATCGTTGACTCAGAACAAGCTCTTCCGCTCAATGTTCCCTTGCGAATATCGAGCGCCGGTGTGGGAGGAATTCTTCTCGATCCGTCGAAGGAATCGTACGACAGCGATGTTCAGTCGCGGCTCGTATGGTTGGCAGAGCGCTTGCGCGGCTCAGATATGCGAACCCGCGCCATTCGACAAGCGATTCTTGGCGTCAACAACCTGCTGGTTCTTTTCGACCCTCTCGAACTTGCGCCTCAGGATGCGCGAGAACTAACGTTGGACCTCTGGCAGCGGGCGGAGCACAGCGAGAAGACACAAAAGACCTTCGAATTCGACGTGGATTACGGGGGAGAAGGTGGGCCAGATCTCGTCACAACTGCTGACGGGCTCGGCATGACGGTCGCGGAGTTGATTCGTTCCCATAGTGAGGCTACTTACACCGTGTCATGCATTGGCTCAATGCCGGGGTTTCCGTACATGACCGGGCTGCCGAACGCCCTGCAAACCAAACGCCGCGCGAATCCTCGGATGAGCCTCGCTTGCGGCTCAGTCATCATCGCGGGTGCGCAGGCCGCGATTCTGCCAATGACAGCACCGTGCGGATGGCATGCACTTGGGAGATCGGAGCGGGCAATCTTTGATTCCCACTCTAGTCAGCCCTGTCTCCTAAGTGCTGGCGATTTGGTTCGATTCAATGTTCGCAAGGTCCTCTCATGATTGAAGTGAAAAGTAACGGGGCATTGAACTTGGTCGTCGATGCGGGCCGGATGGAGTGTATGCCAATGGGCGTAAGTATAGGCGGGCCGCTTGACGCATTGTCATGCAGGCTCGCCAACATTATGGTCGGAAACACACAGGACGCGGCCGCGATAGAAATCGGCATTTTTCCTTTCCGAGTCGAATTTCAGATCGACGCGCTCATTGCGGTCACCGGGGCACCAGGCGCGGCGAAAGTGGGCAGTAGATCGCTCGCGCCGTACTGGTGCCGATGGGTCTCTGCGGGCGATACCTTATCGATCGAGCCGCCGGCGAAAGGAGGGCGGACCTATATAGGGGTCGCAGGTGGCATCGCTGTCTCGGAAGTGCTGGGCTCAAGATCAACTGACCTGCGGGCTGGTATCGGCGGTATGAACGGCCGGGGGCTGAAGCGCGGTGATGTGCTGCCTGTCGGAAAATCATTGAACAGTCCAAACAGGGGGAGCCATGGAAACGGAACCGACTTTGGTATCGCGCCCCAAGCAGTGAAGAATCTGTTCTCGGAGCTCTCTGGTAACACCGTTCAGTTGCGATGCGTTGCTGCCGCAGAGCATAAAGACTTTTCCTATGAGGCGACGCAGAGGTTTATGCACGAACCCTATACGGTCCGTCCTGAATCGAACCGTATGGGTTATCGACTTGAGGGGGAGCGCCTCGATCTCGTTGTGCAAAGGGAGCTTTTTTCGCATGGGATTGTCCCGGGTACCGTGCAGGTTCCGCCCTCAGGACAGCCGATCATCCAACTAGCAGACGCGAACACTTGTGGGGGATATCCGAAGATCGCAACAGTAATCGAAGCCGACCTATGGAAGCTCGGACAAGTTTGTGCGGGGATGCATCTGCATTTCAAAATGCTAGGCGAAGACGACGCGTTGGCTGCGCTCCGCGATGACCATATGGAAGTCCTTTCGCTTCGTCGAGACATCGAATTGATGGCCGGCAGGTTTTGAAGATTAGTGGATGCCGGCGGACGCGATGGTGATCGCGCTCTGCTCGAGCACCACACCAGCGACTGATTTCAACTGAAGAGGTTCGATGCTGTGCCTGACGATAAGTCTGAACGTACCCTACTCATTAAGCAGGTCGCCGAGTTGTTCGATATTTCGGGCGCTACTGATCTCGAATTCCAAGGTGGCGGTTTTAGCCTAAGACTTAAGCGCGGAGGAAGCACTTCGCCCAGTGTCGAACTATCGACTACGGGCGCGCGACTCATCGACGCTACGGGCAAGTCCAGCGATGCGGCGAAGTCGGTACAACCGCCGATCGCAAATAAGGAACTGCACACGATCGTCTCTGGGATGGCTGGTACGTTCTTTAGATCGCCAAGCCCGGAAAAAGATCCGTTTGTCGCATTGGGGGATACGGTCAGCATCGGCCAGACCATCTGCCTGGTTGAAGCGATGAAAATGCTGAACGAAATCGAGGCGGACCGGCAGGGGATCATCGTCGAAATACTGCCGGACGATGGAGCAACAATTGGTGCAGGAGCACCTCTTTTCGTTATCGAGGTGGGCAATGTTTGACAGCGTAATGATTGCCAATCGCGGTGAGATTGCGCTTCGTATCCTTCGTGCGTGCCGTGAACTGGGGTTGAAGGTCATCGCTGCGCATTCCGAAGCGGATGCTTCCCTACGCCACGTGCAGCTAGCAGATGAAAAAATCTGTATCGGGCCGGCCGCCGCACGCGGAAGCTATTTGAACACTACAGAGCTTCTAGTCGCTGCAAGGCTCACCGGAGCCAGGGCGATACATCCCGGATACGGCTTCCTATCCGAAAACGGCGACTTTGCTGAAGCGGTGGAGAACGAGGGCTTGGTTTTCATCGGCCCAAGGGCTGCCTCTATTCGTCGCATGGGAGACAAGGTCCAAGCTAAACAAGCAATGAGAGAGGCAGGGGTTCCTTGTGTGCCGGGGTCCGACGGTGCGCTTCCTGACGATGACCAAGAGGTCATCCGTATTGCGCAGCGGGTCGGTTATCCACTGATCATCAAAGCAGCCGGCGGCGGTGGCGGTAAAGGCATGCGCGTTGTCCGGAACGAGGGCGACTTGCTCGCCTCGGTCTCGCTTACGAGGCAGGAAGCAGATCGCGCGTTCCGGAATGCAGCTGTATATATGGAGCGGTTCTTAGAACATCCGCGCCATGTGGAAATTCAAATTCTCGCCGATGAACACAGAAATGCCGTTTGGTTAGGTGAGCGGGACTGCTCACTTCAGCGCCGCCACCAAAAGGTGATCGAAGAATCTCCGGCACCAGGAATACCACGGCAGGCCATCGCAGAGATAGGGCAGAGGTGCGTTGAGGCATGTTTGCACATTGGTTACCGGGGAGCGGGCACTTTTGAGTTTCTTTATGAAAATGGCGAGTTTGCCTTCATCGAAATGAACACCCGCGTCCAGGTCGAGCATCCTGTGACCGAGCTTACGTGCGGTGTGGACATCGTTGTGGAACAGCTTCGAATAGCGATGGGATTTCCCTTATCGGTTTGCCAAGATGACGTAACGTTCCGTGGACATGCGATCGAGTGCCGAATCAATGCCGAGAACGCGCGGACGTTCATGCCGTCTCCCGGGACGGTCACGGCATGGCTTCCGCCTGGAGGCCCAGGAATTCGAGTCGACTCCCACATGTATGCGGGATACGAGGTGCCGTCGCACTACGACTCGCTGATCGCGAAAGTCATTTCCTTTGGGGATGATCGCGAGCAAGCGATCGCGCGGATGAAGCAGGCACTCAGTGAAATCGTAATTGACGGCGTGGAGTCCAACGTACCGCTTCACCGAGAGGTGCTAGAGCTGCGAGAAGTGGCTGCCGGTGGCTTCACCATCCACTTTCTTGAGAGTTGGCTTTCCACGCGTCAAACGAAGGGAGCCACGCAATGATGGACGTTCTTGAAAAGCTGTCCGGCGCGTTTAAGGATTCAGACTGCTCGGAGCTCGACTACTGCGATGACAAAATACGTTTCATATTACGTCGGTTACCTACCCAGTTTCCTCACGCGTTAGTCGCGGAAGAGGTCGTAGCTTCAGCCAACCGTCGCGAGGTTGAAAAGCCGGAAACGAAAATCATCCGTGCAAAAGCTTCGGGGTGTTTCAGTAGTGCTCATCCGCTTACGGGTGCGCCGGCGACAGCGCCGGGCGAGGAGGTGAAAGCCGGCGACACGGTAGGTTACCTGGTAGTTGGGGAAGCTTTGAGCCGTGTCGCATCACCGGCAGCTGGAGTTGTAGTTTCTTTCGACGTGCAACATGGGCAGCTTGTCGGTTTCGGAGAAGCTGTTGCACGCGTAGCCCCATGTCCAACCTGAAACATCCCTGCGCAGTATTCGGAATTACATGCAAATTGATTTGAACGCTGATCTTGGCGAAGGTTACTCCACCGATGCGGCTCTGCTTGACCTCGTCAGCTCCGCGAACATCGCGTACGGCTGGCATGCAGGGAGCGCAACGGCGATGCGCGAGTGCGTACGCGGGGCGGTGGAAAGAGGCGTCGCGCTGGGCGCGCACCCGAGCTTCAACGATCTCGCACACTTTGGTCGCAAGGAAATGCATCTCCCGCCGGACGAGATATACGCGGACGTGCTGTATCAACTGGGCGCGTTGTCGGCAATTGCGGAGGCGGAAGGCGGGCACGTCGCGCACGTGAAGCCGCACGGCGCGCTGTACAACCAAGCTGCAAATACGCACGAGATTGCGGATGCCATTGTGTCCGCAGTTCGTGACTTCGATCCTTCGCTGTTAATTTTCGGCCTGGCCAACAGCGGCTTGGTCGACGCCACGCGCCGAGCTGGACTCGTCGCGGTGGAAGAAGTGTTTGCGGATCGCGGGTATCGCTCGGATGGATCGCTAGTGCGCGCACGGAAGCGGGGGCCTTGCTCAGCGACGAAGATGTCGTATTGCACCGTACACTCGCGATGATCCTTGAGCGACGCGTGCAGGCGGTAACCGGCGAATGGGTTCCGCTAAATGCGCAGACCATCTGCCTGCACGGTGATGGTCCCCACGCTCTAGCCTTCGCCCGACGGGTTCGCAGCGCTCTTGCAGCGGCCGGCATTGACGTCGATTCAGCCTCAAGTTGTCCCTGACACCATGCTACTGGTGCTATCCAGCTGGAAGCGCTGTCGACGAATTAGACGTCGCCGGCATCCGTTGGCCGGTGCCAATCGGACCCTGGGAAACCGACATTCAAGAGGTGCTCACGTGGGTTGAATGCACTCATTCGCCGCCACCTAAGGAAGTAGCTCCTCGGCATATGGCAGCTCGCGGACGCTGCGAATCGCTTCTTCACGCATATATGCAACGAAGGCCTCCGCGATTCTGGTGCGTGCGTGGGTAGCCGTCCACAGGAGGCGGCTCTCGAACGGCACATGTGGTTCGAAGCGCCGCATGACGATAGGCAAATGCTTAACCTGTGTCGCAAGGATTGGGTTGACTATGGCTACGCCGAGCCCTCTCGCTACAAGCGCGCAAAGCGTTTCGGCGTACTGCGTCTCGACCTGCACGAGGGGATGGACGTTCGCGTCGGCAAACATTTGGTCGATGACATGACGGGTGCTGTCCTCTAACGCCAAGGAGAGGAACGCCTCCTCGTGCAGGTCTTTCGCATGGATCGGGCGCTTCAGGCGTGCCAGTCTGTGTTCCGATGGTGCGGCTAGTACCCCTGCCGGCGCGAGGAACGTTTCTTCTTCGACTCCGAGAAAGCCGCTTTTCGGTCCGGCAATGCCGACGTCGCATCGGCCGCCGGCAGCCCATTCGTACACCGTCGCCGAAGGTCGAATTTGTAGGGAGACGGTCACCTCTGGGTAGGCTTCTTTGAAGCGCTGAAGAGCTGCCGGTACTACACCGTTGGCGAATACGTGCATGCATGCGATGCGAAGTCGACCGGTTCCAAAGTTCCTTATGTCTTGAGCGATGCGGCGCAGTTGGTCGACGCCGACAAATCTCCGCTCGACTTCGCGCAGAAAAGCGGCTCCTTCGGCTGTCAGGCGAGCCGGACCATGACCCCGTTCGAAAAGCGCAAAGCCGATGCTGGCTTCAAGTCGTCCAATCGCCCTCGTGAGAGCCGGCTGAGTGATGCCGAGCGCTTCGGCCCCACGCGTAAACCCGCCATGGATAGCGGCCGACCGGAACGCTTCAATCTGTCTAGCTTCCACAGACATTACCTCAAAGCATGGAGTTCATTTTTGGCTGCATTAGACAGAATATCACTGCTCGTGAGGAAATAGGCCTCACGGAGCAACTCCACGTCCAACCGGACGCGAACAGCAGGGGAAATTTGATGAACCACTTGTACCGTCGGAACCCGGACCTTATCGGATTTCGATCACTCGCTGGAGGGCCGTTGTTGCCTGTTGGCGATTATCCGGGCGGGTGCCCAGACAGCAGGTTGGCGGGCCGACCCACCAGCGTAGCAGCCGTGTACGCAAGCACGAGCGGTGTTGTACCACCAAATGACAAGCAAGACATGAGGCGTTGGGGGCCTTACCTCCCGTATCTCGACTGGCCGTCGCTTGGTGAGGGTGGGACGCCAATGATCGAACTACGGTCGCCGTCTCTGAAACGGCTCTGGGTCAAGGCTGAATGGATGAACCCGACGGGAAGCCATAAGGACCGTATGAGTCCTCTCGCCGTGGCGCGTGCACTTGAGGTGAACGCCGGCGGTATCGTTTGTGCAAGCTCGGGTAACGCTGGCGTATCGCTGGCGTGTTTCGCATCTCGCGCCGGGCTCGCTTCCCGGGTGTTCGTCACTCCTAGCCTCCCCAAGCCGGTTCAACGAGCGCTGACGACGTACGGAACCGAGATAGTCGTAGTCGAGAACAGCTTGGAGCGCTGGCGGGTCATGGAGAAGGCGGTACATGAGGAGGGATGGTTTCCGCTGACCAACTTCCACCTGCCAGCCGTCGGCAGTTGTGCCTGGGGGGTTGAAGGGTACAAGACCGTAGCGTTCGAGCTGGCGAACGACTGTCGGGACGGCTTGGACGCGGTCATTGTTCCGACTGCGAGGGGCGACATCATCTGGGGTATCGCTGCGGGCTTTTTTTCGTTGGCAGGCCAAGGCCATTGGAAAGGGAAGGTACCGAAGCTCATCGCCGTGGAACCTTTTCCACGGATTTCGAAGGTTCTCCGAAATGAGGCTTTGATCGGTGATGAATTTCCCGGGTCGACGAAGCAGGCATCGATAGCGGGCACAACAGCTACGGACCAATCCCTGCGGGCCGTGGTCGATACCGGCGGGACAGCGATAGCTGTGAGTGATGAATCGGCGGCGCAAGCGCAGCGCCACTTAGCCGACCAATTCGGCATCTACCTTGAACTCTGCGCGGCGGCCGCCTACGCGGCAATCCCTCAGCTCTTGGCGGATGGTCACCTTGTGGAAGCAGACAAGGTGGCGTTGATTGGTACAAGTGCTGGCTACCGTGATCCCATTGCATTGGACATCACAACTTCTCGAGCAAAACCATGAGCACAAAGCATCCGATAGCGGCAGTGGCTGTTTCTAATGAGGTGGAGACCGGGCGCGCATGGTTGAGGAAAGACGCTGCCCCCGCGGCGCGCGGAAGCATTGCAATCGACGGAGCTCCAATACGAATCGAAAGTCTTACCAAGCAGTACGGTAGCTCAAAAGCAGTAAGCGGTATCGATCTAGATATTCACGCAGGAGAGTTTTTATCGCTTCTAGGGCCTTCCGGTTCCGGCAAGACTACGCTGCTTATGATGCTCGCAGGATTCGAGTTTCCGAATGAAGGAAGCATAACGTTGGGTGGGATTGACATTACACGGATGGCCCCCAATAAGCGAAATATCGGAATGGTATTTCAGCGATACGCGTTGTTTCCCCATATGACGGTACGGCAGAACATTGCATATCCCCTGAAGATGCGAAAAGTGCCAAAGGCGGAGATACCTGACAGAGTAGAGCGAGCCCTCTCGATGGTCCAGCTGAGCGGATACGGCGATCGCATGCCAAGCCAGTTATCCGGTGGGCAGCAACAGCGCGTTGCAGTCGCGCGGGCACTGGTCTTCGAGCCACCAGTGCTGCTAATGGATGAGCCGCTCAGCGCGCTCGACAAGAAGATGCGCGAACGGATGCAGATCGAGATCAAGCAACTCCAGCAGCGACTCGGCGTAACTGTCGTGTATGTGACGCATGATCAAGAAGAAGCCTTGACCATGTCCGATCGAATTGCAGTCATGGGGAACGGATGCATCCAGCAAGTAGGAACAGCGCTGGAGCTTTACGAGCGTCCCGCGACTCCGTTCGTTGCAGACTTCATCGGCAAGATGAATTTCATACCTTCTACATGCGTTGCGATCGACGATGATGGTGTTACGGCCCGCGTAAGTGGCAATGCGGTTTTCAAGGTGCCGCGACACCAGGTTCGGAGTGCCACGTTGCCATCGGTGGGCGACCGGTTGGATCTAGCCGTCCGCCCAGAGCGAACGCAGATTAGGGCCGGCAATGTGCAGGCATCGGGCATCGCTGGCATTGTAGAAGCGAAAGCCTATGTAGGGGCATTCCAGTGGCTCATAGTACGGCTTGCCGATGGAACTGTCGTGCATGTCCAGAGCCAATGCGGAGGCGCCGCAGGAAATATTGAGGAGCGAAGCGCGGTCGACCTTACCTTCCACACAGCGGCCGTTCAAGCCTTCCGGGGGGATTGACATGTCTACGTCCGCGAAGCAACTCGGGCGTTCGCCGCAATCGCGCGACAACTACGGCCCCTTGTCCTCGTTGCTGCTCTTGTCGCCCTTCCTATTACTTTTGCTTGTGGCGTTCGTCTATCCTGTTGGGAAGTTGCTGTTGACCAGCGTCTTTGCCCCCACATTTACTGTCGAGCACTACGAGCACGTTGCATCAGGGCTTTATGCCCGCGTGTTTTTGCGAACCTTTCTTATAGCGCTTGCAGTAGCTAGCATAGCCGTTGTCTTGGGTTACCCTGTCGCCTGGCTTCTGACGCGTCTTAAGGGTACAGCGGCTTTTCTTACGACCATCTGCATTCTCATCCCCATGTGGACGAGCGTCTTGGTCAGATCGTATTCTTGGATCGTACTTCTCCAACGGAACGGGGTTGTCAACGACGTGCTGATTGGCATGGGGCTTGTAAGCGAGCCTCTTAAGCTGATTTACAACCAAGGCGCCGTGATTATGGCAATGGTTCACGTTTTGCTACCGTACCTGATATTGCCCGTCTATGGCGCATTGAAGGCCATCCCGCCTGACCTGTCTAGAGCGTCTTCGAACCTTGGAGCAAGTTCCGCTCGAACCTTTGTAGGGGTGACTCTGCCACTCAGCATGCCCGGCGTCTACGCAGGGTCGCTCATCGTATTTGTGTTGGCGCTCGGTTTCTACGTGACCCCAGCGTTGGTTGGGGGACCGAGCACACTGTTGATTGCTACGCTCATTGGTCAACAAGTCACACAGACGTTCAACTGGCCGTTCGCCGCAGCGTTGTCAACTCTTCTACTGTTGGCAACTATCGCTGTCACGGTGGTCTTCAGACGGTTCATGTCGTTTTCCGGGAAGCTGTGATAATGAATACGATCAATGTGTCAGCTAGCCAAGTCGTAAACAGCAAATCTCCGTCGTCTGTTGGGACTTTAGCCTTGGTAGGGTTTGCGCTACTGGTGCTCCTCTTTCTGATCGGGCCGATCTTAATCATTTTGGTGATGTCGGTCGGAGATGCCTCCTATATCCAGTTTCCACCGCACGTCCTGTCACTAAAATGGTATGTGCAATATCTTGCGGACGCGGATTGGATGTCGGCAACTTTGTTCAGCCTCAAAGTGGCTTGTGCCACGACGGTCTCCTCGACGGTGATCGGCACCATGGCGGCCATGGCGCTTGTAAGAGGTATCTTCCCTGGTAAAGCGGCAATTCAGGCTATTGCTTTGAGTCCGCTCGTCGTGCCGCACATCGTGATTGCGATTGCGTTGTATCTCTTCTTCGCACCTGTCGGACTGGTTGGTAGTTTTGGCGGCTTTCTTATCGCGCATACGGTCCTCGCCGTTCCGTACGTCGTAATCACCGTGTCAGCGGCACTGAAGAGTTTCGATCCTATTCTTGAGAGGGCAGCCCTGAATTGCGGCGCGACGCGACTCAATGCGTTCTTTTCGATCGTCCTTCCCGACATTGTGCCCGGCGTCGCCGCCGGAGCTGTGTTTGCATTTCTCGCGTCGTTTGATGAGGCGACCGTCGCATTCTTCATCTCTGATACGGGAGGGAAAACGATCACTCGGAAGTTTTTTGAAGACATCGATTACAACCTCACGCCAATTATTGCAGCGGTGGCAACGATGACGATCGTTCTGTCGCTAGCTCTCATGACGGGTATCCGCACCCTGGAACGAAGGGCAAGCGCCAAATCGGGAAAAGTGAACCTTTAGGAGACTGCCGTGAAACAGATGAACAAGCTCATACGCTTTCTGACAATTGGCGGGTTCGTACTCTGCCAGGCAACGACGAGTCGCGCCGAGGAAACCATTACTGTCGCGAGCCCCGGAGGCGCATATCAACAAAGCCTGCGTAACAACGTTTTTGACCCATTCACAAGAGCGACTGGAATACAGGTAAATGTCGTCACTGCGGAAGCTCAGGAACAAATCGCGAGATTGCGCGCGATGGCTCAAACAGGGTCGGTCAATTGGGATCTCATCATCCTGGGAGACATCGAGGCTCATGCAGATCGGGTCAAAGCAATCACTGAGGACATGACCGGATTCTGCCAGAAGCTAGGTGGGAAAAGCCTTATGCCCGCAGGCTGCGACCGAGCGGGCGTCAATCTCGACTATGGTGTGACTTACCTGGTCTACAACGGCGACAAATTTCCAAAAGGCGGGCCGACGAACTGGAAGGAGTTCTGGGACACGACGGCTTTCCCTGGCGGGAGGGCGCTGCCGGATTTCGGTGATCCCTGGCGAGTTATGGCGGTCGCGCTAGTGGCAGATGGTGTACCTCTGAATCACCTGTTTCCTTTGGACATAAAAAGGGCTTTACACAAGCTAGATCAAGTAAGGCCGCAAGTCTCGATGTGGTGGAGGACGGGCGACCAGAGTATTCAAGGATACCGAAGCGGGCAATATTTCACAGGGATGATGTGGAGAACGCGTGCAAGCGTACTTGAGAAAGAGGGGCGGAAAGTTGAATCGTCCTATGACGGAGCAATCATCATCGCGGATCGAGCGATGATCCCGAAGGGTGCTCCGCACAAGGCGGCGGCGGAAAAGCTTTTGGAATATTTCGCTAGCACCCCCTCGGCGCAGGCCAAACATTGCGAGAACCTCGACTGCGTGCCTGCAAGCGACGTGGCAATGAAGATGATGCCGCCTGACGCGCAGAAGCGTCTCCCGACGCCTGAAGAAATCAAAAGCAAGTTCATTGTCCCAAATCCAGACTGGATCAACGCAAACCGCGACAGCTTACTTGAAAGCTGGAACACTTGGATACAGCAGTAGTTCAGCTTCGATAAACAGAGGAACACGAAATGTTGCGCGAACAACTCAGCAATGCCACTGGAAAGCAAGTGCGAAAAGCAATCCGTGAACGCGAATGGACGCGTACGACACACGGACTAGCGCGGAGCTACGTTCAGGCCAACTTGGCGATCGTGCCCGAGCAATACGCCTTCGATTTCCTGCGGTTTTGCCAACGGAATCCGAAACCATGCCCGCTGCTCGAGGTGAGTGATCCAGGCAACCCGGAGATGCCGATCACTGCGCCCGGAAGCGACATCCGGACAGATCTGCCCGGGTATCGGGTCTACCGCAATGGAGCGCTTATCGAGGAAGTCCCGCGGATTGAACACCTGTGGAGAAAGGATCATGTTAGCTTCATTCTCGGTTGCAGCTTGTCTTTTGACGAGATTCTGACCGATGAAGGCATTGCTCAACAGCATCTCAAAGAGGAAAACGGAAGGATCGCAGTGTACAAGACGAACATTGAGTGTCAGCCGGCGGGTGTTTTCAAGGGTCCCATGGTTGTGGGCATGCGTCCCATAGCCCGAAAAGATGTGGCCCGCGCAATAGAGATCACGTCGCACTATCCGCTAGCTCATGGTGGGCCTGTCCATGTGGGTGACGGCCGTGATATCGGAATCAACGACGCAACGAAAGTTGATTGGGGCCGCTACACTCCGCCGTCTGAAGACGAGATTGAAGTCTACTGGGCCTGCGGTGTCACCCCACAGGCGATAGCAATGGCATCAGGAATTCCTGAAATGATCACGCATTCTGCTGGGCACATGTTTGTGACAGATATCAAGCTGAGCGCTATCCGAACTTAGTTCTAGCGGACATTCGACTGCGGCGCTGGTGCGAGATCGCGACCGCTCCCTATACTATTAAACGGAAGTTTTTGAAATGTTGCTGAACATCGAAAGACTCAATGAAATGATGGCGCGCAATGGGCTCGATGCCATCGTCGCAACTTTGCCCGAGAACGTAACCTACTCGAGCGGCTATTGGGCGCTCTCCCAATGGGTCCGTCGCGGTCCGCAGTCTTACGTCCTCATTCCCGCCGCAGGGCGCGGAGAACCCTCGATTATCGCCGCAACGAGCCTGGTTGATCAGCTGGCGGACCAAGACGATGTTTGGATCTCGAAAGTTTATCGATATGGTTTCTTCAATGTCGATCGGACCGAGGGCGTGGAGCTCAGTGCGCTTGATCAACGTCAATTGGACCTCTACAGTCTCCCCGATCACGGTACAGCGATCAATGCGCTGTGCGCGGCAATCAATGACTGTGGACTCGGCGACTCAGTCATCGGCATCGATGAGCTGGGGCTTCTTCCGGGGAACTTTGACGAAATACAGGTACGCTTACCGAACGCAAAGGTGAAGCCAGCGCTTGAGGTCTTTCGAACCGTCCGTGCAGTGAAGACGCCGGAGGAAGTGAACCGGCTCAGGCGTGCAGCCCAGATTGCGGAACAGTCGATTGCCTCCGCCCTCGAGATCGCAAAGCCTGGTGCCACAGAACGGGAGCTGGGGCTTGCATTTCATCGTCGTACGGCAAGCGAAGGTGGCTATCCTGTTCTCGGGTGTATCGGCTCCGGTCCGCGATCTGCGATGCCTAACGTGGAGCCCGGCGACCGGAAGCTCCAGTATGGAGATGTGATTCGGTTTGACGTGGGGGGTAGATACCGACACTATCGAGCAGATATAGCGCGTATCGCAGTCCTTGGAGAGCCGAGTAAGCAAATCCGTCAATACCACCATGCCCTCCACATCGGCGTCCTGACGGCACTGGAAATGATTCGCCCCGGCGTTAAGGCGTCGGCCGTTTTTGATGCCGCTGTCAAAGCAGTCCAGCGGGAGGGTATTCCGCATTACAAACGCAGCCACGTCGGACACGGTATCGGAATCGACGGCTATGACGTCCCGAACCTAACGGCATCGAACGATATCCTCATTGAGGAGGGCATGACGCTTTGTGTGGAGACACCATACTACGAACTCGGTAGTTGGGGGCTGCAAGTCGAGGATATGATCGTCGTTCGACGCGATGGCGTAGAGTCTCTTATGTCCACGAACGGCGCACTGACCATCCTCGAGCCTTAACCGCTGAAGCTAAGCGTCGCGGATGCCGGCATACTAACTTTGTTCATGTCCTACACGCCATTATCTCTAAAGCGATATGACGGCCGCTCTTACTGCGCGGCCGACGCATGCTGTGCCACTCAATCATCCGTCGGTTACAGACGATCCGTCCGAACGATCCTCGCGTTAACGCTGCGTGATCAATCAAGCCTTTTATGTGTATAGGAATCCCGAATGTATCCAAGGATTGACTTTCTTTACCTGTCTGAGCCGGCGATGATTCACGCCGGAGTGCTGAACGCCGCGGCGTGCGTTTCGGTGTGTGAAGAGACGTTTGGATTGCTTGGTAAAGGAGACTATCTAATGGGTGGTCCAAACCACAACCATCACGGCATCAGTATAACGTTTCCGCCGCACTCAGCGTTTCCGAATATGCCTATGTCTGGACCAGATCGCCGCTTTGCAGCAATGCCTGGCTACCTTGGCGGACGTTTCGATGTATGCGGGAATAAATGGTATGGCTCCAACCATGCGAACGCAAAGGAGGGGCTTCCTCGTTCGATCTTAACAATGATGCTAAACGACAAGCAAACCGGGGCACCTCTGGCCCTTATGTCAGCAAATCTCTTAAGCGCCGCACGCACGGGGGCGGTGGCCGGAGTCGGCGCGAAACACTTGGCAAACCGGGACGCAAGGGTTATATCTGTAGTTGGCTGCGGTCCGATCAACAAGGCATGCCTGACCGCCCTTATGACTCAGCTGCCATCCGTCAAAAAAATTGTGTGCTTCGATATCATTTTGCAAAGGGCGGAGAATTTCGCGCGTTGGGCCGAAAAGAAATACGATGTCAGCGTAGTCGGCGTTTCCGACGCAGAGCCTTGCTTCCGTGATGGCGATGTCATTACTGTCGCGGCGTCACGTGCAAAGCCTCTCTACTTCAAGGACGAGTGGATTAAGGAAGGCGCGACCATTCTGGTGTCCGGTCCATTCAACACCGACGATTCGTTCCTGACCAACTGCAAAATCGTATTCGATCACACGCCTATGCATCGGGCCTACCTCGAAGAGGGCATCGCCTCCGGCGACAAGGAAGCATACTATAGCGGGGAAATGGGCGGTCCTTTTTATCGCCTCCTCGACGCAGGGAAACTCCCTGCCCTTGAGGAGGCGACCGGGCTGGGAGACGTTGTGAACTGCATCAAACCTGGTCGGTTGAACTTCGAAGAGCGAATCATCTTTATCTCATGCGGCATGTCGGTCTTCGACATCGCCTGGGGGTTCGATGTTTACAAGACGGCTGCCGCGAACGGAATTGGTACGTTACTCAATCTCTGGCACGAGCCCAGCGGCTTCTAGTTGCATTTCGACAAGGCAAAGAAAACTCAGAAGCCGGCCTCCGTTGACAGATATTGCACCGGCGGATGGAATTTGTACGCCAACCACTCCCGTCGCCCTCACCACCCGTAGAGCGCAATAGATCTGTCACCAAGCCGATCTAGGGAAGGTCTGCAAAAGTCCTGGTCGTTGACGTCTGTGGCTTTACGGCGTGCCGAGTCGCGCTACAAGGGATGACCTTGATTTCCGCGCAATATTCCGGTTAGAGCGATCTAGGCTGCGCGTGGCCTTGCGGGCTGCCCCTAATAAATATTGTTTGAGAATCAATTGGTTGCTGTCTGGTGCCGAGCCAGCGCTTCTTTGGCTTGCCATAGGCAGCAGGTGTCGGTCCGGGAAAGTCGCTGAGTCACAAAATCGCAGCCGTGCTGTACTGCGCGTTTGGGGCAACGGTCCGCTACGCGCGCGACGATGGCAGCTTGACGTCGGCAGACGGTTGCTTGACGAACACACCGCATCAGGGAAGAGCGCGCAGAAGATGCTGGAGAAAGGAAACTTTTGGCAGTGACCGCCAGCTCCCTGCCGACAGGGCATACGGTTTCCGGCAGCGCATAAATCTGTACTCTGTCGAGACGTTGGGGCGATCCGACAGGTCGGCGCGAAATGCATCCTGCCACGAGCCGATACATGGTCACTGGATAGGCGGTGTCCTAATAAGGGACACATAAAATTACAAGGGCCGCAATAAAACGTTTGGTTTACGACGTACTGGTCATCGAGACCAGTAACGACCGGCGTCGTTGAGAAAGTGATGGCAGTCAGGACTGCGTTTCAGTTATAGCCACAAAACGCGTTGTTAAGGAAACGATATTATCGTAATAGCTGAGTTCGCGGCTCGACTTTCCGATCATTCCGGTACGCTTCCTGCCCTGAGTGCCAACTTAGCTGAGGTCGCGACGGTCCCGTCATTTCGACAGCTATTGCTTAACAAAACCATGGGTATGCGAGGGCTTACCCCAATCCATAGAATGATTCGGCTCTCGTCGCGGTTACCTGGCTGGCATCAGCCTTCGACTGGGAAGCTGCGACGACCGTTGCTCTGCGTCTCAATACGAGCGCTCCTGCCACCGCTCATATTCGGGAAGCGCCGACCACACTCCGTTCCTTCGCATTCACGGTTGAAATGACTTCACACGTCGCTTGACGAATGATCCATTGTCAACGAACGGAGGGAGGTGTCAAATCGGCCCGGAGCGGGAGATCTTTGGGGACGCGGCGGATAGTTCCAATCTCCCGCTAGGTGCGGTCAACTATTTGAGAGCGGAATCTATGATTGCAGGCAAGTCGATCGATGAGTGGAAGGGAACCTGCCCACTGATCGCAGATCTGGTGGACCTGAAGGAGACGACCTGGTTCAATCCGTCCGTGGTTCCTGCTGAGGAAGCATTGCCGGACGTTGGGCTAACCGAGCAGGATGTACGGGACGCCAGCGCCAGGCTTGACCGGTTCGCACCATACATCGCGCGGGTATTCCCGCAAACCGCGGAGACGAGCGGGCGTATCGAATCACCGATAAGAGCAATCCCTAATTTGCAGGCCGCGTTGCAAAGCCGGTATGGAACTCAGCTTCCAGGTAGCCTTTGGGTCAAGTTAGATAGTAATTTGCCGATCTCCGGGTCGATAAAGGCGCGCGGCGGGATTTATGAAGTCCTCAAGCATGCCGAAGATCTAGCAGTCAAAAGCGGGCTATTGGATCTGGGCGACAACTACGCGAAGCTGGATAGAGACGATTTCCGCGCTTTCTTTCGACGCTACAAGATTGCGGTGGGGTCGACCGGTAATCTGGGTTTGTCGATTGGCATCATGGGCGCCACTTTCGGCTTCGACGTGACCGTCCATATGTCGTCGGACGCCCGCCAATGGAAGAAAGACAAGCTGCGCTCGCACGGCGTGACTGTCGTCGAACATACGTCCGACTACAGCGTCGCGGTCGCAGAAGGAAGAAGGCAAGCATTGGCAGATCCGATGTGCCACTTCATCGACGACGAAAACTCGAAGAATCTTTTTCTCGGTTACGCCGTTGCCGCTGGACGACTGAAGGCACAACTGACCGACGCGGGCGTCCGTGTCGACAGCGACCATCCTCTTTTCGTCTATCTACCGTGTGGCGTAGGCGGGGGGCCTGGAGGCGTTGCGTTCGGGCTGAAGTTGGCTTTCGGTGACTCCGTACATTGCATCTTTGCGGAGCCAACGCATTCACCATGTATGTTCCTTGGTGTGTACACTGGCCTGCATGACGCGATCTCTGTTCAGGACTTCGGGATCGACAACGTGACTGCGGCAGACGGGCTCGCGGTGGGTCGACCATCGGGCTTCGTTGGAAAAACGATGCAGCGCCTGATAGACGGTTATTACACAGTGAGCGACGACGAACTCTATGCTTTGCTTGCACTCAGCGACGCAGAGGAGGGTCTCCAGCTGGAACCGTCTGCGCTTGCCGGCGCACCGGGGATATCCCGTGTCTTTGCGGCGGACCAGCAGGCGTACCGGTCGCGCATAGACCTGTCGGCGAAGAAGTCCCATCAGGCGACTCATCTTATTTGGGCGACCGGTGGAAGCATGGTCCCCAAGGAAGAAATGGGACTGTATTTATCACGGGGTAGAGCGGCGCTAGTTCCCTCTTGAAAATCCGGTCGCTGGCGCGACGACAGCGCTCCGTTGGTACTAGAATGCTGAGACTCGGACCAGCGACCTTCATCAATGTACAACCTTCCGCCAAGGATTGCCGATCGCCTTGACAGCGGGCAATTTGCCAATCTGCACACGTTCTTGGTCGTCGCCCGGTATCGTAGTTTCTCCAAGGCAGCAGAGGAGCTTTGTCTAACGTCGGGTGCGGTTAGTCATCGTATCAAGCGTCTCGAGAACGCGCTCGGGATGGACTTGTTCGTCAGGCTCACCAGACAAATCGCACTCACTTCCGACGGTGAGCGTCTGTTTTCGATCTTGCAGCGCACGATGAGCGAGCTTGCAGCAGCGCTCGCGCCCGCGAGCGAAGAGCAGGTTGAGGGCCGCATTACCGTCTACGCGCGACCTTCGCTTGCTGCCTGTTGGCTCGTACCTAAACTGGCCGACTTTGCCGGCAAGTTCCCTGGTGTGTCCGTCGACCTTCGCGTCGGGAATGAACCGATCGATTTCCGGACCCGGAACATCGACCTGGCGATCGACTACACGCGAGGTCCGTTTCCCGGCCTCATCAGCTACAAGCTGATGGATGAAAGCGTAGCCCCTGTTTGCAGCCCCTCCTACGCAGCGGAGCACTCACTGGTCGGATCACCTGCCAACCTGGTCGATTGCACACTGCTCCACGACTCATTGGCATGGAACAATGCGTCGCACGACGCAGAATGGGCACTCTGGTGCGATCAACACGTCCCCGAGGCGACTACGAATCGCCGATCATTCACGTTTGACCGGTCGGATCTCTGTATTACTGCGGCGGAGAACCACCTTGGGGTGGCGATGGGACGAAAGCACCTCGTGCAGAGTCACATCGAGAACGGAACCCTCGTTCTGCCCTTTGGACCGTTTTCCGAAGCTAGCCCGTATAGCTATTATTTGGTGCATCAGCCTGAGGACTTGCCGAGGCGCGCCGGGGTGTTTGTTGAGTGGCTACGCGAGATCGCACGCAGCAGTTCTTCCTAGAAAACCGGTGCTTGAGCTTCGAAATCAATCAGCCGCTCGTGCGCAGCCGCAAACATTGGCCGGTGTTGGTCACTACCGGAGCGCCACCGTCAAATGACGTAGGTGTTTTAGGGATGCCACCGCGGATGGCATCCCGGATTTGCTGCTCAGCGGAGCTGCATCCAGATAGCCTTGGTCTGCAGGTACTGGTCGTGAGCAGCGATGCCTTTATCCCGGCCGCCGAAGCCAGATTGTTTATAGCCGCCGAATGGGACGCCCATATCACCTTCTGAGAAACAGTTCACAGAGACGGTTCCCGCTTTGATGGCTCGAGCCACCTTATGTGCCAGGTGCAGGTTGTCCGTGTACAACGACGAAGCGAGACCATAGTTTGTGTCATTTGCAACGCGAACGGCTTCATCCGCGTCAGCCACTTCGATCACGGAAAGCACCGGTCCGAAGATCTCTTCTCTTGCGATTCGCATATCGTTGCGCACCCCGTCGAAGATTGTCGGTTCGACGAAGAAGCCGCCGGTATCCGTCAACGTCCGTCGGCCACCGACCAAAATGCGTGCTCCGCCTTCGCGGCCCGCATCGATGTATGACAGCACTCGGTTCATATGCGCCTCTTCAATCATGGCGCCGACGCGCGTCGTGGGCTCAAGGGGATTACCCACAGTCCACGTCTTGAACGTCTTCGCGAGCGTGTCGAGAAGGCGGTCCTTAATCCCGCTTTGCACGATTAGGCGAGACCCTGCGCTGCAATTCTCACCTTGGCAGAACAGAATTCCCGTGGCGATCTGATTGGCAACGGCCTGAAGGTCGCTCACGTCGTCCAAGACGATCGCTGGGCTCTTGCCGCCGAGCTCAAGCACCACCCGTTTGATATTCGATTCAGCGGCGTAACGCAAAAAGTAGCGGCCGACCTCACCGGAGCCAGTGAAGCTGACGCAATCGACGTCCATATGACGACCGATGGCCTGGCCTGCCGTTTCGCCGAAGCCTGTGACGACATTGAACACGCCGTTCGGAACGCCTGCTTCTGCGGCGAGCGCCGCGAGCTTGATAGCGGTGAGTGACGTTTGTTCTGCCGGTTTGATCACGATGGAATTTCCACCGGCAAGCGCGGGTGCAAACTTCCACATTGCCACGAAGATCGGGAAGTTCCACGGAAGGACGGCACCTACTACGCCGATCGGTTCCCGCACAATCATCGACACGACGTCAGCCGATGTCGGTGAAATCTGATCATAGATCTTGTCGATTGCTTCGGCATGCCATCGCAATGTCTCGATCGAATCGGGCACGTCCACCGAACGCGCGTCCGAAATCGGTTTGCCGTTGTCCAAGACCTCGAGCAGTGCGAGCTCTTCAGAGTCACGCTCCATCAGATCCGCGAAGCGAAGCAATATCTTCTTGCGAGCCTTGGGCGGCATTGCGGACCATACGCCGCTTTCAAAGGCTCGACGCGCGGCGCAGACCGCGACATCGACATCGTCAGCGTCGCATTCCGCGACTTGCGCGAGTTCCTTGCCGGTCGCCGGGTTGATCGTGGCAAACGTCTTTCCCGATCGAGCGGGTACGAATTCGCCGTCGATGAAGGCGCGAGTTTCTGGCTTTATCTTCGCAGCAGCCGCAGTGAAGTCGGACAGTGTCAATTCTTTCATCGTTGAGTCTCCGATACGACGATGGGGTCAATCAGCATACTGAGCGATGTTCTGCGCCTTGAACGCTTCGAGCTTCTCTTTGAAGTTCGCCTTCTCCGATTCGGTCAAGCCAAGCAGGGGAGCACGGACCTCGCCGACAGGGAACCCCGCCAACTCCGTGCCGTACTTGACGTACTGATTGAATTTTCCACCCTGTTCCAGGATGTAGGTGATAGGCAGAAGGGCGGTCATCATCTTGTGTGCGAGATTGAAGTCACGCTTGACGACCGCTACCTTGTAGATGGCGACGTGTTCCGCCGGCAAGAAGTTCGAAGCGCCGGAGATCCAGCTGCGAGCTCCCCAAAGGAACGCATCGAGTGCCTGGTCGTCGGCGCCAACCACGCGTTGAAGATTCGGGAAGTTCAAAACATGCTCGATCATGCGCGCGAAGGACCCACTCGACTCTTTGATGCCGTTGATGTTCTTGAGGTCCTGGATGCCGGCGAGAAACTCGGGGTCAAGGTCCACGCCGGTGCGGGCAGGGAAGTTGTAGAGGATGATGCCCAGATCCGTTGCTTCAGCGATGCGGCGGAAGTGGGCAATCAACTCCGTGGTGCTTGGCAGGGAATAGGGAGGGGCGGCCAGCATGACCGCTTGGTAACCCAGCTTGGCGGCCAGCGTGTTCAGCGCCAGCGTATCATCCTGTCGCATCGAATTTGTGCCAGCGATCAAATTCGCCTTCTTTCCAGCACGTTCAGCCACGAACTCCAAAATTTTCTCGCGCTCGGACAGAGACTGAGCGTAGTACTCGCCCGTGGATCCCCCTTCAAGCAGCGTGGTGATGCCGTTCGACAGCAGGAAGTCAATGTGCCCACCGAGCGTCGAAAAATCGACCTCGCCGGTCTTGGCGAACGGCGTGGTGAGAACGGTGATAATGCCTTCGTAATTAGGGAGAGACATGAGGGCTCCAGTCTTAACGGTGAAATGGCCAACCAACTGCCGACGGATTCTCGCTAGGGATGAGGTACGTTCAGTTGGAGGCGATGAGTGCCACAGACTGCTGAAGCTTCGTCGCGGCCCGCCGGCCCCGACGCGATTGAGTGCGCTTCATTGTGCCGTCGCGATGCTCGACCCTTCGCAGTCCGAATTTGCACGGTTTTTGTCGCGTCGCCCAGACCCGAGATTCTCCGCTGACTTCGCTCGGCCAGCAGACCTGAGCTCGTCGGCCGGTTAAGCGCGGTTAGAGCGTACAACTGGCTAGCGTGCTGCCGATTGTAGATAGCGGAAAGTTTACGAACAATTACTATTTTTCGACTTACATTCCTGAAAAAAACAACGTAATCGGCGCAGCGTGCCGTCAGCGCATCCAAGGCGGAATCGGATCGAACTTTTCAAGGAGATAATCGACGAGCGCGCGACACTTTAGAGATCGATTGTCTGTCGTCATGTACACGAGGTAGATCGAACGCCCGTCATCGGGGGCGTAGTCGTCAAGCAACCGCACCAGGCGCCCGCTTCGTACGTCCTGTTCGGCAAGAAATTGCGGAATGCGGGCGATTCCCACGTCGTTGAGAGCCGCCGAATGGATCGCGGTTGCCACACTGCCGATATTGCCTTTCACCCACACAGAGAACCTGCGTTGGCCTTCGCGGAACATCCATTCCGCTTGAGTGACCCCTCTTCCATCCATTGTCAGGCAGTTATGACGGCCCAGGTTTTCGGGACGTTCGGGGCGACCAAATTTTTCGAGGTAGTTCGGCGACGCGCATATGACAAACGGGTTGGCCGCAAGTTTGATGCTTAAATGGTCTTCAGACGGCGCGAGCCCCGAGCGGAAAGCGAGGTCGACGCTTCGATCGTCCGGTTCGATTGGCACATCTCCAACAACAATTTCCACCTGCAAATCCGGATAGCGCGCGAGAAACTCAGGCATGAGCGGAACGAGTTGTTTATCGACGAACCCAGCGGCTGCCCGGATGCGCAAGACTCCGTGAGGGACTTGCGGTCGTTGCGCGGTGGCGGCTTCGGCTGCCTCGATCTGCTCCACCATCGACCGAACCTTCGAATAAAAAAACTCACCTTGTGCAGTCAAGGATAGTCGTCGAGTCGACCGCACGAAGAGCTTCGCACCCATCCGTTCTTCCATCCGCGAGATGATTCGACTAACACCTGACGGCGTCAGGCGGCACTTTTCTGCGGCCGACACAAAATTTCCATGCGCGACCACTGCCGTAAAGACATAAAGCTCGCTGCTTTTATCCATACAAACCCTAATTGTGACTGGCGCCCGCCGGTTAGCGGTTCATTACGAACATACTGTCATGAATATAAGTCAAAAAACAGGAATTGTTCGCAAAATTTCTGCTATCTACAATCGGCTTAACGGGTCTGGGAAGACCACCGAATGTTGTAGCACCCTGTTAAATCGGCCAGTAACGCGATACCGTCCTTACTTTTTGCACACATGCAAGTGAACAAGCAGACACTGACTGTTGCAATCGTCGGAGCGGGTGTCATCGGATGCTCGTGGGCCGCGGTATGGGTGCGTGCGGGACACCGCGTGGCTATCTTCGATTCGGACATAAGCGTGCTCGAGGGAATCCGTGACCGCCTACTTCGCAATTTGCGGGACAGCGTCGGTGATCCCCAGGCTTCACTGGCGGCTCTTGAAGCTGGGGTGGTCATACATTCAACGCTAGAGGACGCCGTCGCTGCGGCGGACCTCGTGCACGAGTCGGTTGCGGAGAAAGTAGAGGTCAAACGGGAGCTATTTGAACGGTTGGACCGAGTCAGCAAGCCGGAGGCGATCCTTGCGAGCTCGACCTCCGCAATACCGCTGTCGCAGTTCACGGAAGGCCTTTTGAACCGGCACCGATGCGTGATCGTCCATCCGGCAACACCTCCTCATACGCTGCCGGCAACGGAGGTTGTTCCCGCTCCATGGACTGACGCTGCTGTCGTCGAGCGGACACTTTCGCTGTTGGAAGAGGTGGGTCAGTCGCCTGTCCTCGTGAAGAAAGATCATCCCGGTTTTGCAATGAACCGGTTGCAAGGAGCGCTGCTCATCGAGATGTTCCGGCTAATTGAAGCTGGTGTCGTCACGGCAGCTGACGCTGACAAGTTGGTCACCGATGGCTTTGCTTTGAGGTGGGCGGTGGTGGGCCCGCTCCAAGCGATCGACCTCAACGCAGACGGCGGCCTTGAGGAATACCTCGCCCGGTACGGCGACATCTATGACCGGATGGCAATGGAAAGGCATGAAACGGAGCGCTTCGTCTCTCCGTCGTTAGCCAGGGAACTGGTAAAGCAGTTCAGAGATCAGCTTCCGTTGGAGCAGCTCGAAGCAAAGCGTTCATGGCGGGACCAGCGGATCGCGAAGCTAAAGCGGCTCCTGGCGAAGAAAGACAGCGACCGCTGAAACAAGGACTTTGGAACATAAAGATGAGTGTTGCGACTGATTCTCTGCTGGCGAGGACGACTGACAGCCGCCCGACGGGCACTATCGCTGTGATCGGCGGAGGCATCGTGGGCGTCTGCTGCGCTCTCTATCTTCAGCAAAGCGGCTACGCCGTCACCCTTATCGATCCGGCAAAGCCCGGAGATAGTACGGGCAAGTGGAGTTGCGGACAGTTGGCGGTAGGAGAGGTCGTTCCTCTGTCCAAGCCGGGGATCTTGAAAAAGATTCCGGGATGGCTAATGGATCAGGAGGGTCCGCTTGCACTCAGGCCCCTTTCTTTTCCGCGAATGCTGCCTTGGATGATGCGTTTCCTCTCGTGCGCACGTCAATCGAGACTGGTCGAGATAGCGCACGACCTTGCATCACTTACCGGCCGCGTATTCGACGACTACGGACCGCTGTTAAACGGTTGTTCAGACAAAGCGCTGCTAAGCCAGCGCCCGGTTATGCAGGTCTTTGATACGGCGGGTGGACTCGAGCAAGACTTGCATCATGCCGAATTACCGCGCTCGCTCGGCTTTGCCTTCGAAAAGCTCGGCGCCGCCGATATCGCCGACCTCGAGCCCGCGCTTGCTGGCAAATTCAAGCACGGGATTCTCCTTTCGGACTGGCGTTTTGTGAGCGACACGCAAGGGTTCATCGTAGCGCTCACCGAAAGCTTCACGGCGCGCGGTGGGCGTCGATTGCTGGCAGGTGCAAGTCGAATCAATGAGGACAACGGCCGTGCGACGGGAGTTGAGCTATCGAATGGCGAATCCGTCGCTGCGGACTACGTTGTTGTGGCGGCGGGCGTTGGATCACGAAAGTTTTTCACTCATCTGGGCGTCAATATTCCGCTGGAAGGAGTCGCGGGCTATCAGGTCCTTTTGACCGACCCAGGAATCGCCTTGAGGCACTCAGTCATTTACGCAGACGGAGGTTTTTGCCTCGCTCCGATGACGCGTGGGTTGCAAGTCGGTGGGACGATCGAATTCGCGCAACGGGATGCCGCACCGAACTTCGAGCGGGCGACGATCATTCTCAACAAGACAAAACGAATCTTCCCTGAGCTTCGAACGCAGGAACAGCAACTGGGGGTTGGTTATCGTCCCTTGCTCCCTGACACGAAGCCAGTCATCGACCGGACACGCAAACTCAAGAACGTGGTCCTCGCTACGGGACACGGACAGCTCGGCCTGACCCTCGCAGCAACGACAGGCAGGCTGGTCACCGATCTCATATCGGGAAGCAAACCGCCGGTGGATCTCGCTCCGTTTGGTGCTTACCGGTTCTGAACTGAAGGCAACAGTTTTTTAGAGGAAAAAATGCGCTGGAAAAAAACATTGCAGGTCGTGGGAGTCCACGCCGAAGGCGAGATTGGTAAAGTCATCACGGGCGGTGTAGGAAAAATCCCGGGTGATACCGTTCTCGACAAGATGAACTACATCAACGAGGTGGACGACAGCCTCCGCCGCCTTTGCGTATTCGAGCCGCGCGGCGCGCTAGCGATGTCATTCAACTTATTGGTTCCGCCGACGCGCCCTGAAGCTCACGCCGGGTTTTTTATCATGCAGGCCGACAGGGCGCATCCGATGTCCGGCAGTAATTCGATCTGTGTTGTTACAGCGCTCTTGGAGCTCGGCATTGTTCCGATGCAAGAGCCGGAGACGACTGTCGTGCTGGATACTGCGGTCGGGCTCGTCACAGCCCGCGCGCGGTGCAACGATGGACGCTGCGAAAGCGTCTCGCTCGAAATGATGCCCGCGTTCGTTGAAGAGCTCGACCTCGAAATCGAGACGCCGGACTTTGGCAAGATCAAGGTTGATATCGCGTTCGGAGGTGTCTACTACGCGCTCGTCGACGTTGACCAAGTGGGCATGGACATCAATGCGGAGAACGCCCGTCGCCTTGCCGATCTAGGCGTGAAGTTCGCCGACATCGTGAACGAACAAGTTAAGGTCGAGCATCCTCTCTATCCGAGCATCAATAAGATTGCGTATGTGATGTTCCGCAATCGCGTCGCTGACGATGTCTACCAAACATGTACTACGCTCGTCCCGGGCCGAATCGATCGTTCACCCTGCGGAACTGGAAGCTCAGCTAACCTGGCGACGCTCGCAGCCCGCGGGCTCGCGGATGTAGGAAGTCGACTGGTGTCGCGCTCCGCTATCGGAAGTGAATTCAAGGTCGAAATGCTTGGGCGAACGGAGATCGGCGGCCGACCGGCTGTGCTTCCGAGAATTGAAGGGCGAGGCTGGGTCTTCAGCGTTGAACAGCTCGGCGTCGACCCGACGGATCCATTCGGCACTGGCTTCATGGTGAGCGATACCTGGGGTGAGGGCTTTCCTCAAGGCTGACGGCGATCATCAACAAGGCACACGCAGGACCACAGGTCGACTATAGGAGGAGATATGGAGAAGACACTTTTAGCGGAAGGCCGCGACATCACTGGCACAGCAGACCAAGGTCGGCGCGCAATCATTGCAACAGTTCTGGGAAACGGACTTGAATGGTTTGACTGGACGGTCTTTAGCTTCTTCTCGGTGACAATCGCCAAGCTGTTCTTCCCTACCGGAAACGAGCTCACGTCGATACTTCTTGCGGTGGGAACCTTCGGCGTAGGCTTTTTCATGCGTCCAGTAGGGGGCATTATCCTAGGCGTGTACGCCGACAAGGCAGGTCGAAAAGCGGCGCTGTCGCTCATCATCCTACTGATGGCACTTGGCACGGCGATCATCGGCTTTGCTCCCACTTACGAACAGGCGGGCATTGTCGCGCCCGTGCTGATCGTTTTCGCACGGCTCTTACAGGGGTTCTCTGCTGGTGGGGAGATGGGAGGTGCCACGGCATTCCTGACGGAGTGCGCTCCACCGGGAAAGCGTGCCTTCTATTCCAGCTGGATTTTGTCCAGCACTGGTTTCTCAGTCCTTTTAGGGGCGGGCGTTGGCACTTTCGTCAATACTTCGCTCGACCCCGCAGCGTTGCATAGCTGGGGCTGGCGAGTGCCGTTCCTTTTGGGGATTCTTATCGGACCGGTTGGTTATTACATCCGTAGTCGGATGGACGAGACTGCTGCGTTCAGCGCTGTTGAAGAAGAGGCGAAGCATAACTCCCCTCTTAAAGAGGTACTCGCTCGTTTTCCGCGCGAGACGCTAGCGACGTTTTCGATGGTCATTCTTTGGACCGTGATCACTTACGTTCTGCTGTTCTATATGCCGACGTACTCAGTCCGCACCTTACATCTGGACCCGTCGACAGGATTCATCGCGGGCATGGTGGGAGGCGCCGTCATTATGTTTGTTTCACCGATCGTTGGACGGCTCGCGGACGTTTATGGAAGAAGGATCTTCATATCCGGATCTGCAGTTGCGATTTTGGTACTAGTGTGGCCGATGTTCGCTTGGATTAATCGGTCGCCCGGTTTGACCTCACTGCTTGTCTTTCAGATCGTCTTCGGTGCCCTTTTTTCGGGATACGCCGGCTCGATATTGGCCGCTTTCTCGGAACTGTTTCCCACAAAAGTACTTTCGACCGGCCTCTCAGTGGCATACAACCTCGCCGTCACGGTGTTCGGGGGCTTCACGCCGTTCGTCGTCACGTGGTTAATGGCTAGCACCGGAAGCAATATGGTCCCAGCGTATTACGTAATCGCCGCAGCCGCTATCAGCCTCGTGGGTAGCCGCTTTGTAAAGGACGCGCGGCGTTAACTCCAGATGCCTAACAAGGACACCGATATGCCAACAACTACTATTCTTCAAGGCGGAAACGTACTTGATCTGCAACGCGGGATTTTGCTGGAAGGTCACAATGTAATCATCGAAGGCGAAGTGATAGTGGGTGTGACTGACGGCCCTGTTGATCGTGCAGATGCTCGCGTGATCGATGTCCGCGGAAAGACTGTAATGCCGGGGTTCATCGACTGCCACGTGCACGTTGTCACGTCTCACACAAACCTTGGTGCGAATGCTGCACAACCAAATGTCCTGGCAACGATCCGATCGCTGCCCATTCTCGACGGCATGTTGTCTCGAGGCTTCACAAGCGTACGCGATGCAGGTGGGGCTGACTGGGCGCTTATGCAGGCTGTGGAGACAGGACTCATCCCGGGCCCCCGGATTTTTCCTTCCGGTAGGGCGCTTTCTCAGACCGGAGGTCACGGGGATTTTCGCCCCCGAAACGATGTGCTCGAACCTTGCTCATGCGCCATTCGTACAGGAGCTATCGCTCGCGTTGTCGATGGTGTGGACGCGGTTCGCTTAGCGGTGCGCGAAGAAATTCAAAAGGGTGCTACTCAGATCAAAGTTATGGCTGGAGGTGGCATCGCCTCTCCTACGGACCCGATTGCGAACACTCAGTACTCGGAAAACGAGATCCGTGCCATCGTAGATGAAGCGCAAGCCGCTAACACCTATGTGATGGCTCACGCTTACACCGCACGTTCAATCGCCCGAGCTGTGAGGTGCGGCGTTCGCACAATCGAACACGGCAACCTTATCGACGAGCCGACAGCGACGTTGATGCACGACCATGGCGCTTTCGTTGTGCCGACGCTCATCGCTTACGATGTTCTGCTAGAGCAGGGGGCAAAGCTCGGTCTTCCGCCTGAGTCTGTTGCAAAGGTCCCAGCAATCCAACGCGCGGGGCGCGAATCGCTGGAGATTTATGCGAAGGCTGGCGTGTTGATGGGATTCGGAACGGATCTGAGCAGTGACGGGCATGCGTTTCAGTGCAATGAATTTCGTATTCGTGCAGAAGTGCTCGGAAACTTGGAAGCGCTACGTTCGGCAACCACTGTGGCTGCCGAAATCGTCGGAATGAAGGGAAAGCTGGGCTCGATCGAAAAGGGAGCGTTCGCAGACATACTGGTCGTGGATGGCAACCCGCTTTCAGATATCGGTGCAGTGGCGGGACCAGGTGAGCATTTGGAGCTGGTCCTGCAACGCGGGGAGGTGGTGAAGACTCGCCGCGTGAATGAATGAGGCGTCTCTAACGAGAAATGTTGTGGCAATCGGCTGTCACAGCACCACACCTGTGCTCACTGGAGTATGGACGACAAATGAGCAACACCGACACCGCAAAAAGCATCGAAGGCGAAAGGTTCCTCATCACGCGCCCCGAGGAGGCGGAGAGCTACTGGCAGCCGCTTCCTGCGAATGGGTACGTCTCAATCCACGTCGCGCCCCATCAAATCCGTATGGACGCGCCGATTGCAGTTGGGACCCAAACGCTCGGCAAAGGCGCCTACGTACGCGACCACAGTCACGATCGAAATGAAGAAGTCATTCATTTCATCCATGGCAAGGGCAGAGTTGTGATCAACGGAACCGAGACTCACGACATTACCCCTGGTACCACCCTCTTTCTTGGTAAGGGTTGTACGCATACCTTCATCAATGACAGTGAAACCGAGGAGATGCACTGGATTTGGTTCATGAATCCGGGCGGATTGGAATCGTTTTTCAGACAGATCGGGCGACCACGGGCACACGGCGATTCGCCTCCGTCGCCGTTTCCCCGACCCACGAACGTTGCAGAGATCGAAGCAAACACCGTGTTTGCCGCACCGAACAGGGATAGCAAATGAAGTCGTTTGTGACCAACGCTGGGGTTGCAGGCGCGGCCGCAGGCAGCGGCCCGGCAATCTTGATGATTTCAGGTCTCGGAGGACGCGGTTCGTTCTGGCATCAGGTGATGGAGACCCTTTGTCCAATCTATCGAACGGTCACTTTCGACCATCCAGGCGTGGGTGCGAGCAAGTGCGTCGGCGAGCAAAGCATCTCGAATGTTGTTGACGCCGCGTTGGATGTTCTTGACTCGCTTGACATTGACCATGCCACGATCGTCGGCCATTCCACGGGCAGCCTCGTTGCACAGGCGATTGCACTTGAGTTTCCGCGCCGCTGCGATCAGTTGGTTCTGAGTGGAGGATGGGCCCGACCGGATAGGAGATTTCGCGACTGCTTCCTCTTGCGCAAAGAGGTCTTGAGCAAGGCAGGAAGCGCAGCGTACGGCATGCTTTCCGCTTTGCTCGCTTACCCGAACGAATGGTACAACAGCGCGATAGCGGGACCGAGTATGCCCGCTTTTGATGGCGGCCTAGACACCGATGCGGCGACGGTCAGGGACCGAATCGACATGCTTCTCCAATATTCCCGTTTTGACGAGTTGCCTAATCTTGACATGCAAACGCTCGTAATCGGCGCTCGCGACGACATGGTGGTGCCGATCGAGCATAGCAGGGAACTGGCGTCACTGATCCCTGGCTCGACGCTTGTCGAGATGAACGGAGGACACTTTTTTCCGAATGTCGCGACGGTCGAATACACGCGTTATCTCCTCGAATTTGTGGGCAAACCATGACTAAGGACCGTTTTCGAGTCGCCGTGATTGGCGCCGGCACGATCGGTCAGAGCTTCGCAGAGTGCCTGTCGCGCGATTCCTTCGATCAGATTGCGTTCCTCGACGTGCGAGCGACGCCCTACTTCATGGCGGATGAACGATATGGCCGTCTGACGAGTATTCACGAGCTCGTTGCGTGGCGTCCGACCGTTGTTGTCGAGTGCGCTGGCCATGACGCCGTCTCCAATGTCGTTCCCGACGTGCTTAGAGAAGGTTTCGACGTGGTACTTTCTTCGGTTGGAGCGCTAGCAAAGGTCGAGAATCGCACGGCGTTGAGCAGCAGTTCGAGCGCTGGCGGATCACGAGTCATACCAATTGCCGGAGCGATCGGCGGGATCGACGCTTTGTCGGCCGCATCACGGAGCGGACTGACCGAGGTCATGTACACCGGGCGAAAGCCTCCACGAGCGTGGGCGGGTACACCTGCTGCGGAAGAAGTCGATCTCGAAGCGTTGACGAGCCAACGAGTTGTTTTTATAGGGACAGCTGAGCAGGCCGCGCTGAAGTTTCCCGCCAACGCGAACGTCGCCGCTACGATCGCTATTCATGGTCTGGGCTTCGAGAGGACGAGTGTGACGCTGATCGCTGATCCTTCGATTCACTTGAACTGCCATGAGATCTATGCGAAGAGCAAGAGCGGTGAACTGAGGGTGAGCATGTCTAATGAGCCGACGCCTGGTAACCCAAAGACATCCTGGCTTGCCGCATTGAGCTTGCAACAGACTGTAGTCACGAAACTTCTAGGCGTGCCATGGAGAAATTAGCCCGCGAGTAGACGCGGATCTAGACATTAGCATCCTGATAGTATCCGTGCGCTCTTGAACCGCGCTTAGCCAGACCGGTGGCAGTAAGCCTATCGGCAAATGTACCGTATCTTGTTTTTCTTCCTTGCCTCGATAACCCTGCTTTAGCGCGACACGTTGTTCAGATAACGCGTCGTCATAACACATTACATAATGAGGACTGAAAATTGAAAAAACATTACCTCGGAGTTAGGGCGGCTTTCGTTTGTGCAACCATGCTCGCCGTCCATTCCGCTTTCGCGCAAAGCAGCGTAACACTGTACGGCATCGTCGATACGGGTTTGGGCTACCAGTCGAGTTCGACTTCCCTAGGCTCGACATCGGGCGGGCGCTCGAGCTTCAAGATGATTACAGGGGTGTGGGCCGGCAGCCGGTTCGGCCTGAAGGGGGCCGAAGATCTAGGTGGTGGCACGAAAGCCATCTTTACATTGGAAGAGGGCATCAATAGCGCGACTGGCGCGATGTCCACGTCGAATCTGATGTTTAGCCGACAGGCATTCGTCGGTGTGGCCAACGGCACTTATGGCACGCTTACGGCTGGCCGCCAGTACACATCTTACTACCAGCTTCTTTTTCCTTATAGCCCAACGACGTGGCTCACCGGCTTCTACGGTGCACACCCTGGCGACGTAGACGGCCTGGATACGCTCTACCGCGCGAACAACACGTTACTTTACATGTCGCCTCAACTGTATGGCTTCAAGTTTAGCGGCTCCTATTCATTCGCGGGCGTACCGGGCAGCGTCAACCAAGGTTCGACGTGGACCACGGCGATCCAGTATTCGCAGGGGCCTGTCGGTATTGCGGTCGGGTTCTCCCGAATCAACAACTCGACGGTCGGCGGCGGTGCATTCGGCGCGGACTCGACGACGTCGAACGCGGGCGCGCAGACGGGCGTCTCGGCTGTGACGAACGGCTATCGCACGGCGCAGGCACAGCAGCGCTTCGCAGTCGGCGCGGGCTATACGTTCAACAGCCAATTCGACGTTACCGCGACCTACACGAACGTGCAATACATTCCCGGTGCTGGCTCGGCGTTTCACAGTGAGGCGATCTGGAACACGGGGGGCATTGTGCTGCACTGGAAGCCGACGGTCGCCTGGGACTTCGCGACGGGCTACAGCTACACCCGCGCGACGAAGGCCAACGGTATCACGAGCAACGCGCAGTACCAGCAGTTCAACCTGTCCGAGTATTACTCGCTGTCGAAACGCACGGGCCTGTACGCGTTGCAGGGGTATCAGCGCGCAAGCGGTCAAACACTCGGAAACAACGGCGCAGGAAACATCATCAACGCGACGGCTACGCTCGGCGACGGCTTCAATTCGACGCCTTCGTCTTCTCGCAGCATGGTGGGCGTAGGCGTGGGTATCGTCCACCGGTTCTAGTTCCGGTCAGGTGTGGCCAGACTCGACTGAACAGGCGAAACAATCTACTGCGGGTACCAGTCACGTAGACGGGAGAGCAGCCGATTGCCTGCGCGTCCACTAAAGCCATACATGAACTTCAGTTCTTTCTGAGGCTTTTCGCAAGACTCGCAGCCTCCCTTGGAGTAAGACATGAGGAATTTTAGCAGCCTGTTGTTGCGTGGTTTGATCGCCACAGCGATTAGCTCTTCGGCACCGACTCTGGCGGTTGCCGACACTATGGTCAAGATAGGGTTCGCCGGTCCCTTGACGGGCCAATACGCAAGCTATGGCAAGGATCTCCAGTATGGGGTTCAGCTTGCGTTGGAGGATGCGCGAGCGAAAGGGATTAACATCAATGGACAACCGGTAAGTTTCGAATTGATCGCAGAGGACGATCAAGGCGACCCGCGCGTCGCGGTGCAGGTCGGGCAGATGCTTATCGACAAGGGATCGAACTTTATAGTTGGCCACTTCAACTCCGGCACAACGATCCCCGCTTCGGCCCTTTATGAAAGGGCCGGCATTCCTGATGTCAATCCAACGTCGACTAACCCTTCGCTGAACCAACGCGGCTTCAAGAATCTGTTTTCGACCATCACAAACGATGCTCAAAATTCGGGAGCGGCGGCGAAGTACGCAGTCAACGTTCAAAAGGCGAAGCGCATTGCAATCATCGACGACCGAACCGCATTCGGGCAGAACCAAGCGGACGAATTCGAACGTATCGCCAAGGCTGCCGGCGGCAACGTCGTTGCTCACGAATATACTTCAAACACGGCCGTTGATTTTAGACCTCAACTGACGACCATAAAAGGACTTACACCGGACCTCATCTACGTGTCGACTAGCAATCCTCAGGCAGCTCTGATTGCAAAGCAAATGCGCTCGCTCGGGCTGCGAGCGGCATACGTCGGCGGCGGCGGCGTCAACACGACCGAGTTCATCAACCTAACGGGTCCTAGCTCGGAGGGGGATTATGCGTGGGAGCCCGGTCGTCCGCTCGAGTCCAACGCGGCAGGAAAAAACTTCGCCGAACGGTTCAAGAAGCGTTTCGGAGTGGATGTGCTGGCCTACGCGCAGTTCGGATATGATTCTACGCTCGTCGCACTTAAGGCGATGAAAGAAGCTAACAGCACGTCGCCAGCGGCGATCGGCGCGAAACTGCAAACGATTCAGTACGACGGCGTGACTGGGCAGATCGGCTTTAACGCTGACGGATCGAGAAAGGATGCTGCCTCGACGCTCTATCAAGTAAAAAATGGCAGATGGGTTCCCATCCATACTGAGGCCGGCGGTTCCTAACCTCTAGAGGCGCGGCGAATGACGTCGCACCGATTCGCATACTCGAGCGCTTTGGCTCTTTGATCCGCGGAAATGCTTGCCGCAGTATCGGCCATGAGTTGCGCTGTAACTCAGCAGGGCCAGACCGTCTTGTTTCGAGTAAGCCCACACATCGACAGCTAGTTACAGCGCCCTGCTAGCGCTCGAATCGTCGGCGCGGCTGTTCCAAAAGGCGACATTTATTGGTTTCCCGGAGCAACATCTTTTGCTTTACAAGGTAGCGACCTTTCGCGGGTTTAGCCGAGTTGGCGATTGAGTCCACGCTTTCTGTGGGTCACGAACATTGGGCTCCGCGTCGACGGGTCCAGGAAGGTCGCGAAGAGGAGCCAAGCGATGTAGCGCGTTTTCGTGAGTAGAAAGCATGGGACGACCATTCTGTGGGAATTATGAGGTTTCGATCAACTTAGTAAAACTCGTCGATGACCAAGGCTAACTTTCCCAGCTGCCCACGGCTCTGTCGCTAAGAGTCTCCTTGATGCCGTGGCGACACCAGGGCCGGCGGAGAACATCGTTGACGCAGACGCGCAGGCCATCCAGCTCGATGTAACGGATCAGGCGTCGAATGTCGCCGCGGCGCGCCAGATCGAGGACACATTGGGACGTCTAAATGCGCTGGTCAACAATGCGGCTATCTCACGTCGCCGAGCCGGGGACAGCCGTCGACGAAATGAGAGAGGGGGACAAGGTGGGCCGCGCAACAGTTGACGATATCCGCCTGGTGTTCGGCACGAACGGGTTCGGGGTTGTCGCCGTTACGCCAGGCGACGCTGCCGTTTCTACCAAAAGCAGCGGGCCGCATCGTCAACGTTTCCAGCGCTGGTGGGCCTCTCACGTTGAGGGACAATCGGTCCGATTACTCCCGGCAGTAGGAGGGGTCTATCAAGCGCCGAAAACAGCGCTCAGTAACGGACCCGCGAAGATAGAACGGGCAGGCGCCCGTCAGATGGATGCGATCTCCGATCTATGTCCCCGATTTTCCGGCGCGATCAACCGCGCCAACGCTCCAGGTCCGTAGCGGATCGCGGCACTAGATCGACCGAAGTGCTGCGGGGATGGCGTGCGTGCCCTGAGCGGATCTTCCATGTGGTGCTGACACGTTCGGACCGGTACGAATTATCGAAAATCAGCTCTGTCGCGAGCAAATTTTGCGAAAGCATGGGCTTTGCGAATTTTGGATATCGCTCAGGGCGCATACGATTTGAGCACGGTGACTACGCCAGTGCGTCACCCGGGCCAGTCCGGCGAATTCGCCGGGCCACGTCATACAGTCAACATCTCGCGTACGATCATGCCACTACTTCGACCTCTGATGAGCCTTGCCTTCACGGCGCTCGCTTTGCAGTCCCTCGCCGCTCACGCGGATATCACCGTTAAGATCGGACAGGTATCGCCCTTGACGGGCGAGCTGTCGCATATAGGGAAGGACGACGAAAACGGGGTGCGCCTTGCAATTGAAGACCTGAACAATCGCAAGATCCGTATTGGTGGACAGACTGTGACGTTCGTGCTCGATTCGCAGGACGACGCAGCCGATCCGAAAACGGCTGTGACAGTCGCACAGAAGTTGATCGACGACGGCGTCGCTGGCGTCGTCGGACACGCGAATTCGGGTACGTCGATTCCCGCGTCGAAGGTCTATTCGGATGCCGGCGTGCCAATGATCACCGAATCCGCGACCAATCCGAAGCTCACGCAGCAAGGCTTCACCAACGTGTTTCGCATGGTCGCGAACGACGTGAGACAAGGCACGGTAATCGGCACTTACCTTGTTCACGACCTCAATGCGAAAAAGATCGCGATCGTCGATGACCGTACGGCATACGGCCAGGGGCTCGCCGACGAGGTCGAAAAGGCCGTGAAGGCAGCGGGCGGCAATGTGGTGGCGCGCGAATACGGCACTGACAAGACCACCAACTGGATGGCCATTCTCACGACCATCAAGAGCCGTCAGCCGGACGGCATCGCGTTCACGGGCGGCGACACGCAGGCGGCTGCCTTCGTGCAGCAGGCGCAGAAGCTTGGACTGAAGGTCAAGTTCGTGGCAGGTGATGAGGCGTGCACGCCGCAATTCATCAAGCTCGCCGGCCCCGCGATGAGCAACGACGCTTACTGCACGCTGGCGGGGGTGCCGCCCGCGAAAATGCCGCAGGGGCCGGAATTCTTCAAGCGCTATCAGCAGCGATTCGGCGTGCCCGTGCAGTTGTATGCGCCCTACGCGTACGACGCGGTGATCGCGATAGCTTCGGCGATGCAGGCGGCTGATTCGACCGATCCGAAATCTTATCTGCCGAAGTTGCGCACCGCGAAACTGGAAGGCGTGACAGGCCCGATCCAGTTCGACGATAAAGGCGATATCCGTAACGGCGCGATCACGGTTCGCCAGTTTGATCAGGGCAACTGGTCCGACCGGACGGTCGTGCGCTAGCGCCTCACTTGCCGTCGATATCGACTGGCACGCTCAGTCCGACCTTCACGCGGCTCATGCTCACCAGCGTCTTGAAGCGCTTGACGTTGTTGTTCGAAAAGAAGAGCTGCCGCGTGAGGGCTGTGTATTCGTCCATGTTGCGCACCGTCAGTACCAGCACGAAGTCCCATTCGCCTGCGACGTAGTAGCACTGCTGGATCTGCGGGCATTGCGCGAAAGTGCGCTTCATCGCATCGAGCAGATCAATCTGCTCACTCTCGACTTCGACAGAAGCAATGATGGTTAGCAGATAGCCGACTTTCTCTGGCGCGACGACGGCGGTGTAGTTCTGAATTACGCCTTCGTCCGCAAGACGACGCAGTCGCCGGTTCACGGCAGCCGTCGACAGGTTCACGCGTGCGCCAAGTTCGTTTTGCGGAAGCTGCGCGTCGCGCTGCACTTCCATCAGGAGTTTGCGGTCGAAGTCATCCAGGCTGTTCATCGTCGTGCGCCAGAAATTGAAACGGGATATTTTTGCATACGGACCTCAAATTTGCGTATTAGATTTCTGTGTTGTCACAATAAAATTCCCCTATCCGATTGATTGACGAGGACCTCCAGGCATGGAAAACACGCTGCAGGGCCAGTTGAAGCGCTGGCGCCAGTATCTGCATCAACACCCCGAAACGGGCTTCGAGGAAGTCCATACTTCGGACTACGTGGCGAACGTTCTCACGACGCTGGGACTTGACGTTCACCGCGGCATCGGTGGAACGGGGCTCGTTGCGAACCTGACGGTCGGCGACGGGAGGCGGGCGATTGGACTGCGCGCCGATATGGACGCGCTCAATATTTCCGAGCAGGCGCCCGAGCGCGAACACGTTTCTCGTACCGCCGGAAAAATGCATGCGTGCGGGCACGACGGACACATGTCGATGATCCTGGGGGCCGCGCGTCTGCTCGCCGAACGGCGGGATTTCAATGGCACGGTCCGCTTCATCTTTCAGCCGGCCGAAGAGCATGGTCGGGGCGCGAAGGCGATGATGGCCGACGGCCTGTTCGAACGTTTCCCCATCGATGCGATCTTCGGCGCGCACAACATGCCGGGAATGCGAGCGGGAACATTTTCGACGCGTGCCGGCGGCATCATGGCAAGCGAAGACAACTTCGTCATTCAGATCAAGGGGCGAGGCACGCATGCCGCGCGCCCACACATGGGCGTGGACCCGATCGTCATCGCATCACAGATCGTGATGGCGTTGCAGACCATCGTTTCGCGCAGTCTGGATCCGAGTCTGCAGGCCGTGATTTCCTGTACGGAGTTCATTACCGACGGCCTGAGAAACGTGATCCCGTCGAACGTCGTGATCAGGGGCGACACTCGCAGCTATTCGCGCGAAGTGCAGGCGCTGCTGGAAACACGGATGCGTGAGGTATGCGAGGGCATTTGCCGCACGCACGGTGCCGACTGCCTGTTCGATTACACGCACGAATTCGCGCCGACGGTGAACTCGGAAGAGTTCGTCGGCGTCGCAGTACGGGCGGCACGCAATGTCGCGGGGAACGATGCCGTCGACGACAATGTCCAGCCCATGATGATTTCCGAAGACTTTGGTGCGTTCCTCCAGGCCGTTCCCGGCAACTTCATCTTCATCGGCAACGGCGATGGAACCGGCAGGGGCGCCACGCCGTTGCATAACGCCACCTACGATTTCAACGATGACATTCTGTTGACGGGTGCGCGGTATTTCGCCGAGATCGCGCGGCTCGAGATGCCAGCGACCTAGCGAACGCCCACTGTTCAGGGGCCTATCGGCCGACGACCTCTGATCAATTGCATCAATTTCTGCAACACGCTGTGGCGAACGCCCCGCCGCGAAGGTCTGCGCGGTGGCTCTTTGCCAATCAGTTACTCAGTACCGGAGTGAATAATCATGCTCGTAGCAAATCCGCGCGCAACGCGCAGCCCGTACCCCGACGCCTTGAAATCGATTCTCAACATAGAGAAGGCTGAAGAAAGCCGCTCATGGCTTTTCTGTTGGGACAAGATTTGTGCGGATGCCACGCCGCTCCGGGAATTACCCGGACTGTCCGCCAAACTGCATATCGGCAGCATCAGCGTCAAAGACGAGTCTGCACGCTCAGTCCTCGGAAGCTTCAAGGCCCTGGGTGCCCCGATTGCATTAGTGCGCCTGATTCAGCGGCTTTGGCCTGATCACGTTCTCGACGCGCGTGACCTGTTCGAAGGACGCTATCGCGAACTGCTCACGCATTTCACGGTGGTGAGTGCCACGGACGGCAATCATGGAAAGGGCCTGGCCGCTGCCGCACAGACGCTTGGATGTCATTGCGTGATCGTGCTCCACGCCAATGTGAGCGTCGAGCGCGAGCAGGCCATTGCTGCGTACGGCGCGGAAATCGTGCGGATCGCCGGAAACTACGATGAGTCCGTCGAAGAAGCGGCCCGCCTGGCCGCGGTAAACGGCTGGCACGTTGTTTCCGACACGTCGTACGACGGCTACGAGGATATCCCTCGCGATGTAATGCAAGGCTACGGCACGATTGCAGCAGAGATCGTCGCACAGAGCGACAGCCATCCGGACCGGCCCGCGTACACGCACGTATTTCTCCAGGGCGGCGTCGGCGGTCTGGCGGCAGGCCTGGCAAGTTACCTCTGGGAATTCCACGGAGAGCATCGTCCCCGCTTCATCGTTGTCGAGCCGCAGCAGGCCGACTGCCTCTACCAGAGTGCCCTGGCGGGACGCGCTGCCCGCGCGACGGGATCGGTTGATTCAGTGATGGCCGGCCTGGCATGCGGGGAAACTTCGCCGCTCGCCTGGCGGTTTCTGCAGCCCAGCGTCGATGACTTCATGACAATCAGCGACGATGACGCAGTAAGCGCGATGCGCACGCTCGCAGCAGGAGCTGATAACGACGTGCCGATCGTTGCTGGTGAGTCCGGTGTAGCGGGTCTCGCGGGACTGATCGTACTACTGCAGGATCAGCAACTGGCGCGAAAAGTTGGCCTGAATGCGGCCTCCCGCGTGCTGATTGTCAACACCGAAGGCGCGACAGCGCCCGGTACGTATCAGGCCCTGGTGGGCGAGGCTGCCAGCTCCGTTCTGGAACGCCAGTCGGCCTGGCGCGTTAATGCCATAGCCTGAGCGATTCGTCGCACCGTCATCGTCGGCGGATGACGGCATTGAAATGACTGGATGATAACGAAAGCGCTGCGGTGGCGATGCACGGCCACGCCCTGCTGACGCGATTCAGGAGACAATTTGATGAAGGATAACGTCAATCGAACGATCAGTCCCGTTGCGCTGCTCTTTACGGGGCTCGGCTCGATTATCGGCTCCGGGTGGCTATTTGGCGCCTGGCATGCTTCGAAGATCGCCGGGCCCGCCGCTATCATTGCGTGGATCATCGGTGCCGTCGTCGTGCTAGCCATCGCACTGACTTACGCAGAACTGGGGACCACGTTTCCGGAGTCAGGTGGTATGGTCCGCTATGCGCGGTATTCGCATGGTGCACTGGTGGGGTTTATCGCTGCGTGGGCGAACTGGATCTCGATCGTTTCGGTCATCCCGATCGAGGCAATTGCATCCGTACAGTACATGGCATCCTGGCCTTACCCGTGGGCCCATGCGCTAATGAGCGGCGAAGACCTGACGGCAAACGGGTTGTCTGTCAGCGCGTTGCTGGTGATTGTCTACTTCATGCTGAACTACTGGGGTGTGAAGCTGTTCGTCAAGACGAATACCGCCATAACTGTATTCAAGTTTCTTGTTCCCGGCGCGACGATTTTAAGCCTGATGTGGGCGGGTTTCCATCAGGAAAACTTCGCGCTCGGTACGGTTGGCGAGTTCGCGCCGTACGGTTTGTCTTCAATCCTGACGGCCGTTGCAACCAGCGGTATCGTGTTCAGTTTCAACGGCTTCCAGAGTCCGGTCAGTCTTGCCGGTGAGGCACGTAATCCGTCGAAGAGTATCCCTTTTGCGCTGATTGGTTCGATCCTGCTTGCGCTTGTCATCTATGTGATGCTTCAGATTGCATTCATCGGCGCCGTCACGCCATCGAGCATCGCATCGGGATGGCACGGTTTGAACTTCTCATCTCCGTTCGCTGAGCTTGCCATCACCCTGAACCTGAACTGGCTCGCCATTCTGCTGTACGTGGACGCCTTCGTCAGTCCTTCGGGAACCGGGACGATCTACACTGCAACGACGGCACGCATGGTGTATGCAATGGAGCGCAACCGGACGATGCCGGGCGTTTTCGGAACAATTCATCCAATTTACGGTGTGCCTCGGGCGGCAATGTGGTTCAATCTCGGGATTTCCTTCGTCTTTATGTTTTTCTTTCGAGGTTGGGGCACGCTCGCCGCAGTTATTTCCGTCGCCACGGTTATATCGTTTTTGACCGGTCCGGTCAGCTTGATGGCGCTCCGGAAGCACGCACCGGAGCTGCCCCGACCGCTACGCATCCGCGGCATGTCTGCGATCGCTCCGTTCGCATTCGTTTGCGCCTCCCTGGTGCTTTACTGGGCGTGTTGGCCGCTGACTGGGCAAATCATTCTGCTGATCATCGTAGCGCTGCCCGTCTACTTCTACTATCAGGCAAAAGCGGGGTGGGAGAACTTTGGTACAGAACTTCGAGCGGCATGGTGGGTACTATTTTATCTTCCTGCGATGGCGATGCTTTCACTACTGGGGGGACGGGAATTTGGAGGCATGGGACTCATTCCCGACGGGTGGGATCTGCTGACAGTCGTAGCGGTTTCCCTGGCGTTTTACCGTTGGGGTGTCAGAAGCGCACAACGCACGGAGTATCTGAAAGAACATGCCTGCGCGGAAATGCTGGAGATCGATGCACAGGACGCCTTGACTCCGGCGACGACACAGTGGCGCGTCGGATAATGGCTTTTGCGTCCGGTGCATGATCGTCAAAATTGTCTCACGGATCGGTCGTGCCGGATGCATCATTCACGCGTTGCGGTGGTCGATAGACACACGGTTCAATACATCTGCCGGGCCTTCAAGGAGCGTACCGCGACTCAAGGATCTCGCTGATACGCGAGAGCGCGTCGAGCGTATGCAGCAAGTGTTCACGCATCGCCTCCGACGCTTCTTCATTGCGCTCGTGTTCGAGCAGTTCCAGCAGATGCAGATGCTGCTTCGCGTGTTCAACGTAACGTTCGCGATGCTGCATCGAACGGTACGACAGCAGACGACGCACGCGGTTGACGCGCTTGATCGTGTCGATAAAGAAGCCGTTTCCCGACGCCTCGACCAGCGACTCGTGAAACCGCACACCGCGATCATGCAACTGGTCGGCCGTATCCGTTTCGATGCCGCCCGCGAGCAGATGCTTCTCGACCTCGCGACAGCGCTCCAGCACCTTGCGTTCGAGCCGGTAGCCCGGTTCCAGCAACGCCGCCGGTTCGAGCGCAAGCCGCAGCCGGTACGACTTCAGCAGGCTGTCGGGCGTGGTCAGCATCGGCGAGAACTGCCAGCCATAGCCCGGCTTACGGTCAGCCCAGCCTTCCTGCGCGATGCGTCCCATCACGGCCGTCAACTGCGCGTTCGTCAAACCATAGCGTGTGCGGATCAGCTGCTCGGAGAAATCGTCGGGCAACTGGCCTTTTAATCGGTCATCCGCGATCTGGAAATACACGCTCGTTACGACGTCCGTTTCCGCGAGGCCCAGTTCGTCCACAACATCGGCGAGCGGCTCGACGACAGGCTTGGCGACGAAAAACCCGCGATTCTTCTCGCGCGTCAGGATGCCCTTCTCATGTAGCAAGGCCAGCGCCTCGTTGACGGGCGAGCGCGACACGCGCAAACGGTCGGCCAGCATTTGTGCGGGCAGATGTGCGCCGGCGTCGAGTCCTTCCGTCTTGATCAGTTCAACAATCTGGGTCGCAATGGATCTGTCGATCATGTGAGTCGTGCCTTCTGCTTTCTGCGTATCGCGTGAACGCAGCGGCGGCGGGTCTAAGCCTCCTGCGTCAGCAAACTTTTCTGCAATATCAGCGGGATCACGCCCCCCGAACGCAACAGGGTGCATTCGAGTTGCGTTTCAACGGCCGCCGTCGCCTCGATGGGTTGCACGCTGCCATTAGCGCGAATCACGCGCACGGCAATCTTGCAACGAGGCAAAAGCGTATCACCCGCGGCGTCGACTTCGAGCTTATCACCTGGCCGAAGATCGAGTGTGTCCGGGCTCGTGCCGGGCGCGAAGCGCAGCGGCAGGATGCCCATGCCGATCAGATTCGATCGATGGATGCGCTCGAAACTCACGGCCAGCACCGCGCGGATGCCGAGCAGCCGTTGACCCTTGGCCGCCCAGTCGCGCGACGAGCCCGTGCCGTAGCGCTCGCCCGCAACGAGCACAACGGCATCGCCGTCCTGCTGATAGCGCTGCGCGGCTTCGAAGATCGGCAGCACGTCGCCGCTCGGCACATGCAGCGTATGCGCGACGGGCATGCCGGGGCGCAAGTGGTTGGCGAGTGTACGGTTGTAGAAGGCGGCGCGTACCATCACTTCCCAGTTGCCGCGCCGCGAGGCGAACACATTGAGATCGTCGCGGTCGTCGCCGCGCGCCACCAGGAAATCGGCGACATAGCTGTCTTTAGGAATCGCACTGGCGGGCGAGATGTGATCGGTTGTCACGTCGTCGCCGAGGACCAGCAGCGGATAAGCTGCGTAATGCCCCAACTGGCTGCCCTCTGCGATCGAAGCGAACGGCGGACGGCGCAGCGCCGTCGATGCCGGATTCCAAGGAAAGCGCGCACTGTCCGGCGCGTCGAGATCATGCCACGCCGGGTTGCGGCTCGCGAGCGCGAAGGCGCGCGGATAGTCGTGAGGATCGGCGGAGGCGCGCAGCAGTGCGCCGACTTCTTCACGCGTTGGCCAGAGATCGCGCAGATAGACGGGCTTGCCATCGGGTGTCTGCTGGATCGGCTCGACGCTCAGATCGCGTTCGGCGTCGCCCGCAAGCGCAAAGGCAATCACGAGCAGCGGCGACATGATGAAACCGAGGTCGAGATCGGGATGAACGCGGCCCGGGAAATTGCGGTTACCTGACAACATCGCGACGGGATAGATGCTTTTCTGCGCGAGCGCCTCACGGATCGGCGCCGTCAACGGCCCCGAGTTGCCGATGCAGGTCGTGCAGCCATAGCCGACGATATCGAAGCCGACGGCCGACAAATCGTCGATCAGATTTGCACGTTCGAGGTATGAGGCAGCAGCGGGCGAGCCCGGCCCAAGCGACGTCTTGACCCATGAGGGCGGTTTCAGGCCCAACGCGCGCGCTTTGCGAGCAAAGAGGCCAGCGGCAATCAGCAACGCGGGATCCGAGGTATTCGTGCAACTCGTGATCGCGGCGATCGCCACGGGATGCTTTGGCATCGACGGATGATGCTGCGCCGGTTCGAAAGCAAGCTTGGCGAGCGCCGCCGCTGTCTGCGAGTAGTCGAGCAGATCCTGCGGACGGCGCGGCCCGGCGATATGCATGCCGATGGTGCCGAGATCGATCTCGATCGCGCGCGTGAAGCGCGGCACGGCCCGTGGATCAAACCAGAGTCCCGCGTGCCGCGTGAACGCTTCGACGAGCGCGATGGACGCCTCTGAACGGTTCGTCGCGCGCAGATAGTCGAGCGTGTGCTGGTCGACCGGGAAAAAGCCCGTCGATGCGCCGTATTCCGGCGCCATGTTCGCGACGACGGCACGATCGCCCGCGCTCAGCGTTGAGACACCGGGCCCGAAGAACTCGACGAACTCACCCGACACGCCAATCGCGCGTAGCCGCTGCGTAACGGTCAGCGCGAGATCGGTGGCGAGCACGCCCGGCCGCATCGCGCCCGTCAGTCGCACACCGATCACATCGGGAATGCGCTGCATCACGGGCATGCCGAACATCACCGTCTGCGCTTCGAGTCCGCCCACGCCCCAGCCCAGCACGCCGATGCCGTTGATCATCGGCGTGTGACTGTCGGTGCCGATCAGCGTATCGGGCACGGCCCACTGCTCGCCATCGCGCCCGACGGTCGTGACGACGGTCGCCAGTTGCTCCAGGTTGATCGTATGCATGATCCCCGTGCCCGGCGGATGGATGCGCACGCCCTTCAACGCCTTCGATGCCCAGCGCAGGAAACGGTAGCGCTCCGCATTCCGCCGCAATTCAAGCGCGAGGTTCTCAGGCGCTGCGTCCTCCTGCGCGAAGTACTCGACGGCGAGCGAATGATCGACGGACGAATCGACGGGCAACACGGGATTGAGCAACGCCGGATCTGCACCCGCTTCCGCCAGCGCGTCGCGCATGCCGGCGATGTCGACCAGCGCCGGCGTGCTCGTCGTGTCATGCATCAGTACTCGGTTGGGCTGGAACGCAATCTCGTCTTCGCTGGTCGCTCGTGCCGTCCACGCGAGGATGGCTTCGACAGCTTGCCGCCGTTCTTCGCCCTCCCTGTTGCGGACGACGTTCTCGAGCAGCAGCCGCATCACGACGGGCAATTCGCGCAGCCTGTCGCCGAACAGTGCAGGCAGATCGACGTAGCGACACGACGCGCCATCGATGCTCAGGCGGGCTTCAGTGGGGGAGTAAGTGTTTTCCATGACTGTATTTTTGCACTTCTACAGTTAAAAATGCAATCTAGTGCAAACCCCAGATACAATAAATGCGGAGACATCATTTAAAAAAACCGACCATGACAGCGGTGGTTCACCGGACGAAGCGGCACCCGACGGAGCCCGGCGGCGCATCGTTCAGGGCGTCGCGGCGGTCGGCGTGCTGGCTGCTATCGGGCCCGTCGCACGGTCGGTTTTCGCGGAGGAACAGGCGTTGCGCCAGACAAATCTCAAAGGAAGGAAACCCATGTTTGCTTATGTCGGATCGCGAACCACTCGCGAACGGAATGCCCACGGCGAGGGCATCAGCGTCTATCACGTCGATACGGAAACGGGCTCGCTCGAACTCGTCCAGCTTGTCAAAGACCTGGTCAATCCCTCGTTTCTCGCGCTCAGCAGCAACGGCGAGCGCCTCTACACCGTGCACGGCGACTTGAGCGACATCAGCGCGTTCAAGGTCGACAAGGCAACGGGCAAGCTCACGTTTCTGAACCGGCAAAGCACGCAGGGTAAGAATCCCGTGCACCTCGCGCTCGATCCGACCGGGCGCCATGTCGTCGTGTCGAACCATATCGGCGCGAGTCTCGCCGTGCTGCCCATTGCCGAGGATGGCTCGCTTCAGGAGTTGACCCAACTGGTTCACCTCGAAGGTCCGATCGGTCCGCATCGCGTCGAGCAGAAGCAGGCCAAGCCGCACTTCAATCCGTTCGACCCGACGGGCGAATTCGTCATCGTGCCGGACAAGGGACTTGACCGCGTCTTCACGTTCCGTTTCAAGGACGGGCAACTGACGCCCGCCGCGCCCGCGTTCGTCGCATCGCGCGAAACATCGGGGCCGCGTCACCTCGCGTTTCATCCGAAGGGCACGCATGCGTATGTCGTCAACGAACTCGATTCGACTGTGACGACGTATCGCTATTCGGCGAGCAACGGCGAATTGGTGCCGGTGCAGATCGTCTCGTCGTTGCCCGATACGTTCACGGGCAACAGCCGCGCATCGGAGATCGAAGTGGACCGCACGGGGCGCTTCGTCTATGCGTCGAATCGCGGCTTCGACAGCATCGCGGTGTTCCGTATCGACCAGGCGACAGGCCACCTTTCTTTCGTCGACGCCGAGCCGACCCTGGGCCGCACGCCGCGCTTCATGACGGCGACGCCGGACGGACGCTTCATGTACGCGCTGAACGAAGACAGCGACACGATCGTCGCGTTCTCCGTGAACCCGACGACAGGACAACTCAAGCCGACGGGCTTTTCGACCCAGTCGGGCAGCCCTGTTTGCCTGGTGTTCTCGCAACATCACGCGTAACCCGCAAGTCGGATTTCAAGGAACCTGGCGGGCGGGCCCGCCAGTGGAGACACACATGCAAGCCAAGCCAGCCACGCAGGCCATCGACGAGCGCGCGCTCGTGAGCAAGATCGCCTGGCGGATCATTCCGTTCGTTTTCATTCTCTACATCATTTCGTATCTGGACCGCGCGAACATCGGCTATGCCGCGTTGCAGATGAACCGCGATCTCGCGTTGAGCAGCGAGGCGTTCGGTTTCGCGTCGGGCATCTTCTTCATCGGGTACTTCCTGTTCGAAGTGCCCAGCAACGTGATGCTCAACAAGTACGGCGCGCGCGTGTGGATTGCGCGCATTCTCGTGACGTGGGGCATCGTCTCCGTCATTTCGGCGTTCGCGCAGAACGCGACGCAACTGTACGTGTTGCGCTTTCTTCTGGGCGTCGCCGAAGCGGGCTTCTTCCCGGGCATCATCGTCTATCTGACTTACTGGTTTCGCGCGAAGGAACTTGCAACGACGGTCGCGCTTTTCACGGCGGCGATTCCCGTGTCGTACATCATCGGTGCACCGCTGAGCACGTGGATCATGGACAGCGTCCATTGGCTCGACTGGAGCGGCTGGCGCTGGATGCTGGTGCTCGAAGGCGCGCCGGCGCTGATCGGCGGCATTCTGTGCTTCGTCTATCTGACCGACAAGCCTGCCGACGCCAAGTGGCTCAGGCCCGAAGAGCGCGAGTGGCTGCTGAACGAACTGGCCAACGACCGGAAAGCCCACCCGAATGCCAAACATCTGGGTGCGCTCAAGGTGATGGCGAATCCGAAAGTGCTGTACCTGTCGTTCATCTACTTCGTGTATCAGTGCGGCAGCCTTGGCGTCGGCTACTGGATGCCGCAGATCATCAAGGGCTTTTCGAAGTCGTTGAGCCATACACAGGTCGGTCTCATCGCGATGATTCCCTACGTGTTCGCGACGATCGTGATGGTGGCGTGGTCGCGCAGTTCGGATCGCCACGGCGAGCGGCGCCTGCATTCGGCGATTCCGCTTGCCGTTGCTGCGCTTGCGCTGCTCGGCGCTGGACTCGCGACCAACCCGTATGTATCGATCACGATGATCAGCCTGAGTCTCGCGGGACTGTACGCGTTCAAGTCGCCGTTCTGGGCGCTGCCGACGCTGTTTCTCACGCGTTCGACGGCAGCTGTATCGATCGCTGTGATCAACTCCGTCGGTAATCTGGGCGGCTTTGTCGGACCGTTTGCAATCGGCTATATCAAGGGAACAGGTCAAAGCGCGACGCCCGGTTTGCTGTTTCTCGCGGCATTGCTGGTCGCCTCGTTCCTGATGACGTTCTTCATCCGCATCAACGAGCAGCGCGTAACCGATGCACATGGCGCGGTTGCCAATCAGAGTCACTAAACGTCCGTTGCGATTTGGGGCGTGGGAGCCCACGCGCCGGACGTCCCTCAACCCGGCATAAAACAACAGCTTTTCCGGAGGAGATTTTTTCAATGAAGAAGTCAGCAATACAATTAGTCATACTTATCACCATGACGGGGTCGGCTTACGCGCAAAGCAATGTCACGTTGTACGGCATTATTGACAGCGGCTTGAACTACACGAACAACGTGCAGACGGCGAGGACGGCGACGGGACTCGCAGGCGGACATCAGATTGCGATGATCGAAGGTGGCTCGGCAGGCCTGCAGGGCAGTCGATGGGGTTTGAGAGGCGCGAAGACCTTGGCGGCGGACTCAAAACGATCTTCGTCCTTGAAAGCGGCTTCTATAGCAACAACGGCGTGATGAACCAGGGTGGCGCGCTGTTCGGACGCCTAGCCTATGTCGGACTGAGCAATCCCGTTGGAACGATTACGTTAGGCCGTCAGTACGATCCCGTCGTGGATCTGTACGGACCGTTTCTCGCCGCGCCGCAATGGGGCGGCTACATGAGCTCGCATCCCAGCGACCTCGACAATGCGCTGAACTCGCGACGCATCAACAACTCGATCAAGTTCCGCAGCGCGAACTACCGCGGCTTGACTGTCGAAGCGATAATGAACCTCGGCGGCACGCCAGGTTCGTTTTCGAGCAACTGGATCTGGGGCGCGGGCGCCGCGTATGCAAACGGCCCATTTTCGATCGGTGCGGGCTACCTGAACATCCGCAACCCGAACACCTCGTTCTTCGGTGCGAATCCCAATGCGGGCCCGGCGACGACAAATAACCTCGGCTGCTTCGGCAGCGCGACCAATCCCGTGTTCGCCGGGTACGCATCGGCGAATCGGCTCGAGATCGCGGGCGTGGGTGCAGGCGTGACGTTTGGTTCGCTCAACGTGAATCTGGCCTACTCGAATACGCGCTTCCAGGATATGGGTTCGTCATCCGGACCGAATCCGCTGCGCTATCGAGGCACGGCCGCTTTCAACAACGCGGAAATCAACGCGAAGTATCAGTTCACGCCTTCGCTGCTCGCGGGCGTCGCGTACGACTACACGCGCAACGGCGGCGCGGGTGGCAAGGGCGGTGCGAACTACAACCTGTTCAGCGCGGGCGTCGATTATTTTCTGTCGAAGCGCACAGACGTCTACACCATCGCGGTCTATGAGAAAGCGAGCGGTACGGACTCACTCGGGCAGAGCGCTGTTGCGCAGATCACCGGTTTGACGCCTTCGGCAACCGACAAGCAGGTGTCGCTGCGGGTCGGAATTCGCCACAAGTTCTAATGGACTGGTGCTACGACATGCCATGATCGATTTTCAGGGCAGTGCGTGAGATCACTCGAATGGCCATCGTGTCGCCAGGTTGAGCCGTTCGAGTGATTCCAGCGAGTTGAAGGGTGAGGGTCGGAAAGACACATTGTGTGATCAGCGAAAGTCCCGGCCGAAACTATTGAATCGAGACTGTATTGTATTTTGTTAATTTGAAATACAATGAGCCGACACTGATCGACATCTACACATCAGGAGATGCGACTTTGACCATGCGTCGCAGATGTTAGCGCTCCGTCGATCCACCCGAAGATGATCGGATTGCGCTTTTGCGGCGCGCGATCGTTCTCCGGCCGGTTCTCGAACGCGCAATCTGGAATAACGGATTAGACGGGTGCAGACGCGCCGACGAATCCAACTTGTGTTGACGCGAAGAACCAGTGAAGCCGGAGTTGTGCTTCAACTCGGAGGGAATGCCGATTCGTGACGCGACCTTCACGCTCGGACGGCGTCGCAGGTAGAGCGCCGATATTGGCTTGCGCGTACGCGAGCGTCCCTGACCAATTCCCTATCCTCGAATTAACCTGAAAGAGTCTATAGATGAACGCTGATGCATCCATCATTCGCGCATTTGCACCAACCGGGAAATTGCGCGCATCGATCAACCTTGGCAACCCGATTCTTGCCAACCGGGAATCTGGCGGATCACGGCCTGTCGGTATTTCCGTTGACCTTGCTAGCGAACTCGCGAAACGGCTTGGTGTCGAGCTTGAACTCGTAGTGTTTGATACTGCAAGAAAATCCGTCGAAGCGATCACTGAAGAACGGGCCGACATCGGATTTTTTGCCGTTGATCCTGTCCGCGGTGCCGAGATCGCCTTCACCGCGCCGTATATTCTCATCGAGGGCCGGTACCTCGTCCGAAATGAATCGCCTGTCACCCTGAACGAGCAGGTGGACGTGGTGTCCAATCGCATTGCAGTGGGTCAGGGCACTGCTTATGATCTTTTCCTCACCCGAGAAATCAAGGCAGCAAGCCTGGTACGCACGGCATCATCCCAGGTCGTCGTCCAGACTTTTCTTGACGAAGGGCTTGAAGTTGCCGCGGGTGTAAAGCAGGTTCTGGAGATGGAAGCAGCGAAGTATCCGGGGCTGCGCCTGCTTGACGAAGCCTTTATGATCATCCGGCAAGCGATGGGGGTCCCAAAGTCGCGCGGTTCGGACGCCGCCCGCTTCCTTGCAGCATTCGTCGAAGACATGAAAGCAGGAGGCTTCGTAGCTCAGGCAATGACGCGACACGGCGTTGCAGGAGGTTCGGTGGCGCCGCCCGCATGAATGGCCCCTGTCAACCGTAAAGGAGGATCTGATGGTTTTTGAACTGGCTCACATCGTGATCTTGCCCGGCAAAGCCGCTGAATTCGAGGCGGGCGTCGCCGAGGCGGTTCCCCTTTTTCTGCGAGCGAAGGGTTGTGGTGGTGTGAAGTTGCATCGGACCATCGAGCATCCAGAGCAGTACGTGCTGCAGGTCCAATGGTCGAACGTCGACGATCACATGATCACCTTCAGGGAGTCAGCAGACTTCCAGGAGTGGCGACGACTCGTCGGTTCTTACTTCAAGGAGCCGCCTGTCGTGGTTCATACCGAAGTTGTCGTGGAGTGATTCGAACCCAATCAGCTCCGTGAGGTCTTTTCAGAACGGCGGCCAATCCGGTCGCCGTTTTTGCTGGCCACTGTCGCGGGAAGAGTTCTGAGGCGGCCGTCGTGTCGCCGCCGTCACCCGTGACTAACCAGGATGGGCCGTTTCGGCCTGACACGCTCCAGTATTGCGTTTCGCCCGTCGGTTTTTCCGTTGAGCCTCCGGGATCAGATCGGACTCGATATTTTGCGAGGCCTCAGACTGAGCGAACGCGTCCTGGATAAACAGAAACACTGTCGGAATGGCGAGGCCGCCGACAACAAAAGTACGCTGGAAAATCATACGTGCTCCGTTACGGGTGTTCACTAGAAGACGCGTTAGAAGCTTGATCTGATACCCGAGACGTTACGACCCGGCCGGCCGGTGTACCTCCGTCACTGCAGCAGGAACGGATTTCGGTGCATCTGCATCGGAAAGCTCTTCCTCGACGTCGGACTGGTGAAAGAGCGCTTCACGCATCTTTTGCGGGTCGAACGCCTTTTCCCATTTCGCGATCACGACTGCTGCTACTGCGTTGCCGATAATGGATGTGACGGATCTGGCCTCCCCCATAAAGCGATCGATCCCGACGAGAAGTGCGATCGCGCTCAGGGGAAGAACGTGAACGGCAGAAAGCGTCGCGGCCAGTGCTACAAAGCCACCGCCTGGCACGCCGCTCATACCTTTCGAGGTGACAAGGCCCATCGCAAGGATTACGAGTTCCTGACCCAGCGTCAGATGCGTGTTGGTTGCCTGCGCGATGAAGACCACGGCCATCGTCAGGTAGATGCAGACGCCGTCGAGGTTGAACGCATAACCCGTTGGAACGACCAGACCGACAACGGATTTCTCACACCCCATGCGCTCGAGCTTCTCGAGCAGGCGGGGCAGGGCCGGCTCTGCACTCGATGTACCCAGAGTGATCAGGATTTCTGTCTTGAGGTAAGCGATAAATCGGAAAATATTGATACCGCACAGCTTCAGAACACCGCCGAGAACCACGAGCACGAACACGATGCAGGTGACGTAAAACGCCATCATCAACTGGCCGAGGGCAAGCAGGCTGGTCAGGCCATACTTGCCGACTGTGAAGGCGATGGCACCGAACGCACCGATGGGCGCGAATTTCATTACGAAGGTGACAACGCCAAACATCGTGTGCAGAAATTCATCGACGATTTTCACCAGCGTCGCTGACCGCTCACCTGCATGCGCGAGCGCCAGTCCAAACAGCACGGCGATGAAGACCACGGGAAGGATGTCGCCGTGAACGAATGCGCCGACGAAGCTCTCGGGGATGATATGCATGAAGAAGTCCTTGATGGACTGCTCCTGTGCAACTTTCGCGTAGCCCGCTACCGAGGACAGATTCAGCGTCTTCGGATCGACGTTCATCCCGCCACCGGGATTCATCACGTGTCCGACTATCAGGCCGATAGCGAGCGCCCCCGTCGTGACAACCTCGAAATAGATAAGCGCCTTCAGGCCGACACGTCCGACAGCCTTGATATCGCCCATCTTCGCTATGCCTGTAACGACAGTCGCGAACACGATTGGCGCGACAAGCATCTTGACGAGCTTGATGAATGCATCGCCCAGCACTTTCATGTCCGTGCCAAGCGCCGGCTCGATTGCACCGAATGCGACGCCTAACGCCACGCCGATCAGAACCTGCACGTAAAGTGGCTTGACTACCTTGCCGATAGAAAATTGCACGAGTGTCTCCTGATGCTACAGGCGGGCCGCCTGCGAGGGGGCGCGGATCTTTGCCTGCGCCCACGTATCGTTTGTCTGATTTTCAGCGGTTCAGTAACGCCTTGAGTTTCCTGACCGCGCTGTCGGGCGTAGTCAGCGTCGGCCGACCGGAAGCCGCCTGCGCGGACGCTAGCGCACTCGTCATCGAAAACTGCGCGAAGCAGATGACATCGCTGTCTGCGGCGCGCGCGCACACGTCGGCGATCAGGCTGTCGTGCGTCTTGACATCTCCGGCCTGCAGGGCAGGCCAGGCGCCCTCTACAAAATGAGAGGCAATCTGAAGATCGGGGTACTTGCCTGCGGCGGCTTCAGCAAATTCCTGGGCAATGGGTGCAAGCGCTGGCTGGAACGTCGCGATCAGCGCGATCCTCCGACCGAGGGCCAGCGCCTCCTCAATCATTGCCTCGTTCGGCTTGAGCACGGGTTGTCCAATCCCTGCACGGGCTGCCTCGATAGCCGGACCGAACGCGGAGCAGGTAAACAGGACGCCATTGGCGCCAGCTCCGAGCGCATACTGGACGAGAGACGTAAAGCGGGGCGTCATCGCGCGAATGTCCCCACGGGCGCGCTGCAGATCCGCGGTAAGCGAGTCTTCCAGAAGGTTGTAGGTCGTGACTTCCGGCCACAACCGCGTGAAGCTTTCAGTGATCGGTGAGATCGACAGCGGCGTTGCATGAATCAGTTGGATGCGTGGTGTGCCGTTCATGTTAGTCGAGGAATGAAATTGTATTTGCTCGCAATATAGTACATTGTCTAATGCGGCGATGCTCGGGAAGACCCGAACCTTTCAAGTCAGGCCGATTTGGGGCTAGTCATGTGTCGCAGACGTGAGTGAAATGTGTTCTCTTTCGCGGGGCAACAATTTGTGGTATCAACGCCTAATCCACCAGATATTCACCATGAAAACTGAGACAAATGGCGCGCTGGCCGATCAGGTAGCAGCGAAAATCATTGATATCGCCCGGACCCGCTCGCTACCCGCTGGAGAGCACCTGCGGGAGGAGGCGCTTGCCTCGGAGCTTGGGCTTTCCCGGTCTCCTGTCCGGCGAGGACTAGCCTTGCTTGCCCAGCATGGGATCGTCGTGAAGGAGCCGAACAGGGGGATCTTCCTTGCTGTCGACGCTCATGGAATTGACATCGCAAAGCTGCCGTTCGGCGCCGATCCGCAGGAGGATCTGTATCTGCGTGTTGCAGATGACTGCCTGAGCGGGGAGATCCCTGAAGAGTTCTATGAGGCGGAGCTCCTGCGGCGTTTCGACGTCCCGCGCGGGCAACTGCTCAAGGTGCTTTCACGGCTTGCTAACGAGGGGATGATTTCGCGCAAGCCTGGTCAGGGCTGGCGGATCAATCCGTTCCTCCATGACCGCGAGGCGCACGTTCAGAGCTACCGCTTCCGGATGGCTATAGAGCCGGCTGCACTGCTCGAACCCAATTTCCGCATCGATAAGGCCGGGTTTGCGAAGGCGAGGAAGATACAGACGGAGATGCTCGAAGGCGACATCTTCAAGCTGCCTCGTTCCATGCTCTTTAAAAACGGTTCGGAATTCCATGAGATGCTGGTGCGGTGTTCGGGCAACCGCTTTTTCATTGAGGCGCTGGAGCGCCAGAACCAGCTTCGCCGGTTCATGGAGTACAAGGCGGCAACGGACCGCCCCCGTCTGATTCGGCAATGTCAGGAACACCTTGAGATGCTCGATCTGATCGAGAGCGGCAGCCGTGATCATGCCGCCGCGTTTATGCGCAAGCACCTGGACGTGGTCAGCAAGATCAAGGCGCAAGCCGAAGAAAAAGAAGAGCAGGAAGCTGCTGCCCGTCAAGTCCTTCCCGAAGCACATTTCTGAAGGTCCGCCCGGTGGGCCTGAGTCCACCGGGCTTCCTCGCCTCATCCGTGCGCGAAACTGTGGCGCAGGAAATCTCCCATATCCGTGTCTGACGCATCCCTATAAGTGGGGGTTTACGTGGGTGCAAGTCGCATCAGCATTTGCTTTATATTGTACGTTGTTGCGATATAGTACATACCTATCCGATTAATGGGCAACGCATCGCATCCGTGAGTCAGACGGGAGGCGAAGCCCATGTTCGCGGCATCGGTGCGTCCAACATTGTATTAAGTGGTCATATAGAACAACCTAACAATCACGACAGGAGGATTGGAGATGCGGAAGTTACTGATTGGTTTGGGTGCGACGGCGGGGTGCCTGATAGTGCCGGGCGCATACGCTGCGAGCAGCGTGACGCTGTACGGGATCATCGATATCGGCGTTCAGTACGCGAGCAATGTCGGAGGGCACGCGCAAACGCAGGAAGCCAGCGGGATGTTCAATGGCAACCGCTTCGGATTCAAGGGCAACGAGGATCTGGGCGGCGGCTGGCAAGCTGTGTTTCAACTTGAGAACGGCTTCAACGGCAACAACGGCACGTTCGGTCAAGGCACAAGCGCATCCGGCTCGACCGCAGCGGTTACCCGACTTTTCGGGCGTATGGCATGGGTTGGCCTGAAATCGCCTTGGGCAACGTTGAGCCTTGGCCGTCAATACGACTTCATGTACGACTTCGCACCGATCGCGGTGTCGAACTACGTGGGCTCGTTCATGCACCGGCCCGGAACCGCGAACGCGCTCCTGGGCAACAACGGCAGCACTACCGACTTCGACCGCATCGGCGGTGCCCGCGTCGACAATTCGGCCAAGCTCACCAGCGCGCCTCTCGCCGGGTTCACCCTTGGCGCACTCTATGGTTTCGGAGGCCAGGCGGGCGCTTTCTCCAACGGAAGCACGGAGAGCTTTGGGCTGAAGTACGAAAACGGCGGCCTGCTCGCGAATGCCGTCTGGACGAACCTGAAGGAAGCCAATTCCCTGAGCAGCTACCGGACGTATGGCGCGGGCGCGCGATACCAGTTCGGCCCGGTGCGGGTCTCGGGCATGTACACGAATGCGCGCTGGACGGCGACGGGCGACCATGTGGATACGCTGGAATTCGGCGCCCAATACCTGATCACCCCCGCTTTCTCCGTCGCTGCCGGCTACTTCTACTCGAAGCCGAATAACGAAAAGAAGAACGTGATCATGCAGGGCACCCGGAATCAGGTCGGCTTCACCACGGCCTATCTGTTCTCGAAGGCGACGAGCGTCTACGCAACTGTCGACTACCAGCGTGCGAAGCATGGCTATGCCGCACAGATCTACAACCTCTCTCCCACCGATGCCAAGACCAATCACCAGACGATGGTCGGCGTCGGATTGCAGCACTTCTTCTAATCCCGCAGTCAGGGGCGACAGGACATCCAGATGCAAAGAAGCAGGGCAACGAAAATATTGGCCACGCTCGGACCGGCCAGTTCCACAGAAGCCGCGATCGAGGCGCTTGCGCGCGCAGGCGCCGACGTGTTTCGCCTCAATTTCAGCCACGGATCGCACGCCGACCATGCAGCCAGGCATGCGGCAGTTCGTGCTGTTGAGGCGAAGCTTGGGCGGCCTGTTGGAATCCTTATTGACCTGCAGGGGCCGAAGCTGCGTGTCGGCACCTTTACCAACGGCCGCGAAGAGATCGGGCAGGGCCAGCAGTTCTGCTTCGATCGCGATTGCGCAGCGGGTGATCGCAACCGGGTTTTCCTGCCGCACCCTGAGATTTTTGCTGCTCTGCAGCCGGGCCACCATTTGCTGATTGACGACGGCAAACTGCGCTTCAAGGTTCTTACGGTTTCAGACCAGTGCATCGCTACAGAGGCGCTGGTCACTGGAGTTATCTCTGATCGCAAGGGTGTGAGCGTCCCTGAGGCAAGCCTGTCGATCGCCGCGCTTTCACCAAAGGACCGTGACGATCTGGAATTCGGACTCTCCCTTGGCATCGACTGGGTGGCACTGTCCTTCGTTCAGCGCGCTCAGGATGTCCTCGAAGCAAAATCGCTTATTCGCGGCCGCGCTGCCGTGATGGCCAAGATCGAAAAGCCACAGGCCGTCGACAACATCGCGAGCATCATCGAAGTCGTCGACGCGATCATGGTTGCAAGAGGTGATCTCGGTGTCGAAATGCCGCCCGAAGATGTGCCGCTGGTGCAGAAGCGACTTGTCCGTCTTTCGCGCGATGCCGGCAAGCCGGTCGTGGTCGCCACGCAGATGCTCGAATCGATGATTTCGACGCCTACGCCGACCCGTGCTGAAGCATCGGACGTGGCGACGGCGGTGTACGACGGTGCCGATGCCGTGATGCTCTCCGCAGAATCGGCGTCGGGTGCATATCCGGTTGACGCTGTCGCGATGATGGCGCGGATCGTCCGACGCACGGAGGCTGATCCGCTCCAGCGCCAATTGATGAACGCGGTGGCGGCACAACATTCCGCGAATCCTACCGATGCGATTGGCGCTGCGATCAATACGGTATCCGATGTTTTGCCGCTGGGCGCTGCCGTCACGTACACATCCTCCGGTGCAACCGCGCAACGCATCTCGCGTGTGCGGCCACGCTCGCCGATTCTCAGTCTGACTCCGAACGTAGATGTTGCCCGCAGGCTCGCGCTTGTCTGGGGTGTCAGTTCGCGCGTGAGCGCCGATGCGCAGAGCATCGAGGACATCGTCGCTATTGCATCGGATGCCGCGCAGGCGGAAGGTCTTTGTGAAAACGGGCGGCCGCTTGTTGTGGCTGCGGGCGTTCCTTTCGGGAAGCCGGGGTCGACCAATCTGATGCGCATTGTCTGGCCGTCAGAGATCGCTGCCGAATCCAGTACGAACGAATCTCAGCCATATCAAGCAGGAGCCGCATCGTGACGAAGATTTCCGAACTGGCGGCGTTGTTTCCGCTGGCAAATGACATTCCGGCGGATGCCCGCATTACTCCGCTGCATCAACGAGAGACTTTGGTTGGCGGTGAAATGCGCCGCCATGAAGGCGACACCAAGACGGTTCTGTCTGCAGTACATCTTCGGCAGGAAGATGGCCTGCTTGTTCCTGCCGAAGTGGGAAGCTATCCGCTCGGGGGACCAAAAGAAGCGCGAGAAGCGTTGGATGCTGCGGTTTCGGCATACGACAGCGGTCGCGGCCGCTGGCCGACGATGACGGTGGCAGGGCGCATCGCCTGTGTCGAACACTTCGCTCGCCTGATGGTTGAGCGCAGAGAGGAGGTCGTTCGTCTGATCATGTGGGAGATCGGGAAGACGCGGCAGGATGCGCAAAAGGAGTTTGACCGGACCGTCGAATACATCTCCGCTACGGTTGAAGCATTGAAGGAGCTCGACAACGGCAACTCGCGTTTCCAGGTGGTGGACGGAACGATCGCGCAGATTCGCCGCGCACCACTTGGCGTCGTGTTGTGCATGGGACCGTTCAACTATCCGCTGAACGAAACCTTCACAACGCTGATCCCGGCGCTGATTATGGGTAATACCGTTGTGCTCAAGCCGCCGAAGTTTGGAGCACTGCTGTTTTATCCGCTGCTCTTTGCCTTCCAGAAGGCGTTCCCGGCCGGAGTCATCAACACGATATATGGCAGGGGCGAGGAGATCGTTCCTTACCTGATGGGGAGCGGCGAGATCAACGTGCTCGCTCTGATCGGTTCCAGTCGCGTCGCGGATTCGCTCAAGAAGCAGCATCCGAAATCGAACCGCCTGCGGGCTGTGCTCGGCCTTGACGCCAAGAATCCGGCCATCGTACTGCCGGATGCTGATCTCGACATTACTGTGCGCGAATGCGTGGCGGGATCACTGTCCTTCAACGGGCAACGTTGTACTGCGCTGAAGGTCATCTTCGTTCATCGCTCTATCGCGGACAGTTTCGTTTCGCGATTCGCTGAGGCAGTGGGAAAACTCCGGTGCGGCATGCCCTGGGAACCTGGGGTGCAGATCACACCGTTACCTGATCAGAAGAAGCCCCGGTATCTGGCGGAGTGCGTAGCCGAAGCCGTCAAGCATGGCGCATGCGTGGTGAACGAGGGTGGGGGTGAAAGCGCCGGCACGATGTTCCGTCCTGCAGTCGTCTATCCCGTCAACGAACGTATGCGGCTCTACCACGAAGAACAGTTCGGGCCCGTGGTTCCTGTCGTACCGTTCGACGACGTTAACGAACCGCTCGACTACATCATCCGCTCGCCCTATGGGCAACAGGTCAGCCTGTTCGGTAACGATCCGCAGCAGATCGGTCTGCTGACAGATCAGCTCGTCAATCAGGTGTGCCGGGTCAATCTCAATTGCCAGTGTCAACGCGGACCGGACGTCTTTCCGTTTGCCGGTCGCAAGGATTCGGCCGAGGGAACGTTATCGGTTGGCGATGCTCTGCGCGCGTTTTCGATCCGATCGATGGTCGCGACCAGGCAGTCTTCATCCGACAAGGCGCTGCTCACCGCGATCGTTGACGGACGTCGTTCCAACTTCATCAGTACCGGATTTCTGCTCTGAGCCGGATAGCGTAGATGGCCCCTGGAGACGGGGCCTGTAGCAATAACTGGAGGTCAAACAAATGAAACCCGAAATTCACACGCGAACCATGGGGAAGGTGTCTAGACGCCTGATTCCTTTCATGATCATCATGTTTCTGATCAACTTTCTGGATCGCGTGAACATTGGATTCGCAGCACTCGAGATGAACAAGGACCTTGGCCTCTCGCCGAGTACCTACGGATTTGCAGCAGGTATCCTGTTCATCGGATACGTCGCGTTCGAAGTGCCTAGCAACATGATTCTGCAGCGTGTGGGCGCCCGGGTCTGGCTCGCACGCATCATGATCACATGGGGCATTCTGGCGACCCTGATGGCATTCGTATTCAACGAAGCATCGCTGTTCACGCTGCGCGCCCTGATTGGTGTGGCGGAAGCCGGCTTTTTCCCGGGCCTCGTCTTTTACATGATGCGCTGGTTTCCCGCCGAAGAGCGTGCAAAGGCCATCACGGTTTTCATGTTGGGCAATCCCATTTCGGTGATTATTGGTGGACCGCTGTCGACTGCAATTCTTCATTTCGCGCATCACTTCGGTGGTTTCGCGGGCTGGCAATGGCTGTTCATCATCGAGGGGATCCCGGCGATTATCATCGGCGCGGTAACCTTGGTCTGGCTGACCGAGCGGCCCGAGGATGCAAAGTGGCTGGAACCTGATGAGCGCGAATGGCTGGTCACGAAGATCAGCGAAGAGGCGCGTGCGAAGGAAAGCCGCGGTCACAGCCCCGTTCGCGTACGTGACATTTTTGTTCACGGAAAGACGCTTGCCTTTGCTTTCTCCAAGTTCTGCGTCCTGCTTGCGTTCTTCGGCATCACGCTCTGGTTGCCGCAGATCGTAAAGAGCATTGGTACCCTCAATACTTTTGAGGTCGGTGTTGCCTCTGCAATTCCCTATGTCTTTTCGGCGATCGCGAGTGTTCTCATCGGACGTCATTCGGACAAGACGGGCGAGCGCAAGTGGCATATCGCGTTGCCGGCATTCCTCGGTGCCGCTGGCTTCGTCGTGGCGAGCCTCACCGCCAATCCGTGGGGTGCGATGGCCGCACTCTGCGTGGCCGCGACGGGACTCTGGGTTTCCAACACGGTGTTCTGGACGCTGCCGTCCGCCATGCTCTCCGGAACTACAGCGGCCGCAGGCATCGCATTCATCAACGCCTTCGGTAATCTTGGCGGCTTCGTGGGTCCGTATCTGACGGGCTGGATCCGGGAGGCAACGCATTCGTATGTCTGGGCGCTCGCTATGTTGGGTGGCTTCCTGGCGTTGAGCGGCATCATCGTGCTGATCGTTGGGCGCTCTGAAGCACCGGGCAGCGGTCGAGCCGAGCGCGTGGCGCAGCAGCCGGCGTTCAGGAAATCCTGAGCGACTTCGCTTGGCTAGGCCATGGCGGCGGGTCCTTGCATGACGTTAGATGTGGTCCGTAGCCAGCCATGGACAAGACGAGGCGGGAGCGCTAGTGCCGACTCGTCTGTTCTTCTATCGCCTCCAAGCCAATATGTGATGGCAGGCATATGGACGCTAAAGGCTGATTTTGGCCCTAGAACAAACCCTTAGATTGTATCATGAGGTAATAGCGTACAATCTGTTATCGAATTATTTGGCGCTAGCTGCCTACCCCTACGGAGAATTGAGATGCGTATTCTGGTTTTGCCCTGCGATGGTATCGGTCCTGAAATTACCGCCGCCTCTATGGCGGCATTGCAAGCTGCAGACAAGAAATTCGGCCTGAACCTGTCGTTCGACTACGACGACGTCGGCTTCGTGAGTCTCGAGAAGTACGGCACGACGCTGCGCGACGAAGTGCTGGAAAAAGCCAAGACCTATGACGGCATCATCCTCGGCACGCAGTCGCATGCGGACTACCCGGTTCCGGAAAAGGGCGGTCGTAACGTATCGGCCGGCTTCCGTATCGGCCTGGATCTCTACGCTAACGTCCGTCCGGCGCGTACGCGACCGTTCCTGACCTCGAACATGCGCGAGGGCAAGACGATGGATCTCGTGATCATGCGCGAAGCGACGGAAGGTTTCTATCCGGACCGCAACATGACCAAGGGATGGGCAGAGCTGATGCCGAGTCCCGACATGGCCATCTCGCTGCGCAAGATCACGCGGCATTGCAGCGAGCGCATTGCGCGTCGCGCATTCGAGCTGGCGATGAAGCGCAAGAAGAAGGTGACGGCGATTCACAAGGCGAACAGCTTCCACATGACGGATGGCCTGTTCCTGGAATGCGTGCGCGATGTCGCCAGGGATTTCCCGGAAGTGCAGGTCGACGACCTGCTCGTCGATGCATCGACGGCGCACCTGGTGCGCTCGCCCGAACGTTTCGACGTGCTGGTGGCTACGAACTTCTACGGCGACATCATCAGCGATCTGGCGAGCGAACTGTCGGGCAGCCTGGGACTGGCTGGTTCGATGATGGCGAGCGACACGCATTGCTGCGCCCAGGCACAGCATGGCTCGGCGCCTGACATCGCCGGTCAGGACAAGGCGAATCCGGTATCGATGATCCTCTCCGTTGCGATGCTGATCCAGTGGATGGGTGAGCACCACAACAACCCGGCGTACGTCGAGGCTGGCAACGCAATGGAAGCCGCTGTCGACAAGGTTCTCGAGAACCCGGCAACGCGCACGCCGGACCTGGGCGGCACGTTTGGATGCAAGGCGTTCGGCGACGAAGTCGCACGCGTGATCGCGGGCTGATGAGTTGCTTCGTGGGCGCTTCGTGCGCCCACGCTCGTTTTGGCGGATACACCGATAAGAATCAGAGGGAGACAGCAAATGGTCAATCGCCGGCAGATGCTGGTTGCAACGGGTGCAGCACTCGGGGCAACGTCATTCATCGGTTTTGGGAAAGTCATGGGAAAGGAACTAGGGCACATGTCCCCCATCGGTTTCAATGTGCCTTCAGGCGTCGTGGATTCGCACTGCCATATCTTCAATCCTGCGAAGTTCCCCTATTCGCCGAAGCGCAAGTACACCCCGCCGCCGGCGACTGTGCAGGATCTTCAGCGCTTCCATGCTGCTATCCACGTGCACCGTACCGTGCTCGTCCAGCCGAGCGTGTACGGAACGGACAACTCGTGTCTGATCGATGCACTTGGCCAGCTCGGAAAGGACGCCCGTGGTGTCGCGGTAATCGACTCGACGTTCTCCGGCCAGCAACTGGACGACCTGGCAGGTGCAGGCGTGGTGGGCGTGCGAATCAATCTGGAGGTTGGTAAGGACCGGAACTTCAACTCGGCCATCACACGGCTTGAACAGACAGTGGACACCCTGCGCGGGAAGCCGTTGATCATTCAGGTCTATGCAGCCTTGCCGATCCTTGATGAACTGGCAAAGCGCATCCAGGTTCAACCGCATCCCGTCGTCATCGATCACTTTGGATTGGCGAAGGCGGCAGATGGTCCGGAGCAGTTCGGCATGTCCGCGCTGATCGGCATGATGCAGTCGAAAAAGGTCTTCGTGAAGCTGTCCGGGCCGTATCAGATTTCGCTTCTGAAGCCTGGTTACGCCGATACCGCGCGAATCGGCCAGACGCTGGTCGAGGCCGCACCGGATCAGGTGATCTGGGGAAGCGACTGGCCGCACACGGGAGGCAGTGAGCGTCCCGCCGATGCCAAACCCACGGATATCGAACCGTTTCGCAGCGAAGACGAAGGCCGTAACTTTACGCTGGTGAAAAGCTGGGCACCGGAGCCCGCGCAACGACACAAACTGCTCGTGGAAAACGCGACGAAGCTGTTCGGCTTCGGCTCGCACGCAGCATGATTCATATCGGGAGTTTCCTTTGAGCAAGCCCTTACTTGGTTGCATCGCCGACGATTTCACAGGTGGTACAGACCTCGCCAGTACTTTGGTCCGCGGGGGAATGCGAACTGTCCAGATCATTGGTGTGCCCATGCAGGAGGAGGTGCCGGACGCCGACGCTATTGTCATCGCGTTGAAGTCCCGCACTTGCGATCCGGAGGAGGCCGTGCGCGAGTCGCTCGCCGCGCTTGAATGGCTCCGCAAGGCTGGCTGTGAGCAGTTTTTCTTCAAGTACTGTTCTACGTTCGATTCGACAGCAAAGGGCAACATTGGACCGGTCGCCGATGCGCTGGCCGAGGCGCTAGGCGTCGACTTTGCGATCGCCTGTCCGGCGTTTCCCGAGAACGGCAGAACCATATACAAAGGCTATCTGTTCGTCGGCGACGTGCTGCTGAACGAGTCGGGCATGCGGAATCACCCGCTGACGCCGATGACCGACGCAAACCTGGCCCGTGTGCTGCGGAGCCAGACGCATGCAAAGGTCGGATCAGTGATGCTTGATGCGGTATCGAAGGGGCCGGCTGCGATCACTGCGAAGTTCGATGCGCTGCGAGCGGATGGCGTGAAATACGCCATCGTCGATGCCGTGACCGATCAGGACCTGCTCAGCATCGGCGCCGCCCTGTCTGGCCATCCGCTTGTGACAGGCGGTTCGGGCGTCGCAATGGGACTTCCGGAAAACTTTCGTTCTGCTGGCAAGTTGAGCGCCGCGGCGTCGACGGCATCAACTCTGCCTGAAATCACGGGACATGGTGCTGTCCTGTCAGGAAGCTGTTCTGTCGCGACGAACGGACAGGTCGAGCATTGGAAGGCATCGCGTCAGGCATTCCAGCTTGATGCGCTCGAGCTTGCGAACGGCGACCGTCAGATCGACGAAGCGATCGCATGGGCCGCGCAGCGCGTTTCGGCTGAACCCGTGTTGATCTACGGAAGCGCGACGCCGGAAATCGTCAAGCGCGCCCAGGAGAAGCTGGGCGTCGAGAAGGCAGGTGCGCTGATGGAGCGCGCACTGGCGACCATCGCACGTGCGCTGGTAGAACAGCACGGTGTGCGCAAACTGGTCGTCGCAGGCGGTGAGACTTCGGGCGCTGTGGTCAAGGCGCTGCACGTGTCCGCGTTGCGAATCGGCGCACCGATTGACCCCGGCGTTCCCTGGACGATCGGCAATGGAAAGGAACAGCTTGCGCTCGCGCTGAAGTCAGGAAACTTCGGGACGAAGGATTTCTTCGAGAAAGCACTGGCATTGGCGCCGTAACCCTGTCTGGCAGGGAAGGCAACTACGTCTCCTCCATATCTCCACGATATGGATTTGGCCCGCTAGCTTTAGCGGGCTTTTTTTGTTCTTCGCAGAAATCCGGGGGCCGGCCTGCGGACAGGCTGTAGTCGGCCTATTTCGTTGAAAAACTCTGTTTTGGGCGAATGCGGTCATGTTTTGGCATACGATCGACGCGCTCAACGTTCTTTCCGATGACATTGCATCCGCGGATGCATGCCGCGATTCCTTTCAAGCGGATGCATTTTTCACCTCCTCCTGCTTTGGCATCAACCACTTCGCCATTCGCCTCAAATTCTGTGCGGTTGCAGCCAGCAAGAACTCGTCGTGTGCGCCTGAAGGTCCTCTCAACCGAAGACGATCCAGCTTCATGACACGTTTGAGGTGGGCAAACAGGATCTCAACTTTCTTGCGATCTTTGCGTGACTGCCGATATGCCGGTGTCTTCGCAATAGCCCTTACCTTATCACGTGCTGATTCGTAGACACTTCGGGCAATCTTTCGTATCGGTGTGTTTGGGCAGCATTGATTCTTCAGTACACGTCCAGTGCAGTCCAACTGGTTTGATCGATAGACGACAGTGTTGGCCTTGGTGATGTGCGTGCGCGGACTCTTGAATGGACGCCGTTCGCTGCGCAGTGCGTGTCCAGCGGGGCAGCGATATTTGTTGCTTTGCTCAAGCCATTGAAACTCGCTATTCGAGAAGGTCTCGTCGCTCCGTGCCCCTTTCTCCCATACCGGAACTTGCGGCTCGATAGCCTTGTCATTGATCATCCAGGCAAGCATCGACGCGGTGGTCGAGTTCACCTCCTGTGTGCGGTATGCGGGTGTGGCCTCAACATCTACGATGATTCCTGCGTGCAGATCAATCAGGTAGTTGGTCGAGTAGGCGTAGAACGCCGGGCCACCAGGCGCTGCGGTCCAACGTGCAGCCGGATCGGTCAGCAAAATGTTCTTAGGCTGCGTGGCAGGTTCCTGCGATGCGTCCACGGCATGGGCATCATCGTCGTTCTCATCGAGCGTCGCCAGATACTCGCGCACCGCGCGGCTGGGTCCTTCACCGCGACTCCTGTCGATTGTTTCAGTCCCCGCGATGCCTCGGGTGCGATTTGCGTCGGCCTTGATCACACTCGCATCGATCGCGAACCCTTCGCCTCCTACGAGTCCCTCTTTCATGCAGCGACGCAAAACTGATTCGAATACATGGCGGAGCATATCGCTGTCGCGAAACCGGCCATGGCGATTCTTTGAGAAGGTCGAGTGATCCGGAACCGCATCGTCAAGGCCGAGACGGCAAAACCAGCGATACGCCAGATTGGGATGGACTTCTTCACACAGACGCCGTTCGGAGCGAATTCCAAAGCAGTATCCGATGATCAGCATGCGGATCATCAACTCTGGATCAATAGATGGGCGCCCCGTATGACTGTAAAACGGCGCCATGTGCTTTCGGAGGTCGCCGGCATCGAAGAAGTGATTTATACCGCGTAACAGATGGTCTTTCGGAATGTGATCATCCAGGTTGAACGTGTAAAAAAGCCGGTCCTGATCGCCGCTCCGCTGACCCATCATGACGCTGCACTCCCGTCGATCGATGGATTCCAGGATACCCGAGAACTCGACTCCTAGGCGAGTTTTTCAACGGAATAGGCCAGAAGCAATGGGATGGACTCCTCCTCACCCGGCTGGCTCGCGGCGCACGGCGCATGATTGTCGTCGCGTTCGACCAGTCAACGAGGAGGAACCTGAAATGGACATGATTCGTGTTGGGATTGATCTCGCCAAAAACGTTTTCCAGATGCATGGCGTCGATCGAAGCGAGAAAGCAATATGGCGCCGCAAGCTTACCCGTCTGGAATGGCTGGATGTCGTGCAACGGACCGTTCCTCTGCATGCCGTGATAGGCATGGAAGCCTGCGGCAGTGCGCATCACTGGGCGCGACGTCTTCAGGCGATCGGATATACCGTGAAGCTGATAGCCCCGCAGTTTGTGAAGCCATACGTCAAGAGTCACAAAAACGACGCAAACGACGCCGAAGCTATCTGTGAAGCGATGAGCCGGCCTGGAATGCGCTTTGTTGCCGTCAAGACCGTCGAGCAGCAGGACGTGCAGGCGGTTCACCGCGTCCGCGCCGGATTAATGGAGCAACGTAACGCAAAGGCAAACCAGATTCGCGGCCTGACCTCCGAATATGGCATTGTGGCGCCCCGAGAGATTCTCCAGTTGCGCCGCGCTGTTCCTGTCTGGCTAGAAGACGTAAACAGCGGTCTGAGCGACCGATTCCGGCGTCTGCTCACGGGGCTGTGGGAGGACCTGCGCTCCCTGGACGACCGGATTCGCGAACTCGATCGTGAAATTGCTGCGATTGCCGCATCCGATCCCGTCGCCAGACGTTTGCAGCAATTACGCGGCGTTGGGCCAATGGTTGCAACGGCGTTGATCGCAACCGTGGGCAATGCCCGACAGTTTTCCAATGGCCGGCAGATGGCGGCGTCGCTCGGACTGACACCCAGACAAAACAGCTCCGGTGGCAAAGAGCGGCTTCTAGGGATTAGCAAGAGAGGTGCTTGCAATTACCCACTTCTTTTTAGCGCGAGTTCATAGCCGATCTGGATGTCAGTCAGACGTCGCATCCCACGCCACATCACGGTATTGCCCGGCGGAGGGTCACTGGCACGCGCAAGGTAACCACCGAGCTGGGCGAGCCTGATGACGTTGCGCACGAGCGGTGGTGCCTGTGCGTTATGAGACGTGTCCTGAACGACGTGTTCAAGCAGGTCGATTTCGGTGCGTGTGAACGCGAGTTCGGCTGCGGCCCGTGGCGCCGAGCGGCCGAGCATGGTGATCCAGAATATGCGCCAGCTCAGGATGCAGAAGACTGCGATCAGGTTCGTTAGCCGGTCGGCTGTACGAAGTCGGGACTCTTCGGCCTTGCAGCCCGACTTCAGGATTTTGTGGAAGGTTTCGATTTTCCAGCGCATTGCATACCAGTCAAGTTTCTCGATTGCCTCGGCACGAGAGCGGACCGGCAGGTTGGTGATGAGTTTCCATTCTATAGGGGCACGCCCGGGCGGCGGATCTCGCTCCTGCGCGTGAAGTACTGTTAGCTGTAACGCGGGGTAGCGGCTCTGCTTGCCGATGGGCGGCAGAACAGTCATTGGCGCATAGCGCAGTTCGAGCGTCGCGGTCATCGGACGGCCCTTCGCATCGCGAAGCTCGACGCGATGGAGTCCCTTTACCTGAACCTGCCGCATGGCTTTGGAGATCGTGTGCTGACCATCTCCCGCGAGCCTGTCGACACAGGTACGCACGAGGAAGTAGGTGGAAAGATCATATGCGGTGCAAAACAGCTCGTAGATGTCGCTTTCCCGGTCACCGATGTGAATGCAACGCACAGGATCGTCGAGAAGTTCAGTCGACTGGCGCATATTTTCCAGCCAGCGCCAGCTTTCCTTTTCCTCAATCGGTACGCGCGTGGGATTGATATGACGCTTGAGTTCAGAAGCCCCCTTGAACTGCTTTCTTGTCCAGAATTTCACTGCAGCCAGACCAAGTGGCAATCCATCGGCAGTAACAGCAAGACTCGAATGCATCAGGATGCCGCATTGCGTGAGCGGTCGTCGCGGGCCCCTGCCGTTCTTCCCCGTGCGCAGGGTCGTCTTGCCCGTGTAGCCGATGAGTTCGGGACGCTCGCGCTGGTACGAGAATGCGGTCGTGTCCTGCAGGATAAGCACCGGCCCATCGGTGGCCTTCACACGCTCGGCGCTCGCCTGGAAATGTCCGCTCAGGATATCGTGTTCGCTGACGCGGTCATTGGACAGAAACCGGTACGCAGCCTTGGTCGAAGCCCAGTCCTGACAGGCGAACGGGATCGTCTGCCCCATGCCGTCCCACAGCTTCTCGAGCAGGCTTGCGAAGCGGCGGCGCAGCCTGGTGTCCTGGAATTCGCTTCCCTGGACTTCCAGATCGAACCACGAACGATCATCCGCGTGTCGCTTACCGGCCATCCCGCGTGCGTATGGAATGTGACGTATGCCAGGTTACCAGGTTTCGCGCTGGAGATGTGGGTAATTGCAAGAGAGAGGTGACGCTTACGTGCGTTGCCTGTTAATCCACGGCGCACGCGCGATGATCCAGATGGCCCGTCGACGGACTGATGCGCTAAGTCTGTGGGTCATGCGCATAGCGGGCAGCCGGCATCCGAACATTGCAGCCGTAGCGCTAGCAAACAAAACCGCACGCATAGCCTGGGCGATGATTACACGGGAAACCGATTACCAGCCGGAACTTGCCGCACATTGAAACAGTAACTACCAGCAGTACCTTCATCCACGATTGCAAAACAAGTCGCACGATGGCCAACAGGTCGAACCGGCGCTGATCAAACCCGTGACTGACCGAGGCCTTGAGCCCGTAGGAGCGATTGGGAGTCAGCGCGCGAATAGCCCATCAGGGTCCGTTGCCTCACAGAGGCACAGTTGTACGAGACTGATGGTATGGACTCCCGCCCCCTTCGGGGCGACACTGATCTCACCAATTTCCGGGAGAACATCTATGCCTGCGCTCACCATTGGTCTCGATATTGCGAAGAACGTATTCCAGGTTTATTGCGTCGATCGTGGTGGCAGACCTGTCATACAGCGGAAGCTCCGTCGAGCAGATGTGTTGAAGTTCTTCTCGAAACTGGAACGAAGCCTGATCGGCATCGAAGCGTGTCATGGTTCGCACTTCTGGGCCCGTGAACTGAGCTCGCAAGGGCATACGGTGCGCCTTCTGCCAACGCAATATGTGAAACCCTTTCTGGTCGGTGGCAAGAACGATGCGAATGACGCTTCGGCCATCTGCGCGGCGGTGTCACGACCTGGCATTCATCCGGTACCGATCAAAAGCGCTGAACAGCAGTCACTGCAGTCGGTTCATCGTATGCGTGAGCGGCTCGTTCACGAGCGAACAGCGAAATCAAACCAGATACGAAGCATGTTTGCCGAAGAGGGGTTCATCTTTCCAATGGGTATCGTTCATTTAAGACAGGGTGTCGTGGCACTCGTGAATGATGCTGATGCCCGCATCACGATCCTGCTTCGACGGCTTGGCTCAATGTACATCGAACAGTTGGCAGCGTTACAGCGATGGATCGACGAACTCGCTTCCGAGATTGCCGAGATATTCAAACGCAATGAAAGCTGCCAGCGTCTCGCTACGGTACCCGGGATTGGACCGCTCGTAGCAACCGCATTGTTCAGCGGCGTCGGAGATCCACAGCAGTTCAGGAACGGGCGGCAGTTCGCAGCGTGGTTGGGTCTGACGCCCAGGCAGCGATCAAGCGGTGGCAAGTCAAAGCTGGGCAGCATCACAAAGCATGGCGACACCTATCTCCGCACCCTGCTGGTCCAGGGCGCGCGCGCTGTAATGCGCTTTGTAGACCGTCGTGACGACCGACATAGTCGCTGGATCAAAGCTGTGATGCAGCGCCGCCACGTGAGCATCGCTGCAATCGCGCTCGCGAACAAGACGGCGCGAATTGCGTGGGCAATACTGACGAGCAATGACAGCTTCAGGCTGGCGTAGCTCGCTTGTAACGCATCGAAGTAATTTCACTCCATCCACGATTGCGCAAGAAGCGGCAAGCATGGCGAACCGGTCGGACCGGCGCTTGTAGATCCTGATATATCCGGCGGCTGCATCAAGAAGCCAGGAGGCCGATGAGGGACAAGCGCGCAAACGTCCATGATGGCTCGTGCCGATGGCCGGCACATAAAAAGCCGAATGTACGGACGCAGTCGAGACCTTCAAAATGCACACCGATCTTGCTCATAGGCGGGAGTCCATGTACGGATATACGTGAGCAATCGACACCGAGGCTTGACAAGCGACGTGTTTGCAAACGAGGAGGAGTCCATATACGGTCATTCGACATGCGACGACGGATAGTTGACAATTGCGCTCGCTAACACAGAAACTTCATGCTGCCTACAAATATGCGCGCCAACGTGTCAGTCTCCAATCCTTCCGCCCAATATCAAACAATCGCTCTCGTAGTCGTTTCGATGTTTTGTTTCGCGGTCGTCGATGCGTTGGGGAAAGCGGTCGCACTGAACTATCCAGCGAACGAGGTAACTTTCTTCCGCATGTTGTTTGGCGTGATCCCAGCGTTGTTGGTGAGTCTTCGTGGCGGCCCGTTAGGCAAGCGTATTCAAAATGTCGATCTGCGCGGACAAATGGCGCGTGCCATCACTCTTCTCGGTGCCTCTGCACTGTTTTTCGCGGGCTTGCCGTATTTGCCTCTAAGTGAGGCGGTGGCGATCGTCTACTCAGAGGCGATCTTTGTCGTCCTTCTCGCGCCCATTTTGCTCGGGGAGCGCTTACTCGCGCGAAATGCCGTCGCCGCGTTCGCAGGCTTTCTCGGAGTCCTTCTCGTGGTCCGACCTCAAGGCAGCGTGTCGAATCTCATGGGCCCTTGTTTGCTTCTTGCTAGCGCGTTGTGTGGTGCTCTCTCAATGATTCAGATTCGCAAGCTCAAGGTTAGCGACGACTCAACCATCACAGTGCTCTTCTTTACAGCTTTCGGAACCGTAGTTACTGCCTTCTCTCTTTTCTTTTCCTGGCGTACGCCGACGCACAAGGACCTGCTAACCATGGCACTGCTGGCGTCATTCGCAACGGCCGGTCAACTCCTCTTTACGGTTGCAGTAAGGCGTGACAGTGCTGCAAAACTGGCTCCCTACACTTACACAAGTATCATTTGGGCAACGCTTTTCGGGTTTTTCGTGTGGGGCGAAACACTGGGCGTCGTTCCAGTCATCGGAATATTCGCGATCGTCGGGAGCTCGATCGCTGTTGCGATTCGGGAAGAGCCACCAGAGGGGCCAGCCGTCTAGCTCTGGCCAACAGTATCGCTACTCAATGGCTGATGCAAGGCGACCGAAGAGCGCTGGACTGCATCGACTGAATGACCGCAGTTCGGAAAGTTGAGCGTCTCCTGTGGCTCGAACAGAGCCCTTCCGCAGAAATCTGCGAAGAAACTACCTGCTCAAGTCTTCGGTGCGCCGTCAGACGCGTGGCTTCTCCAGCATCCAATCCCTGTGATTCAGAAGCGTACGACCCAGCACATCGAACGCGGCCTCAGGCAAGTCCTGCAGATGCTCTACGACGCTGCAGGTCGGATAGAACGCTTCGACCGCGTCGTCGAGTATGCCCACGCCGATCAGCTCGACTCCACACGAGTGGAGCTCCTCGACACGCGCCCGCAAATCGGTCTGAAGGATGGCCGGGTTCCCGTCGCCCGTCGCGGGGTAGCCGTCCGACAACACCATCAGAATATGGCGGTGCGAGCGGCGCTCAAGCAACCGCGTCGCAGCCCAGGACAATGCTTCACCGTCGGGGTTCTCGTGGCCGCATTCAATGCATGCCAGCCCGTTGAGGTTGTCTGAATCAAAGCGTTTGTAGACCTGCAGGTCCAGGCGCTCGACAAACCGGTTGAAGCCTCGGGGCGAGTTTCCTGCGGCGAACCAGTCTTCGTGATACTTGCGCATGCGCGCATCCTCGATGGAGCTATAGCCCAAAACCTCGCATGCGAAGCCGAGCTGAGTCAACGCGTCAGCAAGCGCTGCCGCGCAAAGCCTCGCGAGTTCGATTTTGCGACCCGCCATCGAGCCGCTACGGTCAATCAGAACACTGACAGCTGCGTCGCGCCCTGGCCTGACGCGCCGAGTCCGGAAGGGCGTGCGGTAGCCTGGCGACGTGGCGAGCTTGACTAGGGAAGGGCGGTCCAGTTCACCGCGCTCCTGCTCGCGTTTCCAGTGTGTCTGTTCGTCGGCCTTCAGCGCCCGTTCGAGCCGCACCTTGAGCGGTTCAGTTTGTGCTCGGGCGGCGCTACGCAGTTTTCTCCAGTCGACGGCGTCTCCTTTGCCTGTCAGATCTGCGACTTCGTCGAACTGCGTCGTGATGGGCACCGAGAAAATCGGGCGATTCTGCGGCGACATTCGCTGCGCGCTGGACACGCCGTCGCCAGATGGCTCGGCCGTTGCATCAGCTTGTGTCTGTGCAACGGAACCGTCGTTAATAGACGAAGGATCGAATGACGAGGAGGCCTCTGTGCCCACCGGCTCATCGGTTTTGAATTCATTCTTGACGCTCGCCGGGTCGAGGGTGCCGTCAGCATCGGCGGTGAACATCATGTTGTTAACATCGCCGGCGGCCAGAGCGCGGATCCGTTTGACGAAATCAATTGAGACGCGGACGCTGTCGCTCGTTGAGGTCGCCATACGGGCTTGTGCGAGCACGTCTGCGCTTGCGTCGAGTGCGGCCGTCAACGAGGGGCTGGACTCGATTGCGCCCGGCTGTTCGTCCCAGAGGAACCGCTCGACGCGCCAAACAAGCTTTTCTTTCCAGTCGAGTTGCGGCCAGCGCTCTACCGCGTCACGGGCCAGTTCCATGCGCATCGCTGCGAAGAACGACGCACTACCAGGATGGCCTGCCACGAGTTGTGCACACGCCCGACGGTCGTCAATTACCTGCGCGATCCGACGCGTAACGGGTGAACGCAGTCGGGCGAAAATATCCGGAGCCGAGAAACGGGCGCGTGCGGCAAGTTGATCAACATAGCCGGTCAGTACCGCGACCGATCCGTCCGATCGGATGAGTTTCGAGGGCAGGACGATGCAGTTGCCTCGTAGTTGTGGGCCGTCGTCCGCCATGACGACTTCCATCTCATCGTTCCCGGTCAGCGTTCGTGCCAGCCGGGACAGGTGAGCAAGCAGTTCGTCGTCAGGCCGTATCGGCGCGTCGGTCATACTCAGTCGTCAAGCGCAATGTGATGCTGGATGATGCTGCGGACCAACGCTGCATCTTCTGCGCTAATCTTCGAATAGATGGTCGGGCCAGCCGCAGTCTCGGGGTTGCCAGTGCGCAGCATCAGTTCGGTCCAGTCGAGCAGTCTCCGGGTCGAAAATGCACTCGCCAGATCTTCGCGGATGAAAGCCTCGCGACACTCCGCTGCGATCGACGCCAGCGTCTGTGCCATTTCGGGCGAGATGCGTCCAGAGAAAGTGCGCTCCAGCACGCGCGCTTCGTCTTCCCGCGACAGATAGTCGATGTGATAAACGCGCCACCGGTCCAGAAAAGCCTCGTTCATCAGGTTCGCGCCCTGATAGAGATGGCGGTACTGGCCCATCGAGCCCACCGCATTCGCGGTAGCGAACAGACGAAAGGACGGATGGGGCGCGACGATCTCGTTACCTTTTTCCTTCAGCAGTAGACGTCCACCCGGCTCAAGTACGGCCGTGAGGACCGCGAGAATGGCCGGCTCGGCAAAATCGACTTCATCGACGATGAGCCACAGACCTTCGCGCATTGCGGTCGGCAAAACGCCGTCAACCCAGATCGTCTCTCCACCCTTTACCGTCCAGAAGCCGACAAAGTCGCCTACCGTCGTCTGGCCGTTCATGTTGGAACGAAGCACGCCCTGGTTCGTGTGCGCGGCAACCTGTTCGATGAGGCTGGTTTTTCCTGTGCCGGTATGGCCGATCAGCATGATCCGGCGATTTTCGAGAATGTCGAACAGCACATTTTCTGAACGCGCAGCGAACAGGTAAGCCGGATTCACAGGTGGCACCAGTGGACCGGACGCGCCGAGCGGCATCGGTACTCCACCAACAATTGCCGTCCCAGCAGATAAAGGGGCGGTCGCGCGATCAGAGGGCGTCGATGCTCGCAGGTCCTTCATGAAGGTCGCGCGATGAGCGGGCTCCTTCTTGGGCATGTCCGTCTCGTGCCGCACGAAGCCTTCGCGGCGCCACTTCTGCAATTTGGATTCAAGGTTGTCAAGGTCGACCACCGTATCAATATGCATTTCGCCGCTGGAGCGACGATGCGCAATGCGATACATGTGTGGTCGATCGGAGCGGCTTACGCTCCACTGGCCGGCGGTGACATCTGTCGGATGATCATAGATGCCGAGCAGCGACTGGTCGTGAACCTGTTTTTCCGTGGGTTCGTTCATGGCTTCGTACGAATGCTAGGCGGAAAGCTGCCGCGTCGAACTTACCAACGCGCGCCAAAAGTGTTTCGGAGCTCTTCGATGGCTTCATCGGGCAGCGCTTCTGACGATCGACCAAGCGACATCCAGAGTGCTGCCGTCTCCTCGAGTTCCTCGAGTGCGAATGATGCCTGCGATACCGACTTTTCCCATACTACCGGACCGAGCCGCTCCAGCAGGACAGCCCGTACTTTCGGGGCCCAACCCGCCACCTCTGCTGCGACCTCAGGCGCACCCGGACGTCGATACCGGATGAGCGGCACGTGACCGACTTTCATCACATAGTAAGGCGTAATCGGAGGGAGTACGTCGTCCGTGCGCCATACCCCTGCCAACGTAAGCGCAACCAGATTTGTTGAGTGCGTATGAACGACGCCTCGTGTTTCGGGTGAACCTTCGTAGATCTTGCGGTGGAGTGCGAGTGTCTTCGATGGGCGACCGCCCGACACGTGCTGTCCGTCAACGCTAACTTTTGCAATGTCGTTCGGGTCAAGCCTCCCCAGGCACGCGTCGGTGGGCGTGATAAGCCATCCGTCATCCAGGCGCGCACTGATGTTCCCCGCGCTGCCGACGGTGTACCTGCGGTCATAAAGGCTGGCGCCTACCGTGCAGATTTCCTCGCGAATTCGCGATTCGAGTTCCATCTAACTTCTCCTCAGGCGGTTGTGTACCCAGGCCGTCGCGACCCGGGCCAGTTCTGATTAGAGATTGTACTACGTTGCAAATAAATACAATATGGGCCAAAATCCTCCTGTGACGTTTCAACCCACTTCTCACTGGCAGGCTTATGAGCGCAATTGTTGATGTAGTTGGTCGCGAGATTCTCGATTCGCGAGGCAATCCCACCGTCGAATGCGACGTGCTGCTCGAATCGGGCACGATGGGCCGCGCGGCTGTGCCGTCGGGCGCGTCGACGGGCTCGCGTGAAGCGATCGAACTGCGTGACGGCGAAGCCGGCCGCTACAGCGGCAAGGGCGTGCTGAAGGCTGTCGAGCACATCAACACCGAAATCTCCGAAGCGATCATGGGCCTCGACGCTTCCGAGCAGGCTTTCCTCGACAAGACGCTGCTCGAACTCGACGGCACCGACAACAAGTCGCGCCTTGGCGCGAACGCGATGCTGGCCGTGTCGATGGCCGTCGCGAAGGCTGCCGCTGAAGAAGCCGGCCTGCCGCTGTACCGCTACTTCGGCGGCTCGGGCGCGATGCAGTTGCCCGTCCCGATGATGAACATCGTCAACGGCGGCGCGCACGCGAACAACAGCCTGGACATCCAGGAGTTCATGATCGTCCCCGTCAGCCAGCCGACCTTCCGCGAAGCACTGCGCTGCGGCGCCGAAGTGTTCCACGCGCTGAAGAAGATCCTGTCGGATCGCGGCATGAGCACGGCAGTCGGCGACGAAGGCGGCTTCGCGCCGAACTTCGGCAGCAACGACGAGTGCCTGTCGACCATCCTGCAAGCGATCGAAAAGGCAGGCTACCGCGCCGGTGAAGACGTGCTGCTCGCACTCGACTGCGCAGCCAGCGAGTTCTATCACGATGGCAAGTACCAGCTCGCCGGCGAAGGCCTGCAACTGTCGTCGGCGGAATTCGCGGACTACCTCGCGACGCTCGCCGACAAGTTCCCGATCGTCTCGATCGAAGACGGCATGCACGAAAGCGACTGGGAAGGCTGGAAGATTCTGACCGACAAGCTCGGCAAGAAGATCCAGCTGGTCGGCGACGACCTGTTCGTGACGAACACGCGCATCCTGAAGGAAGGCATCGAAAAGGGCATCGCGAATTCGATCCTGATCAAGATCAACCAGATCGGCACGCTGACGGAAACCTTCGCGGCGATCGAAATGGCCAAGCGTGCGGGCTACACGGCTGTGATCTCGCACCGCTCGGGCGAAACGGAAGACTCGACGATCGCGGACATCGCGGTCGGCCTGAACGCCGGTCAGATCAAGACGGGTTCGCTCTCGCGCAGCGACCGTATCTCGAAGTACAACCAGCTGCTGCGTATCGAGGAAGATCTCGGCGAAATCGCCAGCTACCCGGGCAAGTCGGCGTTCTACAACGTTAGCAGGTGAGACCGGGCGGAGTATTTGCGTCGCCAGTATCAGCGTCATGCGGCATGACGGCGATTGACGATCAGGATGAGGTAACAGGATGAGAAAGCAGATTGTATTGGGCAACTGGAAGATGAACGGGACACTCGCGTTCAATGACCGTTTGCTCAATGAGCTAACGGGCGGCGTGAGCGCTAGTGGCGAACATTGCGAAGTTGCGGTGTGCGTACCGTTCCTCTACGTTCCGCAAGTTCGCAATGCCCTTGCGGGATCAACAGTGCGGTGGGGCGTCCAGGATATCTCCGCGCACGCTGAGGGCGCGTACACCGGCGAGATCTCATCGAGGATGGCATCCGAGTTTAATGCCGCCTATGCGCTGGTGGGCCACTCTGAAAGGCGCACCTACCATCGCGAAACATCGGAGGCTGTCGGAACAAAAGCTCTGCGGTGTATCGAGACAGGGATCACCCCTGTCGTATGCGTCGGCGAAACGCTGACCGAGCGGGAGCTTGGCGAAACCAACAGCATCGTCGAGCGTCAGTTGTCGGCGGTGCTGAACAGCCTTACGGAAGAGCAGGCTTCACGCATCGTCGTGGCTTATGAACCGGTGTGGGCCATCGGTACCGGGCGCAGCGCGAGCGCAGATCAGGCACAGGAGGTTCATTCGTTCCTTCGTCAGGTGCTCGACACGTCGTCGTCGACACTATCTGAGGTCTCGATTCTCTATGGCGGCAGCGTGAAGGCATCGACCGCGCGCGAACTTTTCAACCAACCCGATATTGACGGGGTATTGGTTGGTGGAGCTTCGCTCGATGCTACGGAGTTCGTGAAGATCGTTGCCTCTGTGCCTCAGCGACTGACGAATATGCATTGAGCGTGTGGTCTCGATGCGCACACAACGGACGTGCCGGAAGCACTGCCATCGGGTCGGGCCATGAAGCAGAGCGTTTTAAAAAATGCCTCGAAGCAAGCGTAAAGCGCGGTCCCCAAAGCAACCGCGACGTGTCGCGGTACCCAAGCAGATGCTGTTACCCCTGCCAGGCGACTACGTTCGTGAGCTGTCGTTGGCTGGTCATCTGACGCTTGCCGCATGTTGCAACGGGGACGGGACGCGCCACCTGTTATATGAAATGGTGCGCGTCACCTACATGTCGTTTTTCATGTGGAAGGCCGGCTATGGAGCTGCCGATTATCGGTTCTACTGTGATGCAGAGAAAGCCCTGGATCAGCTCGCTTGCCGTGCAGAGCAAGGACCCGGATGGGAACCCGATGACGAGGCTGTCGGAACCCTTGAGCGCGTCATGCAGATCTACGATGACCAGATCGGATCGGTTTCGTGTAGGGCCTTTACTGAGTGCAAGTCAAAGCTTGACCGGCTGATTCGCGTGCGCATACCGGAAAAATATCCGGATGAGTAGGCCATCTGAAATTGAATGAGGTCAGGTCGCAGGCGCACGCGAATTCCATTGCGCCGTTCCGGGAAAGCCGGGAAACCGCATTGAGCCGATTATCGATGATTAAGGGGATCGCAAAGTGAAGAGTGAACATCTCAAGCCGACAGAATCCATGCAGGGCAAGTCCGGGAGCGAAAAAAGGGCATGCGCGGACCGCACCATGACTTCGCCTTACGCGCAATTGCTTGTGGTTCCGACGCTCACCCTCGTCTCGGACGTTTATGATCGGCCCGACATCCGATCTGTCGCAATCCTTGGCTATAACTAGTCATGGCCTCTATCGATTCGACGGAGTGCGAATCAGTTTTATATAGACGACACCGCGAGTGCTGATTTCTTGAAGACTGACCTATAATAAGGGTATTCCCTGATTTGTGATTCAGGGTGTCGCCGAAGGATCCGTGCACGCTATGTATGGGTTCGTGAGCGACGGCGTTTTTTAATTCCCATGGGCGGTCCAAAATGAACACACTGCGCTGTAGCCTTATTGTCATTTCATGCTTCGCCTCGGCGACCGCGTTTGCGCAGTCTGTAACACGCGCCCAGGTTCAGGAAGAATTGCGGCAGGTTGAGGAGGCAGGCTTCAGTCCGACTGATGGCTCCAACTATCCCGCGAACTTGCGCAAGGCGGAACGCAAGGTGGCTGAAGCTAACAGGACAAGAACGTCCGTCGGCGGCAGCAATCCGGGATCCTCGGACGCTGGTGTCTCGAAATAGAACCGACCGGCGCCAATCCGGCGCGCTGGCTCCCGCCACACGAATGACCGTAAGCGCGCGATTTCGCACACCGAGGTTGGAAGCGTGCGCGAAGGTAGATGTGTCTGGCAGATCAAGCTCGAGGAGCGAGGGTGAGCTTTGCGAAGTTGAACGGCAAGAGATCAGTCACGTCGGCGTCCGATGCGCGCTTCGGCAATTCGCTAAGGACGTGCACGAGATAGGCGCAGGGTTCGACGTTGCAGCGTGTATGAGAACGCTTTGCCCAGCAGAGTTTCTGGCAGGACCTGCGGCGCCTGTTCGTCCAGCCACTCTCTGAGCGCTTCAAGTAGTGGCACGCTGTACTGACGCAGCCAGTGCGTATATTCACGCGCGAGGCGCCTTCGAGCAGATCAGCTTTGGCGAACGCCTCGACCCGCTACAGCGCCTTGAAGTATTCCAGCGCCTGCGCAGCACGGCCGCCCGGTTTCATCACGCCCTTGAGCGCGTCGACGAAGCCTCGGCGCGCATGAGCCAGGCAACCCAGATGGGTGGGACCTTTGAGCGTGCTAGACACGCCAAGCCTCTAGCGAGCGTTCTGAGCGAAATCCTGCTTCCTTAATTCCCTGGTCGAGTCCATAACCATCAATGCTGTGTTCGTGCCGAATTGAAGATGAGCGCGTCCTCGGCACCAAATGGCCTGTCGGCCTCTGTCAAAACCGCCAACCGCCGTGCGCCGCACGGTACACAATCGAAGCGGGTCACTGTTGGGCCTCATTATCGGCTTTCTAATGACGCAAACATTGCTCACAAAAAACACGTGGAATTGTATTGTATGCGCGCTTCACCTTTCAGTTTGCACCTGTTTTCAGAACTTGTGTCGAATCCCGAGTTGAACGAAAGTCTGCCGGTTCGTCGATGATGCCGTCAACGCGTTGAGCGTGGCGCGCGCCGCGTAGCCCGATGAGTCCGTGCCGCCTGCAAACTGCGTGCTGCTGATGACATACACGTCCGTACGCTTCGAGAGGTAATAGTCGAGCGACAGCGAGATCGTGTTGTATTCGGAACTGCCGATCGTGCCTGCTCCAGAGCCGTGTGTGTAACTGTAGACGAGTTCGCTCGCCAGAGTCGGCGTCCAGAACCAGGTGAAATTGAATTCGCCCGTATTGAATCGGGCAGTGCCTGTCAGTCTGAGCGGATTCGCGCCAGACGACGTATCGCCAAGATCCTTGAATTGCACGTTGCTGTACACGAGACCGAAGGTCGCCGGACCGAGCTTGTAGTTGCCAGCCGCGGCGACGGCCTGGTAGGAGTGCGCCGATGCATACCCGCTGTAGACCGGGCTTGCCGCCATATTGTTCAGATTGGCGCCGGCGACGTTCGTGGGCGTCGACGTAAAGTACGACTGGTTCGGGTTGCGCACGTTCATGAAGGCGGCCCCTGCCGAAAAATTGCCATAGTCGTAGCCCGCGCCGACGGACCAGATCTGATTGCGTGCGAAATCGCCCGCCTGCCCGCCAAAGCCGTAGACACCGCCTACGGTGAAGCCGCCGAAGCTGGGACTCGTATACTTCACCGAGTTGTTCACGCGCTTGCTGTTGTTGAGGTTGTCGAGATCGCCCGGATGCGCGGTGGTGCCGCCGCCATAGTTCGCCGAATTCATGCGGGATTCGACGAAAGTCACGAGCGAATCGTATTGACGTCCCACGCTCAATGTGCCGTATTTGTCGCTCGACAGTCCCATATATGCCTGGCGCCCGAACAGGAGGCCGCCCTGCAGCGCGGAGCCTTTACCGAGGTCGAAGCCGTTCTCGAGCTGGAAGATGGCCGACAGTCCGCCGCCCAGATCCTGGACGCCCCTGAAGCCCCACCGCGAACCTTGCATGATGCCGCTCGAACCACCGAATACGCGCCCTCCGCCAGCATTGCTCTGATAGTTCACGCCATAGTCGATGAGTCCGTAAAGCGTGACGGAGCTGTTATTCGCGTGCGCGACGCCGCAAGCGGCGAGAAATGCGACTGCCGATATTGTCTTGATCTTCATTGGCATGACGAAATAATGGTTTGATGGGAAATCTTTCGTGGACGGAGCGCACGGATCGTCGACTCCTCTGGTCAGATTACCCACACGAAAAAGCGCTTGTATTCGCAATCTATCAAGCTGGGTTTGCGAGAAACGCAAGGCTTCTTTTGTCGTTCGCAAACAGACAAATGCGCGATGCCTGAACGGGCATCGCGCTTTGTCAAATCAGCGGCGACGTGCTGCCCGTAAAGAGCAAGACGGCAGCTTCCGTCATTAGTGGAGGATCATGAAAGTGAGAAGTTGGCGGGCAAGGTCACTTCGAGCAATTCCAGATCCGCGCTGCAATGCTTGAACGCGTAGGGAAGCATGCCCGGGATCGCGATGCTGTCATCTGTTGAAAGACGCCATTGCTGATCGCCTTGCAGGACTTCGAGACTTCCCGCGAGCACGAAGAAGAAGCAGAACTCGGTGTCGTGAATACGCAAAGCTTCGTGTCCGTCACCCTGTGGGCGAACCACGCGCACGCCCGCAAGTCCGTTCGTCGCCGCGCCGATGCCCGTGTCCGTCGCAATGAAACCCGGCGATTTCCACGCTTTCCACTGCGCATGTTTTGTGACATGCCGAACGAAGCGCTGACCGTTGAAGTCGTGGTCGGGATCATAGACAGGCGAAGGCAGCGCCATGTCGTGATCGGCCATCGTGATGTGCTCGGCCGGACTACCGAGTTCGATCACCTCCGCGCCTGCCGAACTTTCCAGCACGCGATGACGGATCTCGGGCGGCTGAAGCACGCAATCGCCCGCTTCCAGAATGAACGGGTCGCCTTGCCCCTCGTAGACAAGACGCACCCAGCCTTTGCGGCAGAAGATGGTCTGAAAGCGGATCTTGTGAAAGTGCACGTAATCGGGTACAGGACCGCCTTCGAGAATGCGGATATGCGATGCGATGAACGCACCGCCGTGCCGCTCGGGCAGCAGATCGCGATAACGCATGCCCGCGCGTCCGACGCTCCAGTGCGTGTCGTCGTTTGCGCGTGCGAGCACGAACTGCTGGCACGTCGGCGGAAGCACCATCGGTGGATTGGCATGAACGAGCCGAACGACGACGCCGTTCGGCGCGATCAGCTCGCGCGTGTCGCCGGACAATTGCGAGGGATCGTCGCAGATGATGTCCAGCGTCTTGATGCCGTCACGTATGTCGAGTCCGAGCCGCAGCTTCAAACCGTCGCGGGAAAGGATCGCGGTGCGTGGGCTGTCCGCAGGGAAGATTGCATCGAGCCGGAACGCCAGGCGCGCGATGAAGAACTGCATCGTGGCGGGAAGGTCGGTGCAGGGCATGGACACGAGTATGCCTTGCACGCCTTCGATCGCTGCGTCAACGGGAGTGGAAGTATCGGAAGTGGAGTTCATGGGGATTCGTATCGGTGATGAAAGGGCGGCGATGGCGCGGCATGGTCGCGCGAACCGGCGGCCCCGTCAGCACGCAGGCGATTCCCATGCGCCGTGGCGCGCGCGAGAAGATAGCGGCGGCGATCATCGCGGCAGACATTGCGCGAGTCTGTCGAGTCCGGCATGCGTCGTGCAAATACCCGGCGACAGGCGCAGCGTGCGGCCGCGCGAATCGACGAAGATGCCTGCGTCCTTCAGTTGCACGACAATCTTCGCGGCGTCGAGATGGGCGGGGACTTCGGCCATGATGCTCGCTCCGCGTTCATCGTCGGCGCGTGGGGAGAGGAGGCGATAGCCTTTGTCGTCGACGAGTGCGACGAGTTCGTGACACAGCGCGAGGTTGTGCGCCCGCACGCTGCCCGCTGGCTGCCCTCGCATCCACGTCATGCCCGGTTGCGACGCGACGAAAGGCAGCACGGAAGGTGTGCCCGTGTCGAAGCGGCGCGCATCGGACGCATACGTGAAGGCATCGATGTTCCAGTTGAACGGATCCTCCTGACTGAACCAGCCGCGCACGGCAGGCGTCGCGCCCGCTTCGAGCGCATGCGGTGCGAGATAGCCCAGGCCCGTGCCCGGGGCGCCGCACAGCCATTTGAGGGTAGAGCCGCAGACGAAGTCGAAGGGCGTGTCGTTCAGGTCGAACGGCAGGATGCCGATGCCTTGCGTCACATCGAGCGCGGCAAGGCTGCCGCGACGGCGCGCCTGTTCGCACATCGCGGCAAGATTCACGCGCTTCGACGTCAGCGACGACACCCACGTCACGAGGGCCAGCGCGACATCGCCGGTCCATGCCTCGATGAAGTCTTCGTCGCGCACGTAGCTTTCACCCGTGCGCACGGGCACGGTGCGCAGCGTGAAGCCGCGTCGCTGCGCGAGGCCCGACAGCAGGAAATGCAGGCTCGGGAAGCAATCGGCGGCGACCAGCACGGTGCGATTGCGCAGCACATCGTCAGCGAGGCCGTCGAGGTAACGGGCGAACGCATCGGTCACGTTTTGCGCGCCAAACACGTTCGCGGTAGGCGCGCCGATCAGCGCCGCCCAGTCCGAGAGCAGTTGGGTGCGCGCGGCAAGCGCTGCGTCCCAGCGCGTGTCGTCGGGCGCGCACCACGTGGCGGCGAATTTCGCGAGCGCGTGCGACATTGCTTCGCGGTGGCCGGGATACACGCCGACCGAGTGATACATCAGCCAGCCGCTGAAATCATTGGTGAGATCGTTCATGGGTCAGATGTGCTTGACGAGCCTGTAGTGATAGATCGCGACGCATGCGAGGCTCAGCGCCGCGCACGCCATCAGATAGAAAGCGGGCGACAGCGGATTGTGAGTCGCGCCGATCATCGCGGTCACGAGCCACGGCGTGAATCCGCCGAACACCATGACGCCGATGTTGTAGCTGAATCCGAGACCCGTGCTGCGCACGCTGGTCGGAAAGAGCGACGAAAGCACGGCGGCAAGCGGACCGAAGTAGATCGCTTTGAGCGCACCGGCGAGCACCATGATCGCCATGAGCACGGAGAACGACGGGCTCGAAAGCAGCCATGCGAAACACGGATAGATCGTGACGAGCGTCACGACGGCCGAGATCACCATCATGCGGCTGCGTCCAAAGCGATCCGCGAGATGGCCCATCAGCGGCGTGAAAATCATCAGGATCGCGCCGGTTACGACCGTCGCGGCGAAACCCGTCGATGCCGGCAGGTGCAGTTGCCTGACTGCGTACGTCGGCATGTAGAGGATCATCAGGTAGCTCGCGGCTGTCGACACCGCCATGACGCCTGCCGCCAGCAGAATGCGGCCCTTGTTGTGTGCGAGGAGTTCGCGCACGGGGGCGTTACGCTTTGCGCTGTGGGCGGAATCGGGCAACGTGTCGTCGATGTGCCTGCGGATATAAAGCCCGACGGGCGCGACCAGCAGACCGAAAACAAAAGGCGCGCGCCATCCCCACGATTCGATCTGTTCCGGCGACAACTGCGTGCTGAGCGCGAGCCCCGCAAACGACGCGAGAACGGTGCTCAGGCCCTGGCTGGAGAATTGCCAGCTCGCGAGAAAGGCCTTGCGTTTGCTCTTCTGTTCGATCATGAGCGCGGTGCCGCTGCCAAATTCGCCGCCCGTTGAGAAGGAGATGAGAATGCGCGCCGCCATCAGGCTGACAGGCGCAGCAAGTCCGATCTGCGCATAAGTGGGAATGACCGCGCAGACGAGCGTGCCGATCGTCGTCAACGCAAGCGACGCGAGCAGCGCCGCTTTGCGGCCGCTGCGGTCCGCATATCGTCCCAGCAACAGCGCGCCCAGCGGCCGGAACACGTAAGAGAGGCCAAAGGTGCCGAACGTCATCAGCAAGGAGACGGTTTCGTCATGCGCGGGAAAAAACAGTTTCGACAGCGTGACGGCGAAAAATCCATACGCCGCGAAGTCGAACCATTCGAGCGCGTTGCCGATGCTCGTCGCGACGATCAGGCGCCGCATGGGTTTCGCGTCGGGGCGGCGCACGTCATCGTCGATTACAGTCGAATTCATGGTGTGTGCTCCGTGCAATGAGTCGGGAAGGATTCAGCTGTTGTGCGGCGCGCCTGGCTCGCCCAGGTCCCAGAAGACACCCGTCATCAGTTGCAGCGCTTCGCGGATGACGGGTGCGAGCACGTGCTCGTCGGGCGCATGCTGACGGCAGCCGGGATAGGAATGCGGAATCCAGATCGTCGGCAGGCTGAGCGTGTCGGCGAAACATTCGTTCGGAATCGTGCCGCCCAGGTTCGGTAGCAGCGTCACGGGCTTGCCCGTCGATGCCTCGATCGAACGCTCGGTGAAGGCGACCCAGGGGTTGTCGGGATCGAGCCTCGTAGCGGCGCCCGACGCCTCGATGGTCACTTCGATTCCGTCGAAGCCTTCGCGTGCGAGATGCGCTTCGATCAGCTCTTTCGCGCGATGCCAGTCGGTGCCCACGACGAAACGCAACTGGCATACGGCTTCCGCCGCGCGCGGAATCGCGCTGACGGGATTGGCTACGTTACCCGATTGCATCGCAAGCACTTCGAGTGTGTTCCATGCGAACACGCGTTCGGCGGGCGTGAGACCCGGTTCGCCCCAGTTCGGCGACAAAGGCGGATCACCCTCATCCGCGCCGATTGGCAGATGCGCGACGCGCTCGCGCACTTGCGGCGGAATCGCGGGGGGAAGGAGACCGTTGATACGGATACGCCCGTGGCCGTCGACGAGACTCGCCAGCGCGTTCGCGAGCACCGTCGCCGGATTGGCGAGCACGCCGCCCCAGTTGCCTGAATGACGTGCGCCGAATGCATTGGCGAGCGTCAGACGGAAATGCAGCGCGCCGCGCGAGCCGAGAAATACCGTCGGCGAGGCCGCGCGCTGGCGCGGACCATCGGAGGCGATCAGCAGGTCGGCTCGCAGGCGTTCGCGCAGCATCGAGCAAACGGCGTCGAGTCCCGGCGATCCGACTTCCTCGCCCATCTCGAAGATGATCTTCGCGTTGAAGCCGAGTTCGCCGCGTTGCGCGAAGACAGTTGCGAGCGCCGCGAGATTGATCGAATGCTGCGCCTTGTTGTCCGCGATGCCGCGGCCATACCAGTGTTCGCCCTCGACTTTCACCTGCCACGGCGAGCGCGCGTTTGACCAGTTGGAAGCGTCGCCGCCGATGACATCGCCGTGTCCGTACAGGAGCACAGTCGGCAAGTCCGTTGACTCGATGCGCTCTCCGATCAGAAACGGGGGCATGCCCTTCACAGGGTTTTCCACTATCTCGCACGTGAAGCCGAGCGATGTCAGCTGGCTGTCTATTTCTTCCGACAGGTAGCGGCGCAAGAGCGGTGCGGCGTCTGCGCGCTGACTTTCAGTCGCGAGCGCGACTCGGCGGCTCAAGGTTTCAAGGAAGGCGCCGCTGTCGAAGTGCGCGAGAACCTGGGCGATTGCGCTTTGTCGGGTCATATAGGTTGCGTAATGGTCGATCGGTTGCAATCAGATTAACCGCGTGAACGCTTGTTGGTATTCGCAATCAAACAAGGTACATTTGCGTATAAATCAAACCTCGGTTGTTCCCAGAGTCGAAGATGCGCAAACTGCTCGAGCCGTCTCTCTACTATTTCTCGGTTGTCGCGCAGGCCGGCTCGTTGTCGTCGGCGACGGAAAAGCTGGGCCTCACCGTTTCGGCGTTGAGCCGCCATATCGCGAAGCTGGAAGGCGACATCGGCGTGCCGCTCTTCGAGCGTCACGCGCGCGGGATGGTGCTCTCGCATGCGGGGCGTTTGTTGCTGCGTCATGCGCAACGCACGCAATCTGACGCACAGGCTGTCGTAGATGAAATCCAGGGCGAGGAGCGCAGGCGCGCGCGAACCATCACGATCGCATGCACGGAAGGATTTGCGTTCGACTTCCTGCCCGTGTCGCTGAGCACTTTCTGTCGCGACCATCCGGATATCGCGATTGAACTGGAGGTGGTGTCGTCGGAACGCGCGAGCCAACTGTTGCTGTCGGGGCAAGCGTCAATCGCGCTTGCGTTCAGCTTTAAGCCGGAGCCGGGTGTCGTCGTGCAGTTCACGCAAAGAGCCCCAGTCATGGCGTTGATGCATCTCGATCATCCGCTCGCGGGCAAGACGCAGATTTCACTCCGGGATCTTGGCGGATACCCCGTCGTGCTACAGGACAAAGGCACGACCAACCGGCAGTTGTTCGATATCGCATGCAATGTCGAAGGCATCGATATCGTGCCGATGATGACGAGCCGCTACGTCGCATCGCTGTATCGTTTCGCTCAGGCAGTGCCTCAGGCGATCATGCCCTCGGGCTACGTGTCCGTTGCGAAGCGGATGGGCATCGACGGCCTCACGGCGATCCCGTTCGACAACCCGCTGCTGACGCAGCGCCGGCTTCAGGTGATTACGCTGGCTGGACGTCAGCTGGATGAACTGGCACAGAGTTGCCTTAGCTGGATCGTTGCAGATCTGGAGGAAACCTCGCGCGGTTCGGCGGTTTGACGTTTCCTCACTTTAGAGATGAACGAGTGCAGCCATTCATTTCAATTTGACATAAAGCGAATTAGCAACGTCGCGCGATTATGATAAGTAGTACGTAGCATATTATAGGTTATCCGAAAGCGATTTAAGACGGCAGATTCCATACAACAGTCATCGCGGCAGCCTGTCCCGACAAAATGAGGCGGCAGAGCATGACGCCTTCCATGACCGACACGGTCCAGGTCGGGACGATGGCAATCGAACTCAACGCACCGAGCGCGGCCGCGTCGTCCTTGGCAACGATTACACGGAAGCCACGTCTTCAACGAGCCATTCGGGATGGTCCGTTGGCGCTGACTTCTGTCGCTGCGCGTTCGCGCGCCGTCGCAACTCCTGCGTCACTGGCGTCGGAGGGCAGCTTCATCGCACACCAGGCGCGGATGTCTCGGATCAGACAGGTCAATCTGGTTCCACGAGATCCGCTGACGGTGTGAGCGAGCCCTGCGCTCCATTGCTTCGCGCAACAGGCCCGGTAGCAGACCTATGGCGAGGCGCTCAAGCAATGCGCCCGGCCCGATGTGAAATTCACTGACCAGCCAGGCGTCGCGGTCGCGCACGATCTTGATTGCCTCTATGCGGCCGAGTGTTACGCCCTCTCGAGTCAGCACTCGCTGGCCGACGAGGAGATCGATATTGATCTGCGTCATCAACGCGATCCAGGAATGCGCTCGACGACATGCTCACGCAGCCAGCGCTGGCAGCTGCCAAGCGGTGTATCACGCGCGTCCACATCCACCTCGATGTCGATCTCCATGCGGCCGATCCGGCTCCAGGCAATCCGGTACGGTTCGGCGCAATGTGTGCCGCCCATCCTGCCGGCGAGCCGGGCGATCCAACGTCCCGCTTTCTATCCAATCCGCCGCGCCATTGCTACCGAACCCGTCTCAACCGCAATCAATTCCGGTGGGCGTCCCGGTCGCAACTCGGCGACGATGCCGTCGACCCGTCCCATCTTCGCACCATGTCGATCGACCAGCTGTTTGTCCAGCACATCCCGAACGAGATCCATTACGTGCCTCCGAAAATCTGAAGTGGCACTGTGACGATCGCCAGCACGAAGCTGAGCACGACGATGGCGACGACCGCAGCATTGGAAAACGCACCGTTGCGGCGATGCCCGACATAGCGCTCATCGTTCATCAACGACAGGAACGGGATCACGGTGAGCGGCAGGCTCATGGCCGTGAGCGCCATGGACAATACGGTGAGCTTGAGCGGATCGATGCCCGCCGCGATCGGTATCGCGCTGATCGCGAGTGCGCACGTGTAGACGAGGCTGAATGCGGGATCGTCGCGCGGCTTGCGGTTTTCGCCCCAGTTCCAGCCGAAGCCCTGAGCAAAGAAATACGCCTGCTCAAGCGCGATCTCCAGCGTGGCGCCGAAGCATGCGAAGGCGAGCGAGGCGATGAACAGTACAAACCCCCAGGAACCGAGGACGACGACGAGCATCAGCGGCAACCGGTGATAGTTGTCGACGTGCGTGATGCCATGAGCGGGAAACACGCATCCACCGACAACGAGGACGGCCGCCGAAATGGTGCCGCCAAACGCCATACCGAGGCTGGCGATCGCGCGATTCGCGCCGAGGTATCCCCGGTCCCAGTGATCCTCTATGGCACCGGACGAATAGAAGAGGAACAGGTGATCGAGGCGCCGAGGATGCTCACCACCGTGAACCAGTAGTTTGCCGGATCTTTATGCGGCAAGCTGGGCAGGGCGCTCAACGCGACCTGGTGCCAGTCGGGCCTGAGCATGACTGCTGCGGCGACAAAGCTCAACGTGACGAGGCCGAGCAATGACATGCCTTTTTCGATCAGCCCAAAAGTGCCGCGCCACAGTACGAGCCATGCAAGCACCGCAACGGGCAATGCCCACCACTGGTGCTTTACCCCGCTGGCCAGTTCAAGGGCAACACTGACGCCTCCGATCTCCGAAGACAGGACCAGTGCATTGACGATGACCGTCACTACGAAGGGGAAAAGGAAGAACTTGATACCGAACCGGTCCCTGATGCCGTCGGCGATCGTGTGGCCGCTCACTGCGGCGAATCGTCCTGACATCTCAGTCAGAAAGACGATGCATAGCGTCCCAAGGACGATTGGCCAGATGAGCTGGAAACGGAACGCGGCGCCTGCCTGAGCGGCCGTTGAGAGCGACCCCATCTCAAGGAAGCCACCGACGCTTGTGACGACGCCAAGGGAGATCTCGAGCAGCTTTTTCATCTGTTCCCACCGTGGACAGCAAAGGCCCAGCATCGATTGTGCCCGCGACGCATCTGTTCGACCGCCCGCTCATCCGTCGAGGTGGATTGTCCTGTGCGAGCATTCGCCCGGACTAAAGGCTACGCCTGACGGAACGGGCGACGTTGCTGATCATGAACAACCGACCACCCTGCACAACGGACACGCAGTTGGACGCGACTTCTACCGCGCGGGTCATGCCGGGCAAGGCACAGTCGCATGAACGATGTACCGCGCTGGTCACGCTCTGGCGGATCGCGAACTGCTCGTACGGAAAAACGACTGCAAGAACAATCATTCGATCGTCTGCTGGTGGGTTGCGTGTCACGCGGTCCGGGCTGACAGGCGCACGTGCTCGACGATCGCTCGGGCGCGCGACCATGGCGAACATCTCGAAATTACAGTGCTGGGACTGGAGTGGTCGCCAGGCCGTACCAGGTAGGGCCAAAGCTCTTGCGCGTAGCAGGCCATTTCCGCCACTTTGGCGGGCAGCCCGCCTGTAGCGGCTCATTCCAAAAGGGGTACGGGGGTGCGGTGAACGCAAAAAAACCCTGCGGGACGGCATGGCGCATGCTTCCAATTTCCGTAAAGCGCCGCCGCCGCTGATGCGGGACCGCGTCAGCGCCGTCGCAAAGAGACACAATGAAACTTTTTGCCCTGATTCTGGCCGTCAGTTTGGGATTGGGTTGCACCGCGTCGTGGCTGGCGATCACATGGCGCCGGCTCAAGACAACACCCGCATTGACAGATGCCAGCCGCGCGGCAGCCATCGACGGCACCTATACGGACGTCGGCGACTGCCGCATGTTTCATCGGGTCCATGCGGGACCAGCGATCGCGCAGCAGAACCTACCGGTCGTGCTGGTGCACGGTCTGGTGATTTCGAGCCGCTACATGGAGCCGCTTGCAAGCGCGCTCGGCCGGCAATTTCGGGTGCTCGCGCCGGACCTGCCGGGCTTCGGCGAAAGCCGCTTTATCGGCGGCGATAAAGCACGCACGCTGACGCTCGCGCAGCTCGCCGATGCGCTGCATGACTGGCTCGCGGCGCTCGGCATCGACAGGGCGGCGTTCGTCGGCAATTCGTTCGGTTGTGAGATTCTCGCCCTGCTCGCGTGCCGCCACCCGGAAGTCGTCGACCGGCTTGTGCTGCAAGGGCCAACCACCGATCCGGCAGCGCGCACGCTCGTCGCGCAGGCCTGGCGTGATCTCGTCAACGGCCGGCGCGAGCGGGCGCGGTCGCCCGCCGCCACAGGGCGCATCGACTACGCTAAAGCAGGCCTGGGCCGCGCGTTTGCGACGATGCAGATATTGATCCGCGACAGGATTGAAGAGCGGCTGCCGCACGTCATGGCGCCGACGCTGGTTGTAGGAGGCACGCGTGACCCCGTCGCACCCCCTGAATGGGCGGCGCGGGTCGCGCGGCTTCTGCCACATGGGTCATTGGCCATGATCGATAGAGGCACGCACACATTGAACTACGTCTATCCGTACACATTCGCGCAGGCAATCGCTCCGTTTCTCGCGGCGGCCGCGCGCACATCTGAAGTCGTCGCTACACCATGAGCAAGGCGCCGCCCGGCATTGCACGTTTTGACTCGGCGGCCGGCATGGCGCAGGCGCTGGCCGCGACGCTGCACGGTGAGCCATTCGTCAGCCCCAGCCAGTCGCAGTGGCAGGACGGGTTGATGACGACCGTCAACTGGTTGCCCCGTCGTACAAGGGAGCGGTGCTACACCATAGGCGGGATGCTTGAGGGCATCAGCGCACGCCAGGCACGCACCCTGAACATTGAGTGCATCGCCGAATGGCTGGCGGGTCTTTATCCCCAACGGCAGTACGATGCGGCGATGATCGGCTCATCGAATGGCGCACTCGTTCATCTCGCAGCCGCGATGCGGATTCCCTGGCTGCCGCAGACATTCCTGTGTCCTGTGCGCGCGCCGTTCAGTGATCCCGACGACGCCAGCCGTGGTTTCGACGAAGGCCGCCCGATCATCGATGGGTTTCTCGCGGCCGACGAGCGCATTGCCGTCCATCAGATGCAGGACCCGAACCAGGACAGGTTGATGTTGCATTCGATGCGTTATTTCCGCCTGAAGCTTCTCTCTCTGACGCTTGCCTATCGCGAATTTCTGCTGCGCAACCTGCGGCCCGGCGGGACGCTGTACGTGAACGTCTGCACGCGATCCTGGCCTGTCACCCGCATCGGCCCGCGCGCCGTCTATCAGTTCGGCGCGACAGGCGGTGCGACGGAAGACGAGTATTTGCGCGGCGGCCCGTCGGTGCGGGCATACCTCGCACGGTACGGCATTGCGCGCACACGCTGGGATCCGCCCGAACCCAATGACATCGCGCCCGAAGCAGAGTGGGGCTTCGAAGAAACACTGACGCGCGACCTCGAATCGCTGGCGGTGCAAATGCAATGGCGAATCGTCGAGCTCCGCTATACGGAACCCGAGTGTCTGAGCTTCGTGACGGCGGCAGTGTATCGCGACTGGTATCGCGACGCGGGCATCATTGCGCGCAGGCTCGTGGTCGATTCGTTCCTGCTGATGGAGCCACTGACGACCATGCGTTTGCATGCGCTGCCTTTCTGGCTGCTGTTCTGCGTCGAACCTTCTGCGCGGGCGCTCGAACGCTATCTGCAGATGCAGCAGCACGCATTTGATGAAATCGACCTGATGCTTTTCTCGCACGGCGTGGAAAGCATCGGCCTTGCGCCCATCGCGCACTGGCGTGCGCTGCTCGACAAGGCGCAACGGGCGGGCCGCTTCGTCGGCGTCGATATAACCCGTTATCCGCGCGACTTCGCGACCTTTGCGCGTTTCGGGCGCGAGCTTACGCGGCGCGAACCGCAGTTCGCCATCCCGCCGCCGTTGACGTGCGCGCGCCTGGAAACGCTTTTGCGGCAGCATGGCGCGGCCTGGCAGGTGAGTTGCACCGAGCACGTGCCGACGCAAGGCGCAACAGCATGAGCACAGCGGTGTGGGTCGTTTTGCTGTCGCTGCTCGTCGTCGGTCTTATCGGCTATGCGTCAGTCGTCGCGCTGCTGTTCTGGCTACAGGGGCGCCTCGTCTATCCCCTTGAACGGGTGCGAGGCCTGCCGCGCAACAGTGCAGCCGATCGGTTCGAGCCCGTCACGGTGCGCACCGCGGACGGTCTCGTGCTGACGGGTCGATACGCGCCCGCAAGCCAGACGGATGCATACACCGTCGTGCTGTTCCATGGCAATGGAGAAGATCTGTCGCAACGCGCGCGGATTGCACACGACCTGCTCGCGGCCGGTCACGGCGTGTATCTTGCCGAATATCGCGGCTATGGCGGTGCGCCCGGACGGCCGTCCGAAGCGGGCCTGTACGCGGACGGCCGCGCGGCGCTCAATTTTGTCACAGCGCGCACGCACCGAGTCGCCGTACATGGTTTTTCGCTGGGAACAGGTGTCGCGGTCCGTATGGCTTCCGAGTACCAAACGCTCGCCGCGCTGATTCTGGAGGCGCCGTTCACAAGCATCGCCGACATTGCGAGAGCGCGCTTTCCGTTGTTTGCGTTTCGCTGCATGGTACGGGACCGATATGACAACCTCTCGACAATAGGCCACGTACGCGCGCCGGTGCTGGTATGCGGCGGCCTTCGGGACCCGGTCATTCCGCCTGAGCATTTCACGCGGCTTTATTCGGCTGTGCGCTCGGCGCGCCGGCTCGCCCTGTTTGAAGGCGCAGGGCACGTTGACGTCTGGGAAATGGGCGCCCGCGAGCACGTATTGCGTTTCCTCGAGGAACTTCGCAGGACAGGCGCACTTGCTGGAAGCGAAGTCGGCTGCCCCGCATGGTCGGTGGATGAACACGTTCAGCGCTCGTGCCGTAGTCTTGATTGACCATTGACGATTGGATCAAACCCGTTGAAGCCGTAGAAGCGGAACGGGGCGTCGAGGCGCTTTTGCGGCGTTGCGGGGCGGTCAACCGCTCAGGCGACACGCAGGGATACACTGGAAGCTGGCAGAGGCACAGCCGTCGGAGCCGACATGGTGGTCTTGCGATCCATCAGCATCGCAACCGTTCTGTCGATATCGCCGATTGCCTCAAGCAATGCGTGGAGGACAAGTGGTTTGGCGACGACCCGATCTACTTTCCCGCTGAAGTTGTCTGCTTCTGGGTGCACCAGCGCGATAATGTGGGGCTTGTCGGAAGAGCCGTCGAAGCTCTCAACAAACCACCGCGCCGCGGTGTCCGAATGCCACGGCACATCCACAATGACAAGCTGTCCGCCGGATGCATCCGCGAAGTCGAAAGCATCAAAACCCGATGCCTTCGGTCTGCCATATCCTTTCACGGCTAAAAGAACCGCGAGAGATTCACGGATGGCCTTGTCCGGTCCAACAACTAACAGCTGGCCAACGCGCAGAGGCGATGGTTCGAGCGCGTGGACGGCCGCGGCCCTGAATTGCCATTCAAACTGCAACCACCGCGTCCTGGAGAGATCGTAATGGCGCTGCGCCTTTGATAGCGCAGCGAGGGTGGCAGTGGGATCGTCCGTGAGTCTCTGCAGATCACGGGTTGCGCTTTCCAATGCGGCGCACGCAACGTCGAACCCCAGCGTGTCCGTTGCAACCGGCATCGAATCCATGCTGACACTCCCGAGTCGTTTGGACGTCGATCGGTAAGAATATCCGGCATCAAATAATGCTCCCCGGATGGGAAGCTGTATATAGCGGGCTATTACTCACTCGAACCTAGCCGCATGGCGACAGGCTACATGGCTGACGAGACGGCCCCGTGTCGTGCCGGGAATTCCCCACCGTGACAAAATGGCCATGCCGCTGCGTGCGCGGATGGACAATGCCGCCACAGTAGTTACTCATCGGCCGTTGCGCAGTTAGTCCGAAAGAGCAACGCTCGCCGTTCTACGGAACTTCCGCATCGGGCCGACCGTCCGACGCCGTCGGGCCGGGTGCGGCCAGTTCCGGTCACTCGACACCCCGGGTACATCGTTCACAATCCGCAGGACTCACCCACCTCCGAGTTGCCGGGAGGCGGGCTCACTTCGCAGGAAATGCAGAATGTCACTCCAGTTGACGGACCGATTGCGGGAAAACCTCGAATGGCTCGCTTCGAATTGGGAAGCACAACAGCTTCAAAATATTTCCACTTTCAATAGCGAATTCCATGCTGCTCTGCGTTCAGTGCTTGCCGGTAACGTAAGCCACCCTGAGCTTGAGCTTTTGATCGACGGAACCCGAGGCAAAGCGGCCGACGGCTATGCCCATCTGCTTGTTGTCGATTCGGAACGCGTCGCGGAGGAGCCATTCATTGCCTTTCGCATTCTTGGTGAAATCTCGACAGACCTCGCTTGTGCTATCCGCGCTTGAGCTTATTACAAACGCGGAGACTTCCGATGATTGAACCATTTGGTCTCAGGCTCATGTTCGAGTGGGGCGGTGGTTGTATTTGGGCGGGAGACGACACAACTCGCAGCACATACGGAGTTGGTCCGATTGAGGACTCGCTGCCGCTAGCTGACGAGACGCGTAGAAAGCTTGCGGAAATGACTGCGTGGCATGACCTATCACTTAACTGGGAATACCCTCCAGACCCGGGACCATGGGACGCGCATGAGTACGAGCGCTTTGAAGCGTCGGCGGCGGCGATGCGTGATGATCTTCAACAGGAGCTCGGCGACCGCTTCGCTATCGTCTAGGAGAGATTGGGAGTTTATGAGGGAAGCGCCGAGAATCAATAGCCCGGCGGCCTCGGTCAACGGAAGGCCCGCCTCCCCGCGAATGGCCGCTTCTGGAAGCACCACGGTCCCTTGTGGGGGTCGCCTATGCCCTTTGCATGAAAGGCCTCGCCTGCGACGATCACCATGCTTGGTCGTCGGGCGCTAGCCGGGTCAGGAGCCGTCGGTCGACGCCGACGCCTAGATCGTGGACAATTTCCGTATTCGTCTCTTGATGAGCGAGTGGTGAGGTAAGGGAAAGCCCATGGGATACAAGTTGGCCGATGATGAACTGGAACTGCACCGGCGAGTGGACGAAGTTCTGTTTTATGTTTGGGACCCGATTGGCGTCGCAAACAGCCCGGCGGCACGCGACGAATATTACGGGTACCTGCCTATCGTTTTCTCAATGCTGTAGGGTGAGGGAGCGAATGCGTCGATAATCGCGGTATACCTCGACAGCATCGCGAGCGAGCAAATGGGTCTGCGTGCGAATCCTGAACATTCCAGCCGCGTCGCCCAATTACTGTTCGACTGGAAAACCGAAGTCCGAACATGACTTTACTGACTCATTCTGACTGGACACACCGATGAGCCGTGACGAAATGAACCACGCGTTGAAAGTGCGCTTTGTTCCCGCGCTCCGTCAGCTAGGGTTCAAAGGTTCGCTGCCTCACTTTCGACGGCAGCGAGAAAGTCGAATCGATCTGTTGACGGTGCAGTTCGACCGACACGGGGGAGGTTTCGTCGTGGAGCTATCTCAATGCGGTATAGAGGGAATCACCACCTATTGGGGCAAATTCATATCGGCGGGCAAGGTCACGGCGCACGATTTGCATCCAGTCAGCGTCATAGACTTGGGTCGCCGGGACCGGATGCTGACAACTGGTTTAGATTCGACGACGGCACTTCGCCGATGGCAGTTGCGGACTCGCTATGCGCTCACATCGACGAGGCTGAGCGTTGGTGGGCTACTCGCTAAAGTCGCCTTTTCGGCGTAAGCGACTGCTAGGTCGGCTGCTGTCAAGGGCCTGCGACGATCTTCGGCCAGGAGCGGCCAGTCGACGGCGTCGCCAGGATAGCTGACAATCGGAGCAACTGAATTCATGTCGACGGTGAAAGATGAGAGGCACCCAAAAAGGAGAGGATCCCAGCGGCTTGCGCGAGGCGTTAGCTCGGGTGGTCGATGAACGGTCCTTTGTTGATTTTCTGCATGCGCTTGCATGCGACTGGTCCGTCGCGCCTAGCCCGTCAGACTGGGAAAATGGATCGATTGGTGCGTTCCTCGATGCTGCTGCTGCGTGGGCCGAAGCGTCCAAGAATGGACTCCGGTTTTACGATGTCCCAACGAATCCCTGGCGCCGTGTCGCCGACATGCTCATCGCCGGCAAGGAATACGAGTAGGCAACACGGAGCTGCCGTTCGCGGCCAGGAGCGGTCGTTCGACATACCTGCGCGAATCATCCACAATCAGGTGAAAAACCTTCGTTGCGACGGAAAACAGGCGGATGGAACCTTGCAGGATCCAATATACGGTTGGTAACCTTTGCCATTGGGCAGGCATGGGCGACTATGTGTTGATGCCGCCCGATCGCAGCTATGAGATCACACTGCAACATGAAGGCGAACCTCCGCATGGAGATTCATTTCACGTTGTTGAGATCGCGGGGCGCCCGTTTCCCGGATATGCATGGGGCAGCATGTTCGCAATATCCGAATGCTCGAACTTCATTGCCTTCAGTTGGATGGAACAGAAATTCGAAAGGCTGACGACGGTTGTCGACGTGAGGCATTCCAGATACTTCGTTTTGCCGCGATATATCTACCATCCGCGTATCGAATGGCCCTCAATTCTAGATGCAACGCACGAACAAGAAGGGTGCGCGTTCGAAGGCACGGAGATTTGGACAAAATATTGACGATGCAAAGCATGATCACCTGTCCAAGCGCTCGTTCGTGAGACCGCCAAACGAACCTCGCGACTGTCCGTTAACGAGAGAGCTGGAGGTTTCTTATGGGTCGACGGTTGCCCAGCGCATCGTCGAGCACCGACACGATCGGCGTCGGGCACGACGCGGCCAAGAACGGCCACTCGACGGCTCGCGTGAAATCGTCAACAATTCGTGTAACGAAAGAAATGGCCGGAAGGACGGAATTGGATGACGAGGGAGTTAGGCTACCTTCATGAGGTTTGGTATTGCCCGGACGGGCGTGGCAACTATCTTCCTGCATGCATCCCGCATGGGCCGGACGGAGACGCCGCTCGGAGCCTCAACGAGCCAGGCAGTGAATGGGTATGGACGTTCTGGGCATCGTCACATATTGAGGCGATGAACATTTACTACGAGTTCGTCGGCTACGGAAAATACAGCGCCGGTTACGACGACGATCTGCTTCCCTATTCGCAAGCTATGTATGAACGCCAAGCCACGTGCGGAAAGCACGAGTGACCATTGTCCTCGGTCGTGCGCCGCAGTGCGGCCAATAGGAGCCATTCGACGCGATGACATGAATCGCTGGCAATACCTCCATTCGTCTTTACCGAAGGAAGTCTCGTGATGTTCGACGAAGCGGTTCTGTCAGCGTCGCGCCGAGCTACCGGTTGTATCCCATCACGACCGAGTCGCAGCAGATCGATTCGGCTATGAGCGCTTACGGTGTGCGGGCGGCTTGATTCGCCGCGATGCATCCGTTAGCCGCTGACCCTACGCGAAAGCACCCGGTATGCATTACCGGATATACGGAATCATACGTAGAATTTTCGCGCCATTTAAAATGCCCGGCGCATATTTAACCTTTCTCGATTCCCATTTAAAGATTTTTTAAAATCTGGCCAATGGTTTATTCGTCTTATTCTTGTAGAATCGCGCGGGTTAAGTAGTAACGGACAAAAAGAGGCGTTATGGGGGCGCAGGACGTTATCGCGGCCATTACTGGTCGTCTTGCACAGGGCGACCGGCTGTTGAAACTGGATACGCCGCTCGGCAGCGATGTACTTGTACCGCAACGAGTGGTCGGCAAATCGCCCATCGGGCGGCACTTCGAGTTCACGCTGGACGTCGTTTCGACGTCGTCGAACATCGAACTCAAGAAACTGATCGCGCAGCCCGTTACGCTCTGGATCCAGCAGTCCGATAAGTCCTATTTGCCGCATAACGGCTTTGTCCATACCGCACGCCGGCTCGGTTCGGATAGCACGCTAACGAGCTATCAGATCGGCTTCGCGTCGTGGATGCACTTCCTCAAGTTCAGGCGCGATCAGCGTATCTGGCAGGACGTGAGCGTCGAAGAAATCGTCAGTGATGTTTTCAATGCTCATCCCCAGGCGCAAGGACGATTCCGGTTTGCACTCTCCCGGCAGTTGCCTACGCGTTCGTATTGCCGGCAGGACGAATACGACTGGAACTTCGTGCATCGATTGCTGGAATCGGAAGGTCTTTATGGTTTCTGGCAGCAGGCAGAGGACGGCAAGTCACATATGCTGCTGATCACAGACAATCTGTCGTCATTCAAGCCCACGTCGCCGAAAACGGTGAGCTTCTACCGTGCTGGAACGAACAGCGAAACGGATGCGCTCACACAATGGTCGGGTACGCGCACGTTGCAAAGCGCGCTGTTGACGACGCGTACGTTCGACTATAAAAGCCCCGCCGGTGTTTATAACCCCAAGGGTACCAGCACGCCGACGATGCCATCACAGGGCGCATTGCCGGCGCAGGCAGAGGTGTACGAATATACCGGTGCTTATACCTACGGCGAGCAGGATCGCGGCGATCAGCTGTCGCGCATCCGTATGGAAGAGTGGGAGTCGCGAGCGAAGCGCTTTCATGGTGTCGGCGGTATGCGCGGTATCGATGCCGGACAGCGCTTCACATTGAGCGGCCATCCCGATCACGATCGCGATGCGGCCGATCAGCGGGAATTCGCCGTGATCGAAACCGTCTGGACAATCGAGAACAACCTGCCTGTCAGCAGCGATGCGCCCGTCTTTCCGCATAGCATTCAGGCAACGGTGGCGGCAGTGCGTGCACGACATGAGGGTGCATCTGCGCCGAGCACGCTGATCAGCGATGGATCGGAAGGCTTCTATCGCGTCGATATCGAGGCGCAGCGGACAACTGTGCCTTATCGGAGTCCATTCGAGCACGCGAAGCCGGATGTGCAGCTTGAATCGGCGATAGTCGTCGGCCCGCAGAACGAAGCGGTCTATACCGACGAACTGAATCGCATCAAGGTACGTTTCGTTTGGGACCGGCTCAATAGCGGCGACGAGCGGGCGTCCTGCTGGCTGCGCGTCGTGCAGTCGGATGCGGGCGGTGCTTATGGTGGCGTGCATCTGCCGCGTGTTGGCGAGGAAGTCCTGGTCGATTACGTCGATGGCGATTGTGACCGTCCGATTGTGGTGGCAAGGGTCTACAACGGCGCGGCGAAACCGCAGTGGCATTCGAATGGTTTGCTGTCTGGCTATCGTTCGAAGGAATTCGGAGGTAGTGGATACAACCAGATGGTGATGGACGACGCGACGGGCCAAAACCGCTTGCACCTCTACAGTACGACGGCAAATTCTGGTCTGCACCTGGGCTATCTGGTCGCGCAGAATGGCAACACGCGCGGTGCGTATCTCGGCAGCGGGTTCGATCTCGCCACAGACAACTACGGCGCGGTACGGGCTGCCGAAGGTCTCCTCATGACGACGTACGCGAAGAGCGTGGGCAGCCAGCAACTGGATGTGAGCGAGACGCGGCAGCAAATCACGAATTCACAGGGTGTGATCGATGCGATGTCCGCGGCTGGCGAGATGCATCAAGCGGAGAACCTCAAAGGCGGTTCCGACGCGTTGAAGTCGTTTGCCGATGCGATGCAAGACAGCGTCGAGGGTTCAGCCTCGGGTGGTCGAACAGCGGGCGGCGGCACGGGCAGTGCGAATGCGTTCGCGCAACCCGTAATCGCGCTCGCGAGTCCGGCGGGTATCGGCATGTCGACGCACGATTCGACGCATGTGTCGGCGGCACAGCAGATCAATCTGGTCAGTGGGCAAAGCACGCATATCGCAGCGGGTAAGTCGCTGATCGCAAGCGTGGGGGAGAAGCTCAGCCTGTTTGTCCAGAGCGCAGGGATGAAACTCTTCGCGGCCAAGGGCAAACTCGAGATTCAGGCCCATGCCGATAACATCGAACTGACTGCGCAGAAGACCTTCAAGGTACTGTCCGCGACGGAAAACATCGAAGCGGCGGCGAAGCAGGAGATCCTGCTTACATCGGGGGGCGCGTACCTTCGGATCAAAGGCGGAAACATCGAGATTCACGCGCCAGGGAAGATTGACATCAAGGGAAGTCAACATTCGTTTGCGGGGCCGACGGGCGATGTGTATCCGCTGCCGTCGATGCCGAAATCCATCTGCATTCCTTGCCTGCTCGCTGAATACTCGCAGGGCGCGCTGCTGGGTACGAAATGAGTTCAAACGTGTCCGTCAACGAGTCGATGGCGCCCGGAGCGCTGGAGCAGGAAATCGCCGGATTCCATGCACACGCCGCTGGACGGGCGCTTTATGCCCTGGTATATGGCGTCGCCTATCCAACGCTTTTCTCTGTGTTATCGGGGAAAGCGCTCGATTTTCCGGCGACCCCTAACATCGAACTGGTGTTCGACGCGCCGGATGACATCGGCGAACGGCAATTCGGGCCATTCGTCATCGCAATCCACTCGCCGCAGTCCGATGTAGTGCGCCTGCTTTGCGAGAAATGTGTCGAGGATCCACGCGGGTTATCGTTCATCGTGTCACCGCTTTCGCTTCTACGCCTGACCGACGCGCTCCGGATTAGACTGGATGCCAGATGCGACGACGGAACGGAATGGCAGGTCAAACTGTTCGACACACGCGTGATTCCCGTATTGGTAAAAGCATTGACTGAATACCAATTGAAGTCGTATCTCGCGATGTTGGACGAATGGTGGTATCTGGATCGCAAGGGTTCGCTTCAGAAAGTGATCCACGAGTTTCAGGCCGATGCGCCATATCTCGCGCCACTGAAGTTGAACGATCGACAGGTAAGCGTCTTCACCGACGCGGGAGTCGTCGATTCAATCTTATACATGTTGGCGCAGACGGACGACGATTTGCTGGCAATGATCGATGAATCGATGCGCTACGACCTCGTAGCCGACGCGCTGAATGGGTCGAGCGACCAGGAAAGGAACAGTTCTTTGCTGCTCGCCGACCGTGCACGTCGCGCGCTGATCGCATTTTGTGAGGACAAACTCGAGTGATGCGTTTGAGAAATCTGCTCAAGGTCGGAATTCTTGTCGGAGTCGGTATGGTGGGATCTTCAAGTTTGACGGGTTGCGCGAAAGAGCCGTATGAGCTCGAACTGGTCGGTTACGACTACACGGATCGGGCATTGCTGGACTTCGCGGTCAACGGCATATCGGGTGGCAACGTCTTTTTGAGTACAAAGACATCGGGTGGCGGTAAATACGCCTGCTGTGTGCTGCTCGATCGTTCGACGAAAACGCCGTTCACGATCGACGTCGACTACATGCGCGAAGCACTCGTGGCCTATCCGTCGGACAAGATTGTCGAACCCGCCGACAAGGATCATCTGAAGGCGCATGTCGAAGTCAAAGGGCCTATTCCGGAGAAGCCTGCATATCTCGAAGTGCACTTCTATCCGGATGGACATATCGAAGGCGCGATTTCAGGTGACGACGGCCCTTCGCCACCGCGTTTGAAGCTCGAACGCCGTTTGCCTTACGTTCGCTGACGGGGCAGACATGCTCGACGATACCCAGCTTCCGCCATTGGCAGGATTACGCCCGTTGTCGCTCGAAGAGCGCCGGCAACGGGCGGCCGCAATCGCTTGCCTTGACCCGTCGAAAAAGCCCGGAACGCCTGACTGTTCCCAGACGGTATGGGTCTCGGTGTTCTTTGATGGAACGGGCAACAACCGCTTCAACGACACACCGAAGCTCAAGCACAGCAACGTCGCGCGGCTCTTCCTGACACATCCGGAAAGCGATGACGAGTTGGGCAAGTACGCCATCTATGTTCCCGGACTCGGTACGCCGTATCCGGAAATCGGCGAGCATGACTACAGCACGATGGGGCTTGGCGTGGCATCGGGCGGCGACGCGCGGCTTGTGAAAGCGTGCGCTGATTTCGACAAACTGGTGGCGAAAGCCAAAGCACGCGCAAAAAATCCGTCACAGCCGATACGCATGATCAATCTGGCGCTGTTCGGCTTTTCGCGCGGTGCGGCACTTGCACGGGCTTTCGCGATTCGAATTGCGAAAGACTGTCGCCAGGGTGCCGGCGGCTGGACGTATCAAGGGCATCCCATTCGCCTCTATTTCATGGGACTGTTCGACACCGTCGCTTCGGCCGGCGTGCCCGCAAGCGCCAAAACGTATGATCACAGTCCTCTCGTCAGGATTGGCACCTATGTCATTTCGCCGTTGGCAGGCATCGGATTGTCCGTCACGAGCAAGGACGGCCACTACGAGTGGGCGAAGGATCTGCGCATACCGGCGATGGTGGAGCAGTGCGTTCACTACATCGCCGCACATGAAGTCAGAGACTCGTTTCCGCTCGATTCCGTGCGTGACGGAAAGCACTATCCTGCCAATGTTCACGAAGTCATCTATCCGGGTGTGCATTCGGACGTCGGCGGCGGATACGCGCCGGGCGAGCAGACGCGCGCCTTGAAGGACGAAGACAAACTCAGCCAGGTGCCGCTGCTTCATATGTATCGCGCGGCAAGAGCGGCGGGCGTACCGCTGTCCGCGCTTGACATTCTGGGTCCGGGTATCAAGGGGGCGTTCGACGTTTCGTCAAAGACAGCCGCGCTCTTCGACTCGTACATGAGCCGCGCGAAGGCAAGCGGCCCCGTTGAGAAAGCGACGTCGGATCATCTCTTTCAGATGTATATCGCGCGCAGCTATCTGTCGAAGCTCACGAACGACGAGAAAGCCCAGGCGCGGGTTGCGGCAGCCGAACAGGTACTGACCGAGACCCACAATAACGACCTCGTGCCGAACGTCAGGAAGGAACTCGCCATTATCACGGCGGATGGCAACGCTGTGAATGAGGCGACTGCTTCCGCCGAGACCAAACGGCTTGACGGCGGCAAACTCAGCTTGCGGGAAGAGACGCTTGCAAGAGCATATGAGGATGTCTCGCTGATTGTCGGCGAGGCGGAACAGCGCGACCGTTTGCTCGACTTCTTCGACTATCTGGTCCACGATTCCGTCGCGGGTTTCGCGAAAGATTTTTCCAAGTTGCAGAATTGGCGGATGGTGTATTTCGGTCAGGTTGCGTACGAGCCGGCAAACGATTGGAGTCTGTCGGGACCTGCATCGCCGCTTTGAAGCCATGTAGCACAGGCCTCGTCGCCGCCTGCAGAACAAATCATGAAATGACTGTTCTTCGCCGCAGTAGCAGCGACTGGTCTGCTGACGTTCCTAGCCTGTGACAGCGGCTTGCACTTCTGCCAGTTGTTGAATGAGTCGTTCCGGGACACTTCCGGTCACTCGGCAGCAGCCCCTTTATTGTCAATGTGAAAGGAACATGATTGTGCAGAGAACCGGAATTGCGCTTTGTGTGGCAATTGTGCTTACTGGCAATGCGTCAGCGGCAGTCGCAGACCCGAACAGTCTCGAATGCTCTGTTGACCAGAAAGAGGTGTCTCACGATCTTGAGGTGAAGCAGTCCAATGGTGTCATCGTCAGCTTTTCGTATCTGTCCAGCGTTCCCATGCAGGGTCTCGCGACGAATTGCACCATAGATTCCAGCTTGGTCAAGGGTACACCCATCGTCTCCGGTACTACGACTACATACCCGATGCTGGACGGTGATGTTTTGACGGTCACAAAGACGGCGCGTGGCTTCCTGTTCGATATGTCGAAGTTGGACCAGGTGAAATACTGCAGCGGTACTATCGCGACGAAAATTCTCCTTCAGCCTGGGAAAAAGAAGTGTGTGCTCATGCCTTGAACGGTGTACTGAAATAGTTCGCGATTTTGTGAGGTGGCATCGAAGGTTCTCTCGCGACGCGAGCGTCTCGGGTAACCGCGCAGTGGTCATTGCAGGGCCGTCTGAACTGCCCTGCCGATGTGCTAGATGAAACTTCGATGCCGAAACTTCTGCGTGGTCTGTAACTTTCCCGGCTCGAACAGAGGAACTGCGACCATCCGCTAACGAGAATGCCGAAGGTCCGCTCCGGGTCGGCTTCAGAAATTTGTCACCGCAACCGGGAGAGCGAATCGCGGGTAGGCGACGATCTTCCGGGTTCCGGCCACTAACAGTCGTTCGACACTGGCGCGAGAATCGTCAACAATGCAGCCAGGAGGGACGGCCCGATTTTGGGGCTGCATGATTCTCTACATCGGCTTTTCGATAGGCGGGCTCAACCCATGATTCCTGTTATGAACGATACAAAATGGTCCGAATTACGGATGGGTATGCATGGGCTTGGGGAATTGTCGCCTCGATTCCGCGTTCGCAGCCTTCGTAGCGGTGGAATCAGCGCGTGGGATCGGGAATGGTTCTATCACTTCTTCGGTCGTCATGAAGAGGATGAATGGGTCGAGGTTGAGGTGACGTCAACTGCACAGCACGACGCTGTACTGCGTCTACTCCAGTCGGTGCATGTCCCTGGTGTAACGACAGAGAACGGCTTCAAAATTTTCGGCTACGTTGCTAGAGGAGCACAGGTTGACTACCTTTAGCTGGAGCAGCCCGAGGACGAATTGCGGCCACAAGCGGTCCGTCGAAGCTTAGTCCGAAATTGTTGACGATCACTGCGCTGAGAACTCTTTCAGCCAAACGATTCCCGCGCGTTGCCAAGCCTGACCGATTGGCACGGCGTGTCACAATTGCGCCACCTCCAATCCCGACCACACTCCATGTTCCGTCCCGCCCTGCAATTCGCCGCGCTGCTTCTGTTTTGGATGACCGCCAACACGGCGCTAGCCGACTCTCAGTACTTCCACAAGACCTTTGCGGGTCGCATCGGCGATCGCTATGCGTTCACGATGGATCTTAAGAATGTCGACGGCAGGCTGTCAGGAAGCTATCGCTACGACGGCAAGCGCAATGATATCTCTCTGAGCGGCAAGATCGACCCGTCAGGTACCTTTACGATGGACGAGATCGGCAGCGCCGGCCAACGCACCGGCACCTTCACCGGCAAGGTGGCCAGCGACACCCTCGGTGGCAGTTGGGTTTCCGCCCGTGGCGACCGGCATTTGCCCGTTGACGCGCATCAGACCTCGGAAATTGTCATCGGTTCGAAGCGCGAGATTCTCACGCAGGCGATCGGCACTTATACGCTCGATGGCATCAGCGGCTCGGGCGGCGCCAACGGCATGTGGGAGTCATGGAGGGACAAAGGCCGATGGCAATCGAACGTATCGTCCATCGAGATGGCGCGCCGCGAGTTCTCGGACGTGAGCCTGACGCACGAAGACCTGCACCGTCTCAACAGCATGACGGTCACGGTAGACACCTCGCTCGCCATGCGCCTGAGCGTCGATGGCAAGGTGGTGCTGTCGATCCCTTACCGCGACGCCGGCATGCAGTACGAGATCAGCCAGCCCCACGACAGCGTCGTGGAGGAAGACCTGAAGACGCTGTCGCCCGCCAGCACCGTCCATGATGAGCATCTCTACCTGCTCGTCCGCGACACGATTGATTTCGTGCCGGCGATGTCGGGCACCTATCTGCCCGACGACGCCGTGGACGTCGTGACGGTCAGCTACGCCGTCGTCGGCAAGACCTTCGACGTCTACCTGCGGGACGGCAGCTGCTGCGGCGGTACCGTGTTCACCTTCCGGCGCAAGGGCCGATGACGGCGCCACATCATGCGCCTCCAGGTAAGACCCCAAGTGCAGCGTCGGCGTCTGTGCTCGCCTGAATGGCCGTTGACGAGAAATGTGTACGACCGTAAAGGGTCGTGAGTACGCACTGCCGACTGGCAGCTTCCGGGAAGCGGAATTCCACTGGCCGCTTTCCGGCGATGAATTTGAAGAGCGGGCTGACGCAGCCCGACCCATAAGGGACTTCCAGCTCTCTCGTTAACGGACAGTCGCGAGGTTCGTTTGGCGGTCTCACGAACGAGCGCTTGGACAGGTGATCATGCTTTGCATCGTCAATATTTTGTCCAAATCTCCGTGCCTTCGAACGCGCACCCTTCTTGTTCGTGCGTTGCATCTAGAATTGAGGGCCATTCGATGCGCGGATGGTAGATATATCGCGGCAAAACGAAGTATCTGGAATGCGTCACGTCGACAACCGTCGTCAGCCTTTCGAATTTCTGTTCCATCCAACTGAAGGCAATGAAGTTCGAGCATTCGGATATTGCGAACATGCTGCCCCATGCATATCCGGGAAACGGGCGCCCCGCGATCTCAACAACGTGAAATGAATCTCCATGCGGAGGTTCGCCTTCATATTGCAGTGTGATCTCATAGCTGCGATCGGGCGGCATCAACACATAGTCGCCCATGCCTGCCCAATGGCAAAGGTTATCAACCGTATATTGGATCCTGCAAGGTTCCATCCGCCTGTTTTCCGTCGCAACGAAGGTTTTTCACCTGATTGTCGATGATTCGCGCAGGTATGTCGAACGACCGCTCCTGGCCGAGGTTGTGTGGAAACGACTTTTTTCGCGTTAAGGCGAGTTTGCCTGCCGTGCTGGAGCGCGTTTTGTAGACCCGGCGATCTTCTCGACATCGCCGGTCGCAAGAAGGCCCTCAGGGCCTCAGCTTCCAGCCATCCTCATCGCCTTCATCGTCCTCGCAACCCCAAGTATATTCATGACTCGCTTTAGGTTGTAGGCCAGTACCTGGAGACTCATTTCGGTACTCACCCGCCCAAGCGTGCGGGTCAGGAAGTGTGTGGAACCCATCCAGTGCTTGAGCGTTCCGAAGACATGCTCGACAGTACTTCTGCGTACGGTCATTGCCTCAGGACTTCGGTCCAACCGGCGCTGCATCGCTTCCAGTACATGTTCGTGCTCCCATCGTCGGATGCGGCGATAGTCGCTGGGCGAACAGCGCGCCTTGAGAGGGCAGCGCGGGCAAGCGCTGGGCCAGTACATCCGCAGATTCATTTCATTTTCGACGGTGTTGAATCGATGAATGGCGCGTTCGCCGGCCGGGCATCGGTACACGTCGTCTTTTGCAACGTAGACGAAGTCGCGCTTTGTAAAGAGGCCCTTCTTCCTGGACGCCGAGGTCAGTGGTTTGGGGACATACGCCGTGATGCCGGCCAGATCGCACGAGCGGATCTCAGGACCGCTGTAGTAGCCTCGATCAGCCAGCACCTTCAGTCCTGGTTTGTCCATCGCCTCCTTCGCTGAGACGGCCATCTTGCTGAGTTGACCACGATCGTTTCTGACGTTGGTCACCTCGTGCTCGACAATCAGATGATGCTTCGTGTCCACAACAGTCTGAACGTTGTAGCCGACCGTTCCGGTTCGCCTGCCGTCACTGGTCATGGAACGGGAGTCCGGATCCGTGAGCGACAACTGTTTGTCGGGCTGGTTTTTCAACTGCGCTCTGATCTGCTCGAGTTCACGCATCTGCTGGCGCAAACGGGCGATCTTCTCGTAAAGCCGCACAGTCTTCACATCGAAACCAATCGGGCTGGTTCGGTCTGCGGTTTCAATCGCGTCGAGGTATCGCTGAACGCTTTCCTCAATCTGCTGCTGACGCTTGTCGATTTTGCCCGCCGTGTAATTCCTGTCCCGGCTGTTCACAGCCTTGAACTTGCTGCCGTCGATGGCCACCGTATCGGCAGATAGCAGTTTCAGACCGCGGCATAGTTCGACGAAACGCCGGCATACGTTCCGTATTGCCGCGCCGTTGTCGCGGCGAAAGTCTGCGATCGTCTTGAAGTCTGGTGTCAGACGTCCTGTCAGCCACATCATTTCGATATTGCGCTGGCATTCGCGCTCAAGACGCCGACTGGAAGGTACCCGGTTCAGGTAGCCATAAATGTAGACCTTGAGCATCATGCCCGGGTGGTAGGACGGACGCCCTGTGACTGCAGGCTTAGCGCCGTTGAAGCCAAGTTCCGCAAGGTCCAGTTCGTCGACGAAGACATCTATGATTCTGACCGGATTGTCCTGTCCTATGTAGTCGTCGACGCATTCGGGAAGTAGTGCGACCTGCTTGCGGTCATCGCCTTCAACGAATCGCTTCATGAGTCACCCGCTCTCAATGAGTTGATTCAGTTTAGGCGATCGATGCGTTTTCACACACCCTCGGCCGTTTGCGTAGGTCTTACCTGTGTAACAACCTTTCTCGTTCAAAGTCAGAAGGTAGACGGCCTTGCTTTGAATCTGAAGTTCTGCGGATGGCTCCGAGTCCTTGGGGAAAATACTGATGGCCTACGGTGCTGCATCCGGCAAGAAGAGCGAGCGCATATGCGGCGAGTACTGTCTTCGGCGTGTTATGCATCTCTATTCGTATTTGAATTCAAGCGAGTATCTACCGGCCTCGACATCGACAGTAAATTTGCATCTTTTCCATCGTGGCTGATTCTTTGCAACAAAGAAGCGTCGATGCTCGACAAGCAGCTCGAGTAACTGACGATTCACGTTAACGCCGCCGGTAAACCACGAGTCGTTACCGATACCGTCTATTAAGTCGAAAGCAAATTGCGCGTGATCATCTTCGTCACTCAGGTCCGCTTGCATCATGATGATTTTTGCTTCGTCTGGTGCTGCCGAACAAAGCAACTGCCCGATCTCGTTGCAAATCTGAACGTCCCTGCTGTCCATCACTTACCTCCCGGTGCGTTCTTAAAATACTGTCCCACAAGCCGTCCATTGTCGAGCTGTAGGTAATATTGAACCCATCTGGCCGCTTGCTCGCCTCCGTATACAAGACCTCTATGGACGCTTCAACGTCTTGGCCGTTTCGAACGGCTTTCCCTTACGTCACCACTCGCTCATCGAGAGACGAACCTCGGCTGCGGCGACGTCAGCGTTCACTGCAAGCGAATGCGTACTTGCGACCCTGAACGGCCCTTCACCGTTGTCCAAACCGGTCGTTCATTCTCAATTTCGGCGGATTCAGGGAGCCAGCCGAGTGTTATCTGACACCGTGAAAGCCACACACTGAAGATGACGACAAAGTTCACCGAGACACTCGATGAATTGGTCGCGAGATGATGTTGACCACGTCAGACCAGAGCGCAGAGCGAGGTGCGCGGAACCCACGGGGTCATTCGCCAGAGTGACTTCCAGACTGTATTCCTCGGCATTCACAAACACGCCCGTTGCAGCTCCCGGGAACGTGGCATCAAAGATTCGCCGCACGGACTCGGCGTCACCCAAAGCGCTTACTTCGCGAACATCGTTCAGACTTTCTGCATCACGATTCGCCGGTTTAAGGACGATGATGTCAAAACTCATTGCCAGTCCTTTTGTACTAGGTTGAATATGCGGGCGTGTCCGAGGTTCTCCGGCGAATTGACGACGATCTATGTGCCGATGTCGAACGCCCCTTCCTGGCCGGACACGGTATTTCGCTGATCAGCCTGATTGAAGGTTGGTGACGCAGTCGCCGATTGCCTGCGCGAACAGCGGACCGGATAAATCGATACCTACCCGCGCGAGCGAAAGCAACAATTGGTCGACGCCTTCAACGACGCCGACAATGCGGCCGTTTTTAACGGGATCGCTAAAGACAGGTAGTGCGTCGGGCAAGTGGGATTCGATACTTGCGATTCCGTCCTCAACTTGAAGGTCGATTCCGAACGGCAGCGAAAATTCTCGATTCTTAACCATATTTCCTGTCTCGAGGACTTCAGCAGCCGCATTGTCCACGAACTGGCGGCCCAGGTCAGACCGAAATTGGCCCGCTGCGCGACGCTATCAACTCACTCACTTACCACCAGCGTTCGAAGTCCGCGAACTTGCGCGCTACCACAGCGAACTCTTCGCGATGAAGCGGTGCAAGAATGGCCATCTTCCCGATAACTCCGTTGGAATGCGTCCTTCTACCCTCGAAGGACACCTGGAAACCAGCAGTAGACTTCAAAACACGCAAAACTAATCGGCGTTCAATGTCGAACAGTTCGGGATTCGTGCAATCGTCGACAGTCAACCCTTTCACGAAGGAATCCCACGTCGAACACGATATCCAAGCACGGTCACGGAAGTGCAAGCGCTGAAGGAATTGGTTGGCCTCTATCGTTACGTTGCAGCACATCGACGGAAGACGGTCGTCCGTTTCCACGACATCTATGTCGATGCGAGACGGCACTTGAAGTGCAATTCTCATAGACGCAACCTTTTCGGCGGCTCCTCAAACTTGGCGGCGAGGGAAATTGTTGACGATTTTACTTCGTTCGTCGAGTGACCGTTTGTGGCCGATTATGTGAGGTCGCCAACGGCCGCTTTATGGCACTCCAGTTCGCGAAAACCTTGATTCGACTGACTGACCGCTTTGGAGACGGCCGTCTGACCGGAGAGGGTCGGTTTTGTGCGTTCGCGGTCGGTCGGGGATCGCGAGGGCGACGAGTGGGTGCTGTTGGCAGGAGCAGTCATTCGACACGGGCGGCTGGATCGTCAACAATACGAGACCTGAATCCCTCTCCAGCCCGTATGCTTATTGAATTGACCGACAGTCCCGAGGCGGACGATGAAGCGTTCGTGATCGCCCAGACCAGAGCGTTCAACGCTGCATTTACGAAGGATGATCTGCGCCCGCTGTGTGTTTTCGTCCGAGACGGTAACGGGAGCATCGTCGGCGGCTTGACCGCGAAGACATGCTGGGATTACCTCGAGATTCAGTTCCTGTGGGTAGATGAGAGCCACCGCGCCAATGGCTTAGCCTCGGACTTGATGAAGACTGCTGAACGGGAAGCTGCGAACCGGGGGTGTAAGCATGTATTCCTAGATACGCTTAGCTTCCAGGCTCCCGGTTTTTACGAAAAGCTTGGTTATTCCGAGTTCGGTCGCCTGGAAGGATTTAACGGGCGGCATCTCCGTCACTTTCTACACAAGTCATTGGCCCCATCGGCATACGTGCAAAGGTAATGGCAGCGATATGTCCGAGATTTTCCAGGCTGTCGTTTGAATATCAACAGAAGGTCTCTAAGACTGCCTGTTCACGGCACTCCAACGAGGGAATAAATGATCGATTCGTCTGCTGTTGCGTCGGTTTTTTCTATCTATGCGGCGGGTGTGGTCATACCCGGTCCGAACTTCGTCGCAGTCGCTCACAAGGCGGTTTCCGGAAGACGTTCCGATACGCTCGCGCTTGTAGCTGGAATCGTAACGGTCAATCTGTTCTGGGCGACCTGCGCGATCTTCGGTATCGGAATGGTGTTTGCCATTTTCCCGTGGCTTGCTGTGGCGATTAAGCTTGCTGGTGCTGCATATCTGATCTGGTTCGGGCTGCGGCTCGTTGTGTCGGCTCGTGCAGGCGATGCGGCGGTCCATCACGTTTCGAAGTCGCCTATTTTTCGTGGGGCATTCCTACAAGGAATCGCGACAAATATCGCGAACCCGAAGTCCATCGCCTTCTATGCTGCCGTGTTTTCGTCGGCCACGCCCGCCCACGTATCCACACCGACCTTCTTTGCAATGCTTGTCACCGTCTGTGTGACTGCGACCTGCTGGTATGGCGCAGTTGCACTTGTCCTATCGCACTCGGCAATTGCAACGGCGTATCGTCGCATGAAGGCCTGGATCGACCGCGCATGTGGATGCGTCATTGTCGCCTTGGGTATCCGGCAGGCTTTTCGCTAGCAATGCGTCCTATCGAACGATTGCATCCACTGGTTGAATCCGCACAAACACCACTGTCGCTTGCGGGTCGGTTTGGTGCGTTTGCCTTCGGCGCGCGATCGGCGAAGACGACGAATGCGTACAGTCGGCCAGAAGCGGTCCGCGGACCGAGGTCTGATGCGATGTCGCCGGGGTGTGTGCTTTTCTCCCTACCCACCACGAAAAACAGCCTCAATGTTGTTCCCGTCCGGATCGAGCACGAAAGCGGCGTAGTAACAAGGCGGATAGCCATGCCGGGTGTCACGGTAGCCGGGTGCGCCGTTATCGGTGCCACCAGCTTTCAGGGCTGCCGCGTAGAATGCGTCTACCTCGGCGCAACTCATCGCTACAAAGGCAGTGTGCTGTTTCACGCCATGCGGGTGAAAGCGGTCAATCCAGAAAACCGGGTATTCGAGGCCGTAGCCGATGCCATCGGTCCCGCTGTTGTCCGGCATTTGCATTATGCGACGCATGCCAAGCGCACCCAAAGCGGCGTCGTAAAACGTCGCGGAACGATGGACATCCGCGACTCCAATTCCGGTGTGATCGATCATCGCAGTACCTTGAGTGTTCATCGATCCATGACGGACCTAGAAGGCCGCCACAATGCGGTCATTCAAAGGTGGTCACCTGTCTACCAGATTCAGCGTCGAGTTGATGACCTGCAAACTAGCGACCGGTTGCGAACTCAGCGCAGGGAAAACTACTCGCGTCTGAAACGGAGAATCCCCCTTCCTATTGGATTTCCTGCTACTAGCGGATTCGGCATCCATGCCGTGCTGACGTCGAGCGTGTCTCCATCAAGCTTGTAGAATCGTTCCTGCTCAGTGCCGTTCCAGGCTTCATTCCAGGATGAATCAACCTTTGTGATGAATCTATCCCCATCTATCCGATACCGTCCTGTATAGGCCATCATAGTACGGAAAAGTGCCACCAGTTTCTCGTCTGTATTCCCTGCCTGCCTCACTGTTGCCGTTACTAGTACCATCATTCGCCCATCAGGGTGGAAAATAAGGTACCCATTGGGGGCGGCGCCCCACGGTTGGGTGCGCTCCTTTGAATCCTGAAGCTCAGTATCAAAAGACACCAGCCGCCAGCAACCGTGCAGCCTGCTGTTGCGCTCAGACATATTCCCTCCCGGAGTATTTCAACGGAATCTACCTATCTGTTGAGTTTAGGGTATCCGTCGTGCAACGCTGGACGCGGGCCCAGGCTACGCTCTCGGCGCGGCCTCCCTGGCTTGCGGAGACACGTGACGATGGTGGAAAATCGCCCGCAGGTTGCGTCTTCCATTCGTGGTGACACATTGCTCCTACGTCGGATTTTCGCGCCAACGTGGCGCGTTGCACTGCAGTCAGAAGACAATCGGCCGTCCCAACGACCGATCGCCAACGCGAGCAAAAGACCGTACATGGCGGAGCAGGGTAGTTCGTCGTCAGCGGGCAATGTCCTATGCTCATTCCAGATCTCCGCTCTGGCTGCAACCGGCGAGCTGCGGTCCGCTCAATCGAACTTTGTCGGCGCTATGCATTTGAACGCGTCAGCGGGCAAGTTCAGGTGCTTGATGACGTCGCCTGCATTTGCTTCGTTCATATGCGTCGTATTCGCGACTGTCGTCAGGCTCAGCGACGCCCGAGGTGCAAAGCAAAACGATCGATTCAAGGCATCGTAAGCGAGCACACGCCATGTCGTTGTCTTACGCTTGCTTCCGTAGATTGTCGGATAGACCACCAGCGGGGACGCGGCCTGGTCGAGCCTGATAACGAGCGGATGTTTGACGCCGACACACTGATCCTCGCGCGTCTCACCAAACGGCACGTGAGAGAACTGCACCAGGGTCAGGTAGTCGGTATCAGCCTTGTAAATCAGCACATCGCACTGGCCCGACTGCAGCGGATGCGTGTCCGCATTACCGTTGAGAACGGGCAATAGCCACGCCGTATCCGCGCCGGACCTGAAGGAAACGATGTCGCCCGTGGCGATGTCGAACGCTTGATTACCGCCGCGATTGGTGTACAGGACGCTAATCGACTGTTCGATCAGGACTGTGATCTCCAGCTTGTCGTGTTTGACAACTGGTCCTTCGGCCCAGGCGGACGAGACGGTTGTCGCAAGAAACGCGGCGGCAAGCAACGCAAGTCGAAAGCGCATACGCAAATTTGGTTAAGGGCGTTGAAGTGTGTAGTTCACGGTGATGGCAGTCGTTACGCTACTGTAATGCGGATTGAACGTCGCGGTTTGCGCATTGTCCACGTCTTCGCCGAAGAAACCCCTGCGCACGCGAAAGATGGTCGCGATGAAAGCCGTCGCCGAGGTAATCGGGTTCATACGCGTCGCCTGTTCGACCAGGATCGACAGCCCGTTGATGCCCATGCGAAAGATGATCCCGCAAGTGAGAAAGAGTGGAGGTGCGGACGGCGACGAATGAACCGATCTCGTGATGGATATTGGAATGAGGAAGGCAGCACTACTCATCTTGCGCGTTTTCGCATCGCTGGCCTCACGGCAAGCATCCTGTGTGCAGGATCGGCCTGCGATGGGGATCGAAACTCTGTTATCGGTCTCTGGCTTGAATGTCCGTTGTCGAGCAATTTCACTGTCCGCTCAGGGGTGAGTTCAGGCATCCGAAAAGTCGCATCCGGAATCCGCTGCGGCCGCGAGCATCGACCGACGGCAGCCCGGAGCACCGCAACGACACGCATAGTCGGCGCGGATCTCGTCGGTGATCTCGCCATCGACGCACAGTCCATAGTCGATGAATAACTCGTCGCCCGGATGAATGTCGACGAGCGCATGAATGAAGACGCGCTGACCGGTCTCGATCGCCTCGCAGTTGGGGGCGCATGCGTGATTGATGAAGCGTGCGCTGTTGCCACCACGGCTGCCGTCGATCACGTGCCCATCCGACAGACCAAAGACAAACGTGTGGCCATCGTCGGCTCGCTGACGGGCAGCCGCGCGTCGCCAGCTGGTCACCTCGCCCGTGTACTCGATGAGCCGCTCGCCTGCCGCGACCGGCAGCAGGGCAAACACGCCCTTGCCGTGTACCGGTGAGCGTCGTGAGGTGATACGCCGTCGTTGCATTGAACCGTTCCCGTGCGTCGCCGCGTGCAATCGGGCGATTGCGCGAGCTGCGAAGCTTAGCGCTGCAGGCGGACGCTTTCAACCCGCGTCGTGAATCTAAACGCAACTAACCGGCTGGCGCCGGTACGTCATTCACCAGCTTCACCAGCAACCCTGTCTTCAGGCGGGGCGGTCAGCCGGAAGGTACGAAGCGAAGCCATGGATGACGCAGAGATGACAGGTTGCATCGCTCCCGTCTGTCCGTTAGGGTGACCGCTCGTCCCGCAATGCGCGGGGCCTCACACGGAGAAAGCTTCTCACATGAACAGACAGGAACTCATTGACGCCATCGCCGCCAGCACGGGCGAAAGCAAGTCCAGGACGGGCGAAGCCCTTGATGCCATCCTCGAGACCGTGACGGCTGCCGTCACGCGCGGCGAGACGGTGCAACTGGTGGGCTTCGGCTCGTTTTCCACGGGCGCGCGTGCCGAGCGTGCCGGCCGCAATCCGTCGACGGGCGAAACCATCACGATCCCTGCTGCCAAAACCGTCAAGTTCACCGCGGGCAAGGCGTTCAAAGACGCTGTCAATGCCGCGTAAGACGCCGGCCAACCAGCGCTAGGGTTGGGCGGTGCGCGAGCACGCGCGCCGTCAGGGCGACGGGCGCCGGGAACGGCGAAAGTCGGCGGTGTGTTCCGTTCGCGCGAAGGGCTGCGTTACGGACGGACGAAGTCATCCAGGGTAAGTTCAAGCCTCGTTGCTGGATGCGCCAGCAACCTTCGTTCGGCGATCGCGCGGATGCGGCGATCGCCATCATTGAACCGTTTCAGGATCCGCGCATCATCCGCGCGTGGCTCCAGCCAGAAGCAGGCTTCGAGCGCAGCGAGGGTGATCACGCACTCGACGGTGGTACCCCGGTGCACAACAGAGAAGGCCACGCCGCGACGGTTCGCGAGGATCTGCGGTTCGAGTTCGATGATTTCCATGGTCTGACGTTGCTGCGTTCTGACAGGTCTTCAGGGTGCCAGGACTGATGATGCACGATGGATCCCCGGCTGTCATGCGGCAGCGGTGGCCTCGCGCCGTATCGGGCGACGGCGCGCCAGCCCCCACTTACCACTCGATGCGATGCTTTTCGTCGGTGTCCCGATGCCGGCGATCGTCGTCGACGTGCAGGTAGATACTGGTCGTCGTCAGTGACGCATGGCCGAAGTTGTCCCGTACATGCCGCAGATCGACCTGCCGGTCGGCCATGTGCGAGCCGGCACTGTGCCGCAGCCAGTGGGCCGAGGCCTGCTCAAGCAGCCCGGCGCGTGCGGCGTCCTCTCCGCCGCGATCGCGCAGCCGTTGCGCGGCCTGCGTGAACACCGACTTGATGATCGTATGCAGGGCGGCGCGGGTCAAGGGGCGGGACGTGTCACCCGCCGTCCCGCCCGCCGGATGTTCCGCCGTGCTGCCCGCCGTCTTCCCGATCGGCAGCACGAGCGGCGTGTCCTCATGCGGCGAGGGCAGGGCCGTCATCCCCAGCGACTGCCGGTAGCGGGACAGTTCCGTCATCAGTTCGCGCGTGGCCGGCACCAGCCGTTCCTTGTCTCCCTTGCCGTGCACCGCCAGCCACCAGCGCATCACGCCGTCGGCGTCGCGCCGCACGAAGAACTGGCCCATCGTATTGCCACCGACTTCGGCGATGCGCAGGCCGCCCAGATACAGCAGCGTAAAGAGCCATCGCACGCGGTGATAGTGCGCGCGGGCACGCGGGCTGTCCTGCGGCATCGCCGCGATGCTGTCCTTCACTTCCTGCCAGAGGCCGGGCTCGAGATAGCGGGTGATGCGCGGGGCGACCCTGCGGGTGCGCTGGCGCGAGAGCGCGAGCGGATTGCCCGCCAGATAGCCGGCCTGCACCAGCCACGAGAACAGCACGTTGAGGATTACCGTCGCCTGCCGGATGCTGGCGGGCGACAGCGGGCCGTAGAACGGGCGCCAGCGCGCATCGCCGCGCGGGTGCTTACGGCCGCGGCTTGAGCCGGCATGGGCGTCCCCGCCGGTCACCCAGACAACAGCTGGTTGCGGATCGGCAAGGAAGTGCTGGTAGCGCAGGCAGTCCTCGTGGGTGAGCGACGAGAGCGGCTTGCCCAGTGCCACCAGCGACCAGAGCAGCAGCCGTTCGGCTTCCTTGCGGTAGCTGTCGAAGGTGGCCGGTTTGTCGGCAAAGCGCGCGAGCCACGCACGGATCGCGTCGAGATCGTTGGCGGCAGCGATCTGCGCGACGCCGCCTGTCGCGCGGTTCGCGCCCGAGCGGCCGTCGAGCGCCGCCGGCACCACGAGGGTCTCGATCGGGGCGGGGTGCAGCGTGACGGCGGTATTCGACGGGGGCGTTGGCATCAAGGTGAGTGTTTTCGGGAGCGCAGGCGGGTGATCTGGCCCCGTCAAAGTGGGCAGCAGGCGGCTACCCAATTATTTCGACATTATCGGCGTAATGTCAAATTATAGCCTACAAGTCGTTGGTTTTATTGCGTTTTACGTTATATTATTTATCAGTTAAACGCTATTCCTGATCCATGTCCGACGTACTTTCCGACCTCCCGTCCGACGACGCCCGGCTCGCGGCCGAGATCGACCGCCTGAAGGCCGCCTTCCCGAAGACCCGCGAGCTGTACCGCGAGGTCTGCGCGCTGCTGTTCTTCCGTTTCGGCCAGACGCCCACCGCGAACCGCCTGTATCAGCTCGTGAAGCGCGGCAGCATGGGCACGCCCGCGGCGGTGCTGGGCGAGTTCTGGGCCGAACTGCGGGAGAAGAGCCGCGTGCGCATCGAGCATCCGGACCTGCCGGTTGACCTCGGCGCGGCGGCGGGGGAACTGGTGGCCACGCTGTGGACGCGCGCGACGGCTTCGGCGCAGGCGGAACTCGACGGGCTGCGCGCGGAAGTGGAAGACCATCGGGCTGAAGCGGATCGACGCGTCGCCGCGGCGCGCGACGAACTGGGCCGCACCGAAACGGCGCTCGAGCAGCGCACCGCCGCGCTGCTGGCCGCCCAGGTCGAGGTCCGCGAACTGGAGAAGGCGCAGGCCGAACAGCAGGCGGCGCGGCAGGCGCTCGAAGCCGAGATCAGCCGCCTGAAAACCGAGGCGGCGGCGCGCGACCGGGAACTGGAAAAAGTGAGGGAGGGGTTTTCGCGCGACCTCGACAAGCTGCGCGAGACCGCCGAACGGGCCGAGGAGCGCCTGCGCGCCACGGAAAAGCGCGCGCTGCTCGAGATCGACCGCGAGCGCGGCGCCGTCGCGAAGCTGCAGAAGGAACTCGACGAGACCACAAAGCGTGCCGACAAACGCGAGGCGGACCATCGCCGCGCCATCGAGACGCTGCAGGCGCAGCTCGGTGATGCGCGCCATCAGGCGGGCGTGCTGCAGGGGCGCCTGGATGCCGTGCAGGCAACGAATGTGACCCTGCAGGAGGAGCTGGCGGCCCTGCGTCAGGCGGACGTCCGGCATGCCGGGCCGGCCCGGCCGGGCCGTGCGAAGGGTGCCCCTGCAGGGACCAGCGCGGCGCGTCCGGCGCCGACCCGGCCCGCGCGTGCGCCGCGCGTCGCGTCCGCGCCCGCCAACAAGACGGCGGCGCGCCGCAAGCGGGGCAGGACCGATGACAGGTAGCCCCCGCCCACGCAGGAGACGGAAAACCCCGGCCTGTCCGCCGATCGGTGCGCTGATGCGCTACGGCGAGCGGACCGTGCGCGTGATCGCCGAAGCGAGCGGCCAGCGCGTGATCATCGAGTCGGTCGACGAGGACGGCCGCACCTTCCGCAGCACCGTGAAGTGGGCTAGTCTGGCCGCTCTTGACGGGCAGCTTTTCTGACGACGATGACGATACCGCCGACCATGCAGCAGCTCGATATCTTCGCTGATAGCCGCGACGTGATGTTGCGCGACGACGTGCTGGAACAGTTGCAGCGTCGCGATGCGGTGCCGGCCCGACTGGCACTGGAACGGCTCGTCAGCGACTACCCGGTCGATGGTTCGCTGCCTGCGATGAGGGTGCTGGTTCGTGAGCTTGAAGACGGATCGACTGCGCCCTTTGTGGATCACGCGGCGCTGGCCAACGCCCGCCAGCACCTCGAGGATGACGTGGTGCCGGCCGCGCGGCGCGTGCTGCCCGCGCAGGCTGTCCAGCCGTGGCTCGCGCCATGCTGGCGGGCGCTCGCCGCGCGGGCTGCGAGCCTGGCGTTTCGCGCGACCGAAGCTGACGGTCATACCGGGATCACGCCGCGCCGCTGTAGCTGCTGGCGGGCGACGGCGTGGCCGCGATCGATGCGGTTGAGGGCATCGAATCGTGGTGGCGCGTCCCGGCACCGCTCGCATGGATGACCGAGGCGCGCTACCGGAGGGGCGGGCTGGCTGGATGCCGCGTGGCCGCCGCTCGCGGAACTGGCGTGGCTGGCGCCGGTACGGTTCGCGGCATTGCTGCCTCGACTGGGCGACGCCTTGCTTGATGTATTGCGCCGGCGCTTCGATGCCGGGTTTTCCGGCGCCGGGCGAAGTCGACGATTATGCGTGGTACCGCGTGGCTGCTGGTGGTCAAGCCGGCGCTCGCAGGGCGCCTGCCTCAGGGAGGCGCGGGTCCAGCGTGACCAGGCGGCGTCGCGCGCGACGGCCCTGCTGGACGAAATCCTGCGCCGGGAGCAGGAAGGCGACCAGCACGAACTGATCGGCCTGCGTCAGGAGTTCAGCCGGCTGCATGCGCCTCTGTTCGAGGTGTACATGGCGACGCGGAAAGTGCGGCACCGGTGAGCACGACGATCGGGGACCCGGGATCATCGCTGACGCCGTTGTCGCACGGATGAGCCGGGCACAGGCACGGAGGCGAGATGACATTGAAGGCCCAGTGGTACCGCGACAGGCTTGCGAAAAAAGCGCGCAGGGGTTTTTGTGGCTACCCGGTCGCAACCGTTGCCTTCTATGGGCCCGACGACAGGCGGGCGACAAAGGTGTCGGTTGGCATCGTCGCGCACGACGGTGCGGATGCCGATCCTGTTGAGCGATGGTTCGGTGAAACTTCCGATGCGAGGACCGATCCGGCAACCATCGGAGCGGTCGTCCGGTTCATTGACCAGCAGGGTGCCCGATCGGTCGCAACCGTCGATCGCATCATCGGTTGTCCGCATGAGGAAGGCATCGACTATCCCGAAGGCGAAGCCTGTCAGCTGTGTCCGTTCTGGCGCAACCGTGACCGGTGGAGCGGCGAGATCATCGGGTAGGTGCAGCCTGCAGTTTCCGCGACCACAAGATTCACACGCGGCTACCTGTCCTCATCATGGAGATCTTGGCAAGCGGGGTTTCATCACCCCGCGCGTGACTGGACAGCCCGCCCCGCTATCGTGTGGTGACCTGACATGAACGACAGGCGGCGAAAGATCATCCATGCGCAGAGGCAACGCCTCTAAGCGCTGAAAGTCAAAGTCGTTGAGCATATCCCTTCTCACGGAACTGACGGACGGGCGCTTTGCGTCGCCGCCCGCGGCACAGGACGATCTGGGTCCGGCAGGCATGCCTCGACGCTGCCGGGTGCGCAGTCCGGTTCATCGACGAGCGCATAGGCGATCCGGCCTTCCATCGTAAGCGCGGCCGCCACCATCGTTGCAAAAGGACGACGCGTCTTATGCACTGGCACTGACCATTGCGAGGCGATTAGCGGCGTTATGATGCTTCCGTCCGTGCTACCTCAGGGTCTCCAAGCAACGTCCTAGGAAATATTCGATAAAATTGCGTTACAATTTGATACACAGATAAGCGACTTTCAAACCTTGAGTGCATGCGATGAGCTTACAGTTAACGCGGTTTTCAATTATCGGTCTTCACGGCAAATATAATATTGACATCCCGATCACTGATAACAAACTTATTCTTGTTGGAGTAAATGGCCTCGGTAAAACGACGGTCATCAACTTCATGTACTTCGTACTCAGCGATCAGTGGACGAAGCTATCCGATTTTGAATTCTCCGCCATCGAGTTATGCATTAACGGAAGCGAGGTCACGATCACGAGATCTGACGTCGAGTCGAAAGTTAACTCGATTGATAGGTATCAGAAGATCGTGGCGCGGTATGTAAATCGGAATATGGTGCCCCGCGCGCTGCTTTCTAAGATGTTATCGCACCCACTTTTTCAGCAGATACGCCACACGCCCGACTCGGAGCGCGATAAGCTCTTCGCTGTAATCTCCCGCGATCTCAATATGCCTTCGATGTATCTGCGCCGAATGATAGGAGATCTGCCGAGTTCACTACAAGCAGACCTCTTTGAGTCGCTTGCCGATCCACAGTCGATAATTGCGCTTAATTCGATCATTAGCGAAGCTGGCGGTCACCAAGTCATTTACTTGCCCACATACAGGCGCATAGAGCAGGATCTGAAGGCAATCTTCCCGCACGCCGACAACGAAGACCTGCAAAAATTAACAATGTCCGTTGACGACACGGTTCGAGCACGTTCTAAGGGTTACGTCGAACTGGTGCAATTCGGCATGCAGGACGTAGAAAAAAAGCTCTCAGAGGAACTCGAAACTATACAAAAGCGAACTCGTGAGCAGCTTACGACTCTAACGGCGAGTTACCTTCAAGATATCATCAGGAGCCGCGCGGATAAAGTCAGGCCGGAACTTATAGAGATAATGAGTGACGCCGTTGTCGAGACGGTGTTGAGTCGTGTTGAAGAGAACACCTTGAGCGCCGACGATAAGCGTGAGGTCCAGAGTGCTATCCGGAGAATAAGAACCGGTGCAAATCCTCCAGAGGCGCGAGATCGTTATTTGGCTTATTTCTTCTCTCGATTGTTAGACATTTATACGGATTTACACAGCAGTGAGGCCGCGATAAGAACGCTGGTCAAAACTTGCAACAAGTATCTAGTAGGGAAGAAGCTCGTTTATAACGATGCAAATTTCACATCGTCAGTCATCGACCGCGACGGAAGCCCTCTCGATTGGCGAATGCTCTCATCAGGCGAAAAACAGGTCGCGTCGTTGTTCACACATCTTTATCTTTCAAAGGAAAAATCTCAGATTGTGTTGATTGACGAGCCGGAGTTGTCGCTATCTGTGCCTTGGCAGAAACTCCTATTACCGGACATAATCGAGTCGGAGAACTGTAAGCTACTCGTTGCCGTCACGCATTCTCCCTTCATTTATTCGAATGCCTTAGATCCGTATGCTGTTGATCTTTCAAAATTAATAAAATTAGAGCACTGAGACTGATCGATCTATGAGCTATGCAGACGAATTGCGCGCAGAGTCGCGTCGGGGACATTCGGTATTTCACGAATTTATATTAGCGCTTGCTGAGGTTCCTGCAGACGCTCACTTTGCTTTTTATGAGGGCGACGAGGACGCGTCGTTTTATGCGCCGCATATCTTACGTCGATTGGGGGCACGCCAGTTGCATTCGTTCATCTGCAATGGAAGGACGGAAGTGTTGAAGGCAAACGAACTTACGTTGCGGGATGGGCGATGTTCTGATAGAGCGCTGTTCTTCATCGATAAAGACCACAGCGACATCGTCGGAACGGCAAAAGAGCAAATAGCGGAGTCGAACCTGTTTCAAACGCGTTGCTACGCGATCGAGAACTATCTGGTGAGCGAAGACGTTCTTCGCGAATTTTGGGTTCAACGCCTCCATCTGTCCAGCAGGGACCCGCGTTTGCGGGAATCGCTCGAAAAGCTGCGAAAACTGCGGCGCGGGTTCCAAAATAGAAGTCGAATTCTCATGGCGATCGTGCTTTTCGGCCGTGGTATAGATAGCCGGCCAGTCGTTAAGCTAAACCTTAACAACGTCCAACTGGATAGAATTTTCGATATTGACCTCGAATCGCAGAGTTGCGTCTACGCAATCGGAGCGGGCCAACATTTCCTTGGCTCAACTAACATGCTGAATAGCGGAGCCAAGCCGACGTCTCTAGAGCTGAGGACAATCTACCGGCGATATCTCAAAGAACGCGAACCACAAAGTTATATCCGTGGAAAGTACGAGCTATGGTTTTTTTGGAAGATTCTCACATTCTTCACCCGTGATTTTAGCGATCGTGAGAAGGTAAAACTGTCGGGAATGAAACGAGCGACTCCAACGTGGACGTTATCGCTTGCCGGGTGCGTTGAATCGTTGGCGAGCCTTCTCCCGTGCCCGCGAGAGTTGTCAGACTTCCTGGACAGGAGGATCGTTCCAACGAGCGGGACGGCGTGACTCCAATAATGTGGGAATGACGTTGCACGGCGAGACAGAGTCGAATGGCCGGTGTCGAACAGGTTTGGTAATGGGAATTGGTTTGAAGCCCCAGAGTTTCCCTTGCCGATGCGAAATAGCAAAGAGGAAATACGGATGCAATCGCGCACATTCGTTCTGCCGAAAACCGGTATGGCGTTTGACCAAAACAATGAATGGCCTGCCGATAAGTGCACGGCCCTGGATGTACAGAAGTCGATAGTGATAGTTGGCGCGAACGGCAGCGGGAAGACCCGTTTGGGCACGTGGATTGATCTATATTCGCCGCAGAAGGAATCAACGCTTCGTGTGTCTGCACAAAAATCGTTGACTATGCCCGATAGCTCGCAGCTTATTTCGCTCACGATTGCAGAGTCCGACCTGATCTATGGCTTTGGCAAGGCGACGGAGAACCAGAATCCCGCAGGATACAAATTGGTCAACCGCTGGGGCAGCAGTGGGCCGGTACACATGCTCAACGACTTCCCTAAATTGATGGTTTACCTGTTTTCCGAGCAGGCCGATGTGAGCGCAAAGTATTTAGCTGATTCACGGCTGTCTGAAAAGCGAGTTCCCCCGCCGGTCACGAAGCTTGAACAGATCAAAAATTTGTGGGAGACGCTTTTACCCCACCGCGAACTGGTGCTCGGCGGAGCAGAACTACATACCAAGGTCGCAAAATCTGACGGCACGTCCTACAAAGCTTCGCAGATGAGCGACGGCGAACGTGCTCTTTTCTATTTGGTTGGTCAATGTCTGGCAGCTCCAAAGAACGGAATCATCGTCGTAGACGAGCCGGAAGTTCATTTGCACAAATCGCTGCAATCGCCCTTATGGAATGCCATTGAAAACTTGCGGGCGGACTGCCTTTTCGTTTATATAACACACGACGTCGACTTTGCTGCTTCGCAGGTTGCGGCAACGAAGCTCTGGCTGAAAGGCTTCGACGGCGCGTCTTGGGACTGGGCCACAATCGACGGCGTTGACGGCATGCCGGAAGACCTGCTACTTGAGATTCTGGGAAGTCGCAAACCGGTGGTGTTTGTCGAAGGCGACAACGGCAGCCACGACGTTGCTCTGTATCGTGCGCTTCTGCCTGACTACCTCGTGATGCCGCGGGGCAGTTGCAGTGCCGTTATCGCAGGCGTCCGTGCGCTTCGAGACAACAAGCAATTCCATCACCTCGACATAGTGGGTCTTATAGACCGTGACCGGCGAGGCGATGAAGAAATACAAGCGCTCGAAAAGGACGGCATCCATGTGCTCGACATGGCCGAGGTCGAAAATCTCTTCTGCACCCGTGAAGTCTTAGAGCTCTGCTCGACGCGGTTGGCAAGAGATGCACAGATCGATTTCGATAAGATCGCCAAACTTGCCTTCGAACGTCTGAACTCGGAACTCGAGACGCAGGTTTCGATGCGCGTCGCCGCCGAGATCAAGTATCGTTTGAATCTGTTTGATGTGAAGGCGAAGGGCCCCGGCGCCCTCGACAGCGCGCTCAAGCAGGCGGCGGCGAACATTGATGTTTCCGTTCTATATTCCGAAACGGAGGAACTGTTTGCTTCATTAATTTCCCAAAAAGACTACAACGGACTGCTTAAATATTACAATCGAAAATCGTTGGCCTCGCAAATCGGAGCCACGATTGGCCTTGCAAATAAGGAGCTTCCGGCGCTCGTGTTGCGAATGGCAAGCGGTGATAGCGTACACGCGATTCGGGAAGCTGTGCGACCGTACTTCGGCGATTTTAAGGACAAGATACCCGTGAAGCCGACTGAATACCCTAAGGTCGCGGAGCCTTCGAGCGCTATCGTCTCGCAGGTCCCGCTGCCTGAGTGAGGCTATTAGTGCACGTCCTCACGAGCTGACAGGCAGAAGACGAAATGTGCAGTCGGACGACGAACGGGCCGCATTGCGTCGAGTTGCTGGCGCCTGGATGCGATTCTTCGCTGAGAACCACGCGCCAGCGAAGAGGCCGCCCCCACGGGCGGCTTTTTATTCTACAAACCGTGGCGCGGGCAAAACGTCTGATGTCTTCGAGCTCTTGCTCGCTAAACGGATCGGTCGTCCACATACGGGCGAGGCCTTTCATCAGTCGCACCGATACTCTGCGATCCCGCCATTCACATGCCATCCGGCAGACTTTTTATTCAGCAATCTGCCCCTTAATGGGCGTTCAGGCCGCTGTCGCACATATGGTGTGTGGGCACCAAGCGGTTGCAATTCGTCGACGCGCTGGAGCGGGCCCGGACACCACAAGAGAAGGGTATGGAATTGTGGCTTTCATACCCTTCGTTTCTGAACATTTTTTTAGCTAACAGATTACGCCATTAACAGCGGCCGACCGGCTGTGACTCTGCGGCAACCGGCAGGCTTCGTTGTCGGCCGGCGCGTGTGGATTGCGCGGACCCGCGCCGATCGGGTAGGGTGACGGCATCCATCACGACTAGCGGGAGCCCCCATGAACAAGCAGGACCTCATTGACACCGTCGCCGCGCAGACGGGCGCGAGCAAAGCCGCCGCCGCCGACACGCTCGACGCGCTGATCGGCGCGATCACCACGGCGGTCACACAGGGCGAGACCGTGCAGTTGATCGGCTTCGGGTCGTTTTCGACGGGTCAACGCGCCGCGCGGACCGGCCGGAATCCCGCCACCGGTGCGGAAATCCAGATTGCCGCTGCCAAGACGGTCAAGTTCACTGTCGGCAAGGCGTTCAAGGATGTCGTCAACGCGTCATGACGAAGGTGCCGATCGGGTCCGGCGACTACGCCGGATTGCATAAGGAGGTAGTGAGCGTCGTCGAGTCGGCGCGAAGTGCGGCGGCTCGCAACGTTAACGCAGTGATGACGGCCGCCTACTGGGAGATCGGGCGGCGAATAGTAGCCAGCGAGCAGGGCGGGCAGGCGCGCGCTGGCTATGGACAGGCGCTGATCGCCCGGCTCGCGGATGACCTGACGCACCGTTTCGGACGCGGATTCGGCAAAGCCAATCTGGCGAGCATGCGGGCTTTCTACCTCGCGTGGCCCGAGAAGGAGATTTTCCAGACAGTGTCTGGAAAATCGGCGGCGACGGGAATAGTCCAGACGCTGTCTGGAAAATCGCGGGCGGCAAAAGACGAAGTCGACGCCACGGCAACGGCGCCCGAATACATGACGCTCGCCACCCGTTTTACCCTACCGTGGTCTGCCTATGTGCGACTGCTATCAGTAAAGACGTCGGCCGCGCGCACTTTCTATGAAACGGAGGCGTTGCGTGAAGGCTGGTCGGTGCGTCAGCTCGACCGCCAGGTCAGCAGCCAGCTTTACGAGCGGCTTGCGCTGTCGCGCAACAAGGCGGCTCTGCTCAAGAAAGCCGCTGCTGTCCATCCTGGTGATCTCCTCACGCCAGAGGAGGCGATTCGCGATCCGTTCGTCCTCGAGTTTCTTGATCTGAAGGACGAGTATTCGGAGTCGGACCTCGAGGCGGCGCTGATCCAGCGTCTCACGGACTTCCTACTCGAGCTCGGCGACGACTTCGCGTTTGTCGGCCGGCAGCGACGTCTTAGGATCGACGACACGTGGTTTCGCGTCGATCTGGTGTTCTTCCACCGCCGCCTGCGATGTCTAATGATCATTGACCTGAAGGTGGGCAAATTCAGCTATGCAGATGCCGGACAGATGCATCTCTATCTGAATTACGCGCGCGAGCACTGGGTCAAGCCGGGCGAAAATCCGCCGGTCGGGCTTATCCTGTGTGCCCAAAAAGGCTCGGCCGAGGCGCGGTATGCACTCGACAACCTGCCGAACAAGATTCTTGCGGCCGAGTACCAGACGGTACTCCCCGATGAAACCCTGATCGTCGCCGAGCTCGAACGGACCCGCGCCGAACTCGAACAGCGCCGGTCGTCGGCCGGTGCCGGGACGGCGTCAACGGGAGCCTGATGAGAGGGCCCTCCGCGGCAAGTTCGCCAGTCGTTTGAGGCGGATCGCAGGTTGGTGTTCAATCCGGGTGACTGGCCGTTGCCAGCTTGAGGCGCTATATAATAGGCTGGCAAGAAAATTGAGCGGGGAGGACCAGTCACCCTTCTAGTCAGACGGGGAAGGCTTTTATGGCATTGAACGCATCTAGCAAAGTACGCGCACGAAAGTGGTCGCCCTGCAAAAGCGCAGCGCACCGGTCATTCTTGAGCGCGTGGAAGCTGCCACCGCAAAGGGCACTTTCGCACGTCAAGGCCAAGGAAACGTACTACACGAATGTGCGCATGCAGCCTCGGCGGACGGTGTTGGCTGACTCGTAGCAGAGAAAGACGCTATGTTCAATAGGCGCCACCGGACGGTGGCGCTTTTTCGTTGGGCATCAGACCGGCAGCCTCGCGCACAAGAGCGTGCCTATCGATAGAATACGAAGAGACCACAGATGGCTACAATCAATCCACCTTCAGACAAAGAAACCGACGTACTGATCGTATGCGCGCTCAAGGATGAATACGACGCCGTCAAGAGCGTAGAGGCGGGACTCACCGACGACGGGTGGCTCGAGCGATCCTCCGTGGGAGGTTGGCTCGCGAGCTTCGCCTCCTTCCATGCCCCGAACGGCATAACGCTGCGTGTTTGCGTGACTTTTGGGGCGCAAATGGGCAGGGAACACAATCAGGCCCTCGCAGCCGTGTTTGCCAACGAACTACGTCCAAAGTTAATCGGTATGACTGGGATTTGCGCCGGACGGCGGGGCAAGGTGAATCTCGGTGACGTCATCTTCGCAGATCGTGTCTGGTCATACGACTCAGGCAAGGTGACCGTCGACGTCGCGGGGGCGACGACGTTCCAGGCGGACCCAATCTTCTATTCTCCCCCGGACGTCTGGGTGCAACGCCTTCGTGCGCTTACGCCTACCGGTGGTGAGTGGCAAAAAATGCGTCCGCAGCTACCACTTGAGTGGCAGGAAGAATGGGCACTAAGGGTGCTCGCCGAGCGTCGCGATCCCCGCGACGATACTGAGTTCGGGAAGTGTTGCCCTGACTGGGGGGATGTGATTATCCGTCTGGGCAAGAAGGAACTCGTGGAGTCGCCGCTGGCGTTGTCAGATTCCGGACGTGCCCTTGTTGACGAAATCCTGCTATCTAAGCCGATCCAGACCGCTGCCCCGGCGGAATACGCGCTAGCGATAGGACCAATCGCGACGGGGGCTGCGGTTCAGGAGGATCCTGGCATTTTCGACAAGCTATCCGGATCGGTGCGTAAGGTGCTTGGGCTTGACATGGAGGCTTCAGCGATTGGTGCACTCGCCAAGTCTCTTTCGGTACCCTTCATCGTGGCAAAGGGAGTTTCCGACTGCGGCGATCCACTGAAGGATGACCGCTACCGCCACTTTGCCGCGAGAGCCTCAGCCGAATGCTTCCTCGATTTTGTGAAGGGCGCCGGCGATCTGCTGGCCGCGCCTTCGAACCTGGCGCGAGACACATCGCCAATACCGCCGTCTGGGGAGGCGCCAGCGTCGATTGAAATCGTTCGCGAACTGGCAAGTTTTTATCCGGATCGCGAGTCTGCGCGGGCGTTATGGGAGCGCGCAGGAGGTGCTGCGTACGAAGTGGAGAATCTCGCAAATCCTCGCGACATGTGGCAGCGTCTGTGGCTAAACGCGTGCCGCGGTGCGCGCGTATCAGCGGCAGCTTTGCTCGACACTACGCTCGAAGACTTCCCTAACAACCGGGTTTTCAAAGCGGCGCGAGCGACCCAAATATAATCATCACAAGGACACGGTCCGATGCAATCTCTATTTGACGACTTCGTCGCTGCTGGGTTGATCACCAAGCTTGACGGTGACGACACTCGCCTGGTAAAAATCGTTGCGGCTGTAAACGACCTCGCAGTCGCGTTAAAAAACGACAGGCAAGCGCTGCTACGCGCGGCACTCGCTGCGATCAATCCGGATGTGAGAGACAACGATCCTGCAATCGTCTCTGCGCACAAAATTCTTGTCGAGAAGTGGCCTACGATGCGCTCGGTGCACACCAGTATGCCTCTAGCATTGCTGAGGGCGATGCTACTCGACGCATGCAACTTCGCAGCAGAAGACGCTCGAGGCGCCGCGATCGTTTGGAATACGCTTGTCGATCAGTTGCCGTTTGCGCGGCTTGGCGTGGAAGCTCCGATCGTCGAGAAAATGCTTCACGGGATTGCCCAGCGTGCGGAAGGGGAATCGCAGATTGCGCGGGGCGCATCAGCCAAGAAGACTGCGGTGCCTCAACCTCCAGAGATACCGGCGATCGAGGTGGAAGTGCCTGAATGGGATCTGGGAGCCGATGTTGGCGCTGCGCTTCACCAGTTCAACAGTCCACATAATCAGCCAACGTCACGTGTTGATCCCACTAAACTCGCTGGCGTCATGGAGAAAGTTGCGCAAGAGTTGTCAACGGCAGTGGACGCTTCGCTGAAGCGCACTACTGACGCCCTGACGGCCACGGCCAAGTATGCGTCCGACGTGAGCGCGCACCTAAGCAAAACAACGCGTGTCGAGTTTGAAAGACAGACCGCCCGAGATCTGGTACGGCTGGACTGCCTGTGGTGGTATGAGGCTATGTATTCGCCTAAATGCCAAAAAGGGTACCGCGAGATGCCCTTGCATGCTGCCGCCGTCGTGATGGTTATTGATCTACTCGAGATTATCGTTGCGCCAGCGCCCGCTGCAACTGCCTATCTTTTAGCTGAAGCCGTCAACCGTCTTGACGCCGCCGGATTCGATCGCAGTTATGCATTGAAGGATCTTCTGGCGGCAATTCGAGAAGCATGGGCCGGAGCTCCGCTGCGCCTTAGTGACTACATGAGCGATGCACCATCGGCAGGAGAACTAAGCATACGCGACGTCTTCGTGGCTGCTATCAACGATCGCGATTGTGACGTTGAGTCGATACTGTCACGGGCGGGCGTCTCTGCCGATTGGTCGGGGTCGTTGCCGGCGTTCGCAAGAGCCCTGTACCGGCAAGAACAGGCCGAACGGCTCGCGAGGGACGCGGGATGACAAGGCGATGCGGCAATCAAGACTGCTTTGTGCACGAAGGGGAGTCCTGTCCGTTGGGCGAGTCACCAGCCGAAGGATGTGCGGACTGGCTGGACGGCAACGAGACTGCCGGCGAAGTGCCGCAGCCCGAAGCTGAAGTTGCTGTGAGCGTGCCATGGTCAGGCGCGGCGCTCGGAACGAGTGATTTGTTCAATCTTTTCTCATACCGGCGCCCCGTCATGATCGCCGTGGTTGGCGCGCATGATACGGGAAAGACGACCATTCTCGTCGGTTGCTACCTCGCCATGATGAAAGGCGCCACACTGGGCGGCGCATCGTTCAGTGGCTCGAAAACGCTTGAGGCTTGGGAGTCTCTCGCCGCATGGGTGCGACTTGAAAAAGGTAGTCCGTCGTTTCCACCGCACACACCACGCGGAACTGGCCGCGTTCCCGGCTTGCTTCACGTCGCATTGCGCAACAGCTCTCATGCACAACGGGACGTTATCTTCACAGATGCTCCGGGCGAATGGTTCAGTAGCTGGGCGGTCAATGAGGAAGCGGAGGACGCCAGTGGGGCTCGGTGGATTGCAACAAATGCGGACGCGCTCGTGATCGTCGCTGACAGCAAACGCCTAGCCGGCCCAGAACGCGGAAGTGCACGCAAAGAGCTTCGGCAGCTCGTGGAACGGCTAGGGCGACATGTGGGCGCCCGGCCCGTCGTCTTTGTTTGGGCAAAATCGGATGAGCGACCGGCAGAGGCCATCAAAGAGTCGATACGGGCCGCATTGCGAGAGCATTTACCTCACGCTCAAGAAACGGAATGCACGACGAATGTTCCCGCCACGCTCAGTGAAGCTGTGGGATCGGCGGTAGAACAGGCATGGGACGCGGCACCATTCGGTCGTTCCTTGGTCATTCCACGCGGCACGGCGTTGCCGTTCAACGCCTATCGGGGGCATCATGAATAGTCCCGCACTCGTTGTACTCGGCGGACCGAATAGTGGGAAGACACACCTTGCTGGCCAGATCTATGGACGCGTTCAGCGACGTCCTGGACACTTTCGCTTGCGGAAGTCGGATGGTACGCCAGCGGATCTCTCGGCGCTGGAGGAAGTCCTTGCAGCGTTGGAAAATGGACATGCGGCCGGGCATACACCATCGAATACGTGGGCTGAAGTCAAGCTGCCGTTGATCAGTGCCTCCGGTGAACCGGTTGATATTCACTGGCCGGATTACGGTGGAGAGCAACTTGATGACGTCTTCCAGAAGCGCTCCGTGCCGGAGTCTTGGAGATCTCGTCTCTGCCAGGCTGACGGTTGGATTGTCCTCATTCGTCTCAAAACCGAAACCGTATACGGAGACGCCCTTGACCGGCTCGTAGAGCGCGCACATACACAGGCTAAGCCAGAGCCGAGGGCTGAGAAATGGGACTCCAATGCGAAATGGGTCGAGCTTTTGCAGATACTGCTGCATGCGACCGGGCGGGGGACGGCGAATCGGCTTTCGCGTCCGCGATTGCTGGTCCTGCTATCCTGCTACGACGAACTTGGCGAGGAGAGCGGGCCACCGATGGCAATGCTGGAACGGCACCTGCCGTTACTCGCGTCCTTTCTCCAGAACACATGGTCGTCGTCCGATCTGAGTGTTTGGGGCTTGTCCGCGCTTGGCCGATTGCTTACGCAAAACAGCGCCGACGACGATTTCATTGATTTGGGTCCTGAATATCAAGGTTGGGTGATCCATCCGGACGGCGGGGGGCGCGACTCCGATCTGACTACGCCTCTGGACTGGCTGAGTGAGGCACAATGACAGGGCCACTTCGTGCGCGTTACGGCGCGACGGACAACAAGCATACCCTCTGCGATTTCGACGGGGACGGCGAGCCGCCACGGGCTCTACTCGGCCTGACAGACAAGCCGCCAGGTTCATACCGGCCGGGCGACGTGTGGTGGCCCTCGATCGGCTTTGGTCCCGTCGGTGGGTGGTGGACTCTCTGGTGTACTCGCCCCGATAAAGAAGCGACTCGGGCTGGCATGGTAACCAGTCAAGCGCTGTTATGGCCGATAGGTGAGATCAGCGGGGTGGAAGACCTAACACCGTTTATCTGCGAGGTAACGGGCGAGGCTCTTACACTGCCGGCAATGTCGATTACGGAAGCTGCGGCGCAGGCCATTCTCGCCGGACGCGATCGCGCGCCTGTTCTCGTCGGGTTGCAGCATTGGTCTGGCTTGATCGCGGTGCTGTGGAGGCGACTCCCAGGCGCGGACAGAAGCGCGTTTTCGGGCCGCGTGATGCTCAATCCGCCCCAACATAAAGGTGACGATAAATGCACGATTCTATGTACTCCTGATGATCGGGCGGCACAATGGCCCAGCGTCAGACGGGTTCACGACTTACAGCCGGAGGAAACTTCACGCGCAGCAAAATGGATGGCGGGCGGCGACGACAGCGGTCTCGAGCAGATCACACGGGCATTGTCGAGCACGTTGACGCTTGGAAGACTCGGTACGATCGCTCGAGCCGCCGCGCGACTTGATTCTCTACGCGACAAGGCATCGCCGGGTGACGCGATCTTGCTGATCCGATCCCTCATCCTGGTGGCGCCCGACAGGGAAATACTGGTAGGACTGAAAACGGAAGCTCTCGCAGTCATTGCCGCCGGAATTGAGGGCGTCGACGCCAACGTGCTCAGATCGATGGCGAACATCGACGACGGAGCGTTGCCCGATCTTAGCGCCGTCAAGGCGGGCATTAGTCGCTGGATTGAACGAAACGCCCCGGAAACGGAGCCTGCCGACTTCGCCTCAATCATTCAGGCACTCGCACCAAGTCGGTCTCGCGACTGGTGGAGGCTAGCTGTCGAATCGACGCTCGCAGAACATCTATACTCCGTGCGGTGGAGCTCGGCACTTTTTCGCTGGCTGTCGTGTTCCAGGTGCAGGTCCGTGCTGAAGTCCATCTGGCGGTTCGACCAGCTTGAAATGAGCATGATTGCAGCAGCGGAAAGTTATGGCGCGGCGGGGGCGCAGGAGGCGTCGGGCATACTTGAGGCGTGCGCGGAATTTGGATGGTCAACGCTGCACGCACAAATGTGCAAACGCACCATGTCAACGCACGACGCGCTGGAACGGCAACTCGCGTTTCCGGGTAGCACGTTGCCTGGAATCGAATGGCTCGTCAGGCACACGGATGGCGAGCAACTCGTGGCAGCAACAGTTGAGCTTGGTAACGATGTACTCACGAGGCTCGTCGCGGCCCGAACGGCTAGGGAGCCGCGACTATTGTCAAAAATGGTTGTCGAGCCAAGATGGCTATTGCTGTGGACGCAACACATCATTCACGGCGGTTCCCCTTGGCCTGTTTCAATTGACAGAGCCGCTATGTGCAACCTGCTTCTTCAGGGAATCGACGACGTCGATCTCTCGATGCTCCTAATCCGGGCGATCTCGAGCGATTTCGCTGTGCGGGTCCTTGAATGGCCCGAGAGAGGCAAGCTCTGGTCACGTCTACCTCAAGACTTCGTCGAGCAGGTCGCGATCGTTGCGCTCGAGAGGCTGAACTCCGGTACCGGCTTTCCATATCCGGAGGAGCCGCTCGCTAGTCGCATCATCGCAGTAGCACGGCGTAGTCGCCCTACTCCGGCAGGGCTTAAGGCTTTGTTGCAATGGCCAGATGCGATATCGGAGCGTGATCTGTTGACGTGGATTGCCGCGATGCCGTTGGATCACGTCGGCGTGGAACTAGGAAAGCATGGCAAAGAAAAAGGGTGGCGCCGAGTCGCCGAAGCGCTGTACCGTGGGTCAACATATGATTCAGCGGCCTTCGCGGGCGCATGGGAGTGTCGGACGCTGCTTTCAAGCTGGCAGCAATTCGTCCTTTCGTATCGGGGAAATCGATCCGCAGGAGCGGGCCAAGATGGCATCCGCGCGATAGAGGACCGGATTGTAGCTATTGGTGCCAGCTATGCTGACGAGCGTCTGAGAGATATCTGGATCAGGGCAGGCGGGGATGTTTCTCGGCTTTCGCTAAGCGTGTACCCGCGGGATCGTTGGCGTGACGCTGCACGTGCCGCTAGCAGCGGCGCGCTGCGAGGCGGTCTATTAGCTCTAGCCCTGCAGCTTCTCGACGAATTCCCGAGTAATGATGAACTCAGGGACATTTGCTCGATCCTCTCAAACTCGTGATCGAAGAGACCGAGCCGTTTTTGGCCGCCTAGTCGTAAAGCGAAGCAATGGAAGGTCTGTCGGGCACCGAGCAAGGCCGCGCAGGTTGATAAAGCGATGATCGCGGCAATCATCGAAACGCACAGGCGATCCATGGCCGACAACGGGATGAACGTTGCGAGTGCGCGTCTCACTCACAGTCGATGACCAGTGAGTTCAGCCTAGAAAAGTTGGGAATACTTCAATGTCTATACACGTTTCGTTTGGGGTTTTTCGATGGGCTTTGGGTATTTTGAAGAAGACTTCCTCTTGGCTCCTTGACAAGCTCACACGTTGGTTCATTTTGCCGACGTATCGCCGTTCTCACCTGACGTGGATGAAGCGTACCCAGCTCGGGGCAAGTTGGTGTGAGCTTTGGGATGGCGTCGAATATGACATCAGTTTTCCGCATTTTGGTTATCCCGAGCCGAGAGCGTGTCGGGTTGCGTTCCGTTCACTGACGAAAGAAGTTTCTCGGCTCGAGCTGATCCTTGAGGTTCGCGGCGCCGGCCTTCGACACCAGGAGTCTATCCGAGTGTGCAACTTGAATGCGCACGCGATTATCGTGACGTTGCCGGGAATCCCGGAGCTTGAACTTAAACTCTCAGAAAAGAACTTACGATTTTCGATTGAAGAGTATGAGTTCTTAGCCGGTAAAGTTGTCTTTCCAGACGGGGCCGAACGGGCACACGCCAGTTCACTGAGAGGATCACTTGTCCAAAACTTCGCTTTCAACGATGTGTGGGATTACCGCTGGGGGCATTGGTGGAACTGCAATAGCATCAAGTATGCAACGCAGCAGATCCAAGAATATTGGCGGTTTCGATATGGGTTCAGAACATTGCTCTCCAGCATTTTGGGGGGAACGTTAGGAGCTTCTTGGATGTCTTCATTCCAGTTCTGGGCCGCCGTGGCCTCGCAGCTCTTCGTACTTTCGAATGACGGCGAGTTGCGATGGCGGTGGGGCCGCGGTGACGAAATCGTCGTGAACTGTTGAAGTTTTTAGATGCTGTTGTTGTAGAAGTTTTTGGAAGATCGCGCGCGATACGAGTATCGCCTCCATGAAAAAGCTCGATGATCCGCGTCTCCGCTCGGATCCGTGGTAAGCGTCGCGTGGGAGCCGTTGAGAATTCTCTGGACAAGCGTCGAAGGACGCGGCAGGCGTATCGCGCTGCTGCCAGCAGGGATCAAAGCGAGGCAGGTGTAGATAGGGGGAGATGCTTCGCGACGTTCCAGGGCAACAATTCGTCGATGCGGTTGGCCTGGTGATCGGCGATGTGCGTAAGCACGTATTCCAGATAGGAGCGTGGGTTGATGCCATTCAACTTGCACGAGCCGATCAGGCCATACATGGCGGCGGCTCGCTCACCACCGCTGTCGGAGCCCGCGAACATAAAATTGCGCCGACCAAGGGCCACACAGCGCAAGGCATTTTCGGCAAGCACGTTGCTGATTTCGACACGGCCGTCGTCACAGAACAGTGTGAGGCCATCCCATCGGTTCAGAGAGTAGTTGATCGCTTCGACCAGTGGTGCCTTTGGCCAGAGAGTGGCGAGTTTCTCCTTCATCGACTTCTCGAGAGCCACGAGCAACGGGCTGGTCTTTTCTCGCCTGACGCGTCGCCGCTCATCAGGTGGTCTGCCGCGGATAGCAGCCTCGATTTCGTAGAGATCGCCAATCATGTCGAGCCATTGCTTCGTGGTTTCCGACGGCGCTGTCTCATGGACGTCGAAGAGATATCGACGCGCGTGATCCCAGCAAGAAGCCAGGCGAACTTTGCCGCTTTCGGTCAGTTCGTTGAAGCCGGCATAGCCGTCCCCTTGAAGGACGCCTTCGAATCCGGCGAGATGGGTCTGGGGGTGGATGCCTTTTCGGTCCGGCGAATACGCGAACCAGACAGCAGCGGGTTCGCTCGAACCTGAGCGGCGATCATCGCGCACGTAGACCCACAACCGACCGGTCCTGGTCTTCTTGTTCCCGGGTGCGAGCACCGGGATCGGCGTGTCGTCCGCGTGGAGCTTCGCACTCGCCATTGTGTAGCGACGCAGCGCTTCAGTCAGCAGTCGGCAGAGTTCTTCGCATTGCCCGACCCAGCGTGCCATGGTGGCCCGATCGAGACGTACGCCGTCGCGCGCCGCGATCTCGGATTGCCGATACAGCGGCGTGTGGTTCGCATACTTCGCAACGATGATCTCAGCCAGCAAGCTCGGATGCGCGATGCTGCGCTCGATCGGCAGCCCCGGCATGGGTAGTTGCACGATATGTCCACAACCGGTGCAGATCCGCTTGCGACGGATCGTGCGGATGACCTTGAACATCGCCGTGACGCGTGCGAGCTGCTCGGACACGTCCTCGCCGAGCAGTTCCATGGCGTTGTCGCACTTCGGGCAGATCGAGGCGGGCTCGAGCACGCGCTCCTCGCGCGGCAGGTGGGGCGGCAAGGCTTCCTGCGGGGATGGCGCAGACACGCCTGAACTTGATGCACGAGCGCGCGCACGGCGGACATCGGCGACGCCGCTGCCCGCTGCCAGATCCTCGAGTTGGGTTTCGAGCCGATCGATCTGCCGCTCAAGTTGCTCGGATTTGCGACCGAAGTGCATACGCCTGAGCTTGTCGATCTGGGCCGTCAGGCGCTCGATCTCCTGGTCCCGTTCGACAATCTCCCGGTCGCGGTCGGCAATCTCCTGCAGCATCTTTGCCATCGACGCCTGCTGCTCGAGCACCAGGGCCTGGAGCTCGGCAACGGTGTCCGGAAGTGGCGCATGATCGGGCATGCGCTGCAGTTTACGAGCCTTCGATGCGGTTTACAACATCGACAATGCGGCCGTACGACGGGGTTGTCGCCAATCGATGCCTTCCAGCAACATCGACAGCTGCGCCGACGTGAGATAGATCTTGCCACCATCAGCCTGGGGCCAGACAAAACGCCCACGGGTAATCCGCTTCGCCAGAAGCCATAGTCCGTCATCGGTTGCCCAGAGAATTTTTACCAGATCGCCGCGACGTCCCCGAAAAATGAACACGTCGCCGCCGAGCGGATTCTCTTCGAGTGCCGCTTGCACCTTCGCGGCAAGAGCCGGGAAACCACTACGCATGTCGGTGACGCCTGCGGCGATCCAGATGCGAGTGCCTGCCGGCAGGCCGATCATCGGGATAGCTCCCGGATCAGCAGCCGCAGCATATCCGGTGACACGTTGCCGCGAACCCTCAAGCGTGCACGGTCGAACTCGATCTCGCAAAGATCCTCTGGCGACCGTGCTATATCGACTGCCATCGGTGGCTTATGTTCTGCCGCCTCAGCGACGACATCCACAGGCAACAGCGACGGCACCTCCGATGCGCGCTTCGGCGTTACGCCCTCCGGAAGCGTTGGCAAACCGTACTCTCCTTCCAGATAATGCCGTCGCCATTTGAACAACAGGTTCGCATTGATGTCGTTGCTGCGCGCGATCAATGCCACCGACGCGCCCGGCTCAAAAGATTGTTCAACCAGTTGCCGTTTGAACTCGGTCGGAAAGTTCGGCCGCTTATGTGCGCCGTCTGCGGCGCCAACGCCCCACGTCTTGTCCACTTTGGTATCCACCATTAAATTGGTGGATACCAAACTACCCAAAACCTCAATCAGCACGCCAGAACGGCCACTGCGAGACGCTTACGATCCGTGATCGGAGATATCGGAAGTTCCTATCGCGGCAGCTGTTGGTGTTCGCAATTTATGGGAGTGGATAAAATCTGGGGAGGCGCGTCTGGTCTAAACTGCAACAGTTAACGTACTAGGGAGACGGCCGTGGAGTTGCGGTGGAAGCATTGGTTCCCGACCATATTCGCGTCGAACGCCATTCGGCCGAATCGTTGCCCGGGGGGATGGGATGCGCCAGCACTGCAGGCGGCAAGGGAGTTCGGCGACGCCTGGCTGACCGAGTCGCGTACCGCGCTCCTGATCGTACCTTCCGTCGTCGTCCGTGCAGAGTTCAACGTTCTGGTCAATCCCGCACACCCCGACGCGACGCGGATTGCCGCGACCGAGCCGCAACCCGTGGCGTGGGACGAACGCCTCTTTGTGGTGCCGTCGGTCGGACACTCCTAGGTTCTGATGGTGGTCGGCTAGCCTCGCCTCGACGCTTTGCTCCTCGAGGGAAATGACAGGACGTGGCTTCTAGTTGAGTTCGCACTCGCCGCTCGCAATGGCCAGGACAGCGCCATCTCATATATTCTCCGTGTCTGGTTGCCAAAGCCGACTCGGCTGTCAGTTGTTATCATTCGCTCCGATAATTTGACATAACTTAAGTCGTCGATGATTTGACATAAAATCCGTCGGCGGAAGCGGACAGGCAGGACCGACAGATATCAGGCAGACGTCGGACCGCTTGTGCCCGATGAACGCGGATGACTCTACTATCCCGCCCGCCAGAGGCGGCGTTCCGGGCGTCCGCCTGAGTCACGGTGACAACCGTTTCCCGTCTCGTTGAGGCCAAATGCAATTCGGCGCAATCCAGGCGACATGGCGGCGGCGGCGTTGGTCGATCGACGCCGCCAGCGACTTACAACAGGACAGCCTGCTGTAGAAGTTCCAGGGCTTTCATTTCGTCCAGTCGGCCCGTGCGTGCCTTACCTGCCAGCGTCTTGATCAATGCCTCTGCTATCGGTGCGATACCGTGGAGATTGTCCAGGCTGGTTACGGTAGCGAAGGAGAGTGGGGCCGGGTTTTGCTGCGGAGTTGCGGAGACGGGCAACGACTCGGGCATCGACTCAGCGGGCGCAGATGTGGCTACCGGTGCCTCCCCATTACTTTCTTCAGTTGAGCGGCCGTCAAGGTCGTCGGAGAAATCATTCACATGATCTTGCGGGCTGACGACGATCGTCTCGTGCTCTCCTGCGGCATCCGCCGAAACAGAGGAGGGGCTTTCCGAAGCGCGCAGGTCGCCCGCACGGGAGCGCTCCGTGTGCGCCTTCGCTTTGGTGAGCTTCTTCCCTGGCGCGCCATCGTCTGTTGCGGTCGCAAGCGGCTCGTGTCGTTGAGCGGATGCGCGACCGCGCGAAGCAGGCGTCAGCAGACGTGACACCGACTCTGGAATCTCGGCTTCGGAGCGCGGCGTGTCCAGCCAGCCAGTTGGCAAACCAAGCCGCTCCGTGAACCGGTGTGCTTCGACACTGTCCATGCGCTTCTTGCCATTTAGCCGATCGGCGATGTTGAAGCCACTCATCTCCATGACCACGCCGAGTCTGACTTTTGACCCGTTGCGACTGGTGAGAAGGCGAAGGTTAGCGCGCCGGATGTTCTCCGCATCGGCGCTGTCGCTCAATGCCAGCGGTTGCTGTTGGGCCGTTTTGGGAGACGTCTTGCTTTTCGCGGACGAAGCTTCGAGCGGCGCGCGAGGTTTAGGCCGTGCAGGCATTTCACTTCGACGATTCCTGACGGCTCCCGGCGAGCCGCCCGCTACTTTCTTTGGCATTTGCGCTTCCTCGGACAAACTAACAACAGCAACTCGTTGCTGGTCGACGGTACTGACGGGAGCCGGCTCAGGTGCTTCGGACTCTGCGTCGAATCCTTCATCGCTCTGAACGAAGTCGAGCGGCGACTTCAGACGGGCGATGGTCTCGTCCGCGAGCGCAGGATTGGGCTGGTCAAAAAATCCATGCGGTAACCCAAGTGTGGTTTCCATGTGAAACGCGGTCTCGGGCGTGAACCGCTCGCCTTTCATCAGTTCTGCCACACGCGTCATGTTCGATTCGAGTGCGATGGCGATATTCTCTGCGCCTACCGCGTTGACCAGAAACTGAAACGATCGTGTCTTGAAAATGGAGGCCGTGTCCGTGGAGTCTCGAGGCGGCGTCTTCACATACGGTTGTCCCCGCCGGTCGGGCGCGGATTTTTTTCCGTAGTGGGGTTGGCCGCTCTGGCGAGCTCCCGCATATCGCTGGCGGGCTTGACTCATAAACTAGCGTTCCGTGCGACGTTGAAAATCGGAGGGTTCAATTATAGGCGAGGCCATGTTTCATTCGATACGCCGGTAGCGACGCTGGCCATTCTACGCTGCGGCCTGAATTCTCTCATTCGCGGCCATAGCAGATGCACCAGGCAAACGTCATTTTCAGGCGGCCAGCCGGTAAAGGTGAGGATTTCCAGAAGTCGTCCGTTCTGGCCGAAAGAACCGGAGAAGTGAGGATGCTAGCGACGCGATGTGCCGGACGGCCTGTCCGTTCCCACGTTTTCTCACTGACTGGCAGGGAATAAGGCCCGCTCCATCGAACACAACATCGCAAGCGGCGTTCGTCCGGTACGAAGGGAATTCGTCAGTCGGAGTGCTGTCGCGCGAGTGGACTCCCTGCGAAAGGGTCGTCGCGCCAGTCGGTTGTCTTTTGCCACGCATCAGGCATCGGTGACGCTGACGCCGTCTCAAAGTGATCGAGTCTCTGTCCCGCGCTAATCGCCTGCTTTAGCCACTGGGGCATTTCCCCGTCGCCTGTCCATGTATCCCCAGTCGCATTTCGATATCGGGCTCGCTCCTGTATTTCCTGATCACCGGCTATTGCCGAAGCCAGGTCGTCCGGCTCAATGCCATATTCTTCCATCCGGTGACGGAGATAAGCAATCATGCTGTCCCGCTTACGTTCATCCATATCGGTTCCGTCGGTGAGTCCCGTCCAACTGTCCTTCCAGATGATCTGCGGACGGCGGTTCTGCATCGGATTTTAATCTGCTCAATCGTACCGGATCGCAGAAGGGTGCCGGTTTCCAGCAGAAGGTTAAAGCAGTACGTATTTCGTCAGCCGCGTATCAGCAGTCGTGTTCCGGCGCCGGGGCTGATTGAATCCGGGTGGGAGAACCCCGGCTGCAGCTTCCATCCTGGCCCGTGAGTCGCAGTCGCTCGTCAGTCAGTTTGTCTCGACCCATGCCGACGAAAACTCCCAATTATTCTTTAGACGTCCATGCTTTTGTTAATTGTAGCGCCACACTATCGACGTACGTCTTGCTTGCTGGCATAGTTCGGCCACCACAACATACAGAATGAGGAAAGCATGGCTACGCTCGAGAACGTGCAGGCGAAAATCGCCAGGTTGCAGGCTCAGGCCGAAGCGCTTGCCGCAAAGCAGTCGGCCGGCGTCATCGCGAAGATCCGTGACATCATGGAAAAGCATGGCCTGACGGTGGCTGACATCGAAGCACACACCGGCGGTAAGAAGCGTGGTCGCATGTCCGGCGCCGCGACGGTTGCCAGGCCTGCAACAGTGGCGAAGTACCGTCATCCGAAGACGGGTGCTACCTGGACGGGGCATGGCCGCGCGCCCGCGTGGATTGCAAGCGCACGTGACCGGATGAAGTTTCTGATCGATGGCAGCACTGAGCAACCGGCCCTTGCTACGAAGAAACCTGCAAAGGCAGGCAACTACGTGAAGGGCCCTCAGGCGCCGAAGTACCGTGACCCGAAGAGTGGGGCGACATGGAGTGGCCGCGGTCCGGCGCCTGCATGGCTGGCTGCGGCCAAAGATCGTTCAAAGTTTCTGATTGCTGCGGTGGAAGAGGGAACGTCGGACGCGAAGGCTGTTTCGCCCCGGAAGGCGACCGCGAAGAAAGCCGCGATCAGGAAGGCGACGGTAAAGACGGTCGCCGCGAAGAAAGCTGGGGCAGTGACACAACCGGCGTCGGCGAAGAAGGCCGCCCCGAAGAAAACCGCGCCGAAAAAAGCAGTGGCGAGGAAGGCACCGGCGAAGCGGGCGCCGCAAAATACCGTAGCGGCTGAGCCAACCAGTGTTAGCACGCCGGCGCCCGCTGCAGCGTGATTGGTGTGGCCTGGTTGTCAGTGGTGGATGACCCGGTCATGCGCAGGACTTGTCCGTCCCGTTTTCGATGACCCTCGGTGCATGGGCATGTCACCATCCGCACGGACGGCTGCACGCTACCGCTGAAAAAACGTGACCCGCCAGGCGGGTCACGTTTCAGGGAATCGTGCGCGGCTTAAAGAGGCTTGATATTGGCGGCCTGCTTGCCCTTAGGCCCCATCTTCACTTCGAAGCTGACTTTCTGGTTTTCCTGCAATGACTTGAAGCCTTCTGTCTTGATTTCGGAAAAGTGGGCAAACAGGTCTTCGCCGCCTTCGTCCGGCGTGATGAAACCAAAACCCTTTGCATCGTTAAACCATTTCACTGTGCCAGTTGCCATTTTGAACCTGTAGATGTTGGAAGTCGCATTCTTTACCGCGATGCCGCAGGAGCGATCATCCGGGACGGGAGACTTTGTATCACGCTGGGATGACATCTGCCAATCGGCAGGTCTATGGACGGCACATGATCTGTCAGCGTTTCCCGGGTCCGAACCGGTTCATGCGCTGGTCGCGACACGTCAAAGGTTCTGCCGAGGCATATGCGAAGATCTCGGTCTGGGAAGATAAACGGGTTTCCTTCGGCGCAACGCCTGCAAACGGCACTGGCAGCGCACACCGTCTCCACCGCGTCGATAACTCTGCATGGCCTTTGCGCGGTCGAGCGCAACGCGGTTGTCATCTGCGCCCCACACACCCTCCCAGAAAAGTCCAAGAGTGTGCGCTGCCGCGTTGAGCCTAGGTCTACGGCCTGCTCGTTGTGGGAGCCCACACGGCTCACGTCTAGCTGTATGCCACATTTCCGCGGTGCAGCCTAGAAAAATAGGTGCCGCTGCCCAATATGCGGCATTGCCACCCTGTATGCGTCACTATTGCCGTGTTCGAAGTGCGACCAGACAATCCCCGCCATTACGTCGACAAATTGAAGCGGGAGACAGTCGCGGCTTTCCCAAGGCGTCGTCTGCAGAGCCGTGTCGCTAACGGATGCGAGTTCGGTGGCGAGATAGTCGTGTAACGCGTATTTCGATTCAACCTTGATGGAACGGGCGTCTGGGATGAAGCAGACCGAGTCGTACTGCGACATGAGATCGAGCAGAAGCAGCTTCGTCATGAAGTTGTAGAGCCGATTTGGATGTTGCCGGAATGCGTTATTTGCCCGTTCTTTGCGAACGGTGATCGCTGCAAAAACAATGTCAGGATCGCGCGTCCTGATGTTCGCCAAGCTGTTCGAGAAATGGATTCGTTCAGCGCTTTTCATGGCCACTGACTTCAGCTCGTTACGTGCGCTTCTGCCGCGTTTCTTGTACATGCCGCGTATGACACGCTCGAGCGACGGCTCCCGACCGTCAGGAATGATCGCTGCCGCGAGCGTGAAAAAACGACTTGATCCTCCGTGGCCATAGGGTTGATCAAGCTTCCAGCCCAAGCAGCCGCTTTCGTCGAGGTATATTGTGGCGCCCATGCAAATAAAAATAGCCTCCCAGAAGGGAGGCTATAGGAATGTGGCAGTACCCGGACCTGACGTGCTTACAGCACGCTTACGATTGTCGACGCCGATTTGTCGCAGGCGACCCGGGCATATTTAAACTGCTGCGCCGCTACAAGCTCATTGTATGGGCTTAGTACAAACTAAACAAGACGTTTGTGCCCGGGCAAAAAAGTCCAACCGCCACGGAGCGGGCCCACGGTACTTCTGTGGGCCCGCTCCGTGGCAACGAGCCGTAGAAGGCGCTCGCGCTAAGACACATAATTCGGGTCGAAGTTCAATTTTCGGCGCGTGCCGAAGGCTATTTATTAGCATTTTGGGGTCGGAACATCTTTCGTGTCGACCACTGCCGCCGTGGGGCTACATAGAAAACGATGAAGTCTGCGGCTGCGACCCGACAGGAATGAGGCCTCCATAGTCTTCAAGACCTGCTCGCCATCGCTGAACGCCAATGATCGCCGTCCAACATTAGCGGCATCTGCATTGTGGTTTTGTTCTGACCGTCGATCGCGTCACGCATGTTCGGTAGCGCGGCCTGCACGTCCGGTCGCTTTGCCCACTCGGGCAGATCGTCGATCGAATACGTAAAGTACGCCATAGTCTGGGACACTCCGAGCACAGTTTCCACGGGGTCCCATTTGAGCAGCTTCTGCAGACGAGGCTTCCCGTAGCAGAGCGCTCCGCGATTGGCGTATTTTTGCCCCTTGGCCGTAAGTTCGTATCTGTGTCCCGGAACCGGCGCGCCGACGGCGTTGGCAACGCTCACCGGAGTGGCGGAAAGAAGTCCTGCATGGGGTAATCGTCCTTTTCGTGCTAAATCTGGCGGTTTGATTTGATTTGGCTTTTAAAAACAATGAGATACGAATTCCCCATTTTGCGGGAGCGCATCCTTTTGATGCAAAATATGGCGCTTATGTCGACCGCGCGTGATCGAATGCGGCTGGCAAATCCTCGCCATGCGCTTGCTGTTTGCGCGCACGTTTCGTCGTAGCTACTGCTTCGGAGATGAGTCGCGTTGTCCCGGGTTCACGGCTTTACAGAACCGCTTCACGATCCGGCCGCGCGTCGCCATGGCGCTGCGTCGAGCAGCATCTCGCGATAGCGGTCGATCGGAAAGCTCAACGTCCCGCGGAAATTGACATGTGCTAAGTGCGCCGGCCCCATCCGCGTCGTCAACGCCCTGACCCTTGCTTCTCCAACGATCAAGGGTTGCCTGGATACGCTGCGTATTCCACGCAATGACCAGGTTTGTGAGCAGCGTCAAGCAGCCTGATATCGCGATCATTTCGTCGCGGCGCCGTCCGCGCTCCGGCGCGATCTTGCCGGTATAGATCGCGCGCTGCAACTGATGGACCGATTCGCCGCGGTTGAGCAGCGTATGCATTTCTCGCCTGAATTCAATGTTGCTGAAGTAATCGCATAGGAAAAGCGTGCGCAGCAACCAGCAGTGTGCCGACAAGTTCAAACTGTCGCAGGCTCGGCTCCGCGTCGCGGCCCTCGAAGCCTAGCTCACGTAACGGCCCCAGCAGATTTGCGAATGCGGTGGTGATCGCGTCTCGACGATATTGGCAAGCTGCTTGACGACCTCCGCGACAGGCCACCGGCAAGTCACGCAGCCAGCGTACGCGAAACGCTCACCAACGCTCGCAGCTTCCGTTCGGCTGGTATCAGAACGCGACGCTCATACAGCCAGCAATGGGCGTGCTGAAGCAGTTCGTCGAGACTGGGCGATTCGGTGGCGTCCTGTCGCATCCACGCTTTAAGTTCCGCCCAGTGGCTCGGTCCAATCGACGTCATGCCGAGATATTCGCAGGTCCAGACCTGATGCTCGTACAGTGTCTTATAGCGCTGATAGAGCGTACGGAGCGAGGCGATTGTCGGGGTAGGCAGGCCGAGCCGCTCGCCGACATAGCGCAACAGTTGGCGTGGCAGTGCGCCGACATGATCGAGCGTGTGACCACTGGCACGCAGAAAGACCAACTGGATCGCGACGCCGGCACGGGGATCCCGCCGAAATCGCTCGAACGGCCCATCGAAATGCCGGCACGGCTGATTCTCAGCACGGCGCAGGATGCGATCTGGTGGACGCCGCGGCGGCTGCCGCTGGACCGGATCGTTGCAAGCAGTGCTTTGCCGCACAGTCCGAGGGACATCGATACGCGCACGACGAAACTCGAGGACGGCGCAACTGTCATCGGCCTTGGCGTGAGTTCGCGCTCGGGCCCGTGGCATCTCTGGTCGGCGCGGCTGCTGGTCGACAGGCAACATCCGGAGAAGCCGGGCGTGCGGGCCGTGGCGTCGCCCGATCTGCGTCCGAAGGCCATGGACGGCGCCCCACGCGGCAGCCGGATACGCCTGCCCGGCGCAGGCGCGCCGATGCCCGGCCCGTGGGCGCCGTGGTATCTCGGTGCGGAGCAGAGCGAGTCGGGTGCGCAAGCGGAGTGGCCCAGATCGATTGCGAGCACGTGCCGGATTTGCCGCAGTGGCTGTTCTTCCGCTGGCTGTGCGATCGGGCGCGCTTTCGCAAACGCCTGCCGGCGGACAACTACGCCATCTTCCGGACCTCGCTCGACGCGTACGACCGAAACCAGCTGGTCTTGCTGACGTCCGCCTACGGCCTGCCAGTCACGGGAGCACGTGAAGCGGTCGTCGATGCGGCCGGCATAAAAGACCCCGAGCGCTCCGGTAACCTGGTGAGCAAATCCGGGCAGATCGAGCCGGGCGATGATTACATGGTGCTGGACGGTCGTGCGGATCAGGCGATCTACCGGCCCATCCCGCTTGCCATCCAGGAGTTGTCGCTCAGCGCCTTGGGCGGCTCGCTTCTGCACGACACCACGTTCAAGCCGGCCGCAGGTCGGCAAAAAGATCTTCGAAGGATTCTCCATCCAGCGATGGCAGCACGAGATCGTCCTCGGCCGGGACATCCGGGCCGAGGTGGTGTACAAGGGCTATCTGCTGCCCTTCGGTCATCTCGCTTCCCTCGCGAAACTTACGGAGCGGATGTTCCTGGCGACATCGGGCGGCATCAAGGCGCTGCTTCGTCAGCGCTTCTTCATACGTGTGGCCCGGCCGAAGATGGTCTTTCCGGCCCATCGGCCAGGCATTCGAAGGTAGGCTCTGGTGCGGCAAGCTCGTAACGCTCAATACGACGCGCACGCCCGATCTCATCGATCCCACGCTGCCACTCGGCGAGACCCAGGGTGACCACAATCCGGAGGCCCTGAACGGACGCATACATATCGGCCCGAATGCGGGGATGGCGTTCTGGCCGCGCACCGACATCACGCCTCACGGCGTGTTCGCCTTCGATGTGTCGATCGGCGACGCCAAGGTCAAGATGCCGCTCATGTTCGTGAACAACATCGCGGCGACGGATCCCGATTCCTTGCAGTACGCGGCCAATCACTACAACGGCGCCCTCAGGCCGCCCGTCGGCGCGGACGGTAAAACCAATCCCGACCTGAGCAAGCACTATGAGGGCGTCAATGCCACCAACAGGCGCAGGGCCACCGTCGATGTCAAAGGACAGACGATCGCTTTTGCCGACGCGAAGCAATCCGGCGACACGAGTGTCCCGGTGGAATGGCTTCAGATACAGGTCCATGGCCGCGACGCGGGCGTGAGCATGAACAACTGGATCGGTGAGCTGAATCTTTATCAGACGACCGGTTCGCTCGAAGGGGCGCAGCAGCCGCCGTTCTATCCACGACTGTACTGCGCGCTCATCTGGCTGAAGCAAGTCGAACGGTTCAGTGGCTCGGGGCCGAAGTCCGTCCGCGTCCAGTACGACGGACATTATGTGCGCTATGGCTCTGCCAAACCGGATGTGGGCTCTGACGCTTCCAGACCGGAAGCGGGCTCCGGCGCTTCCAAACCGGACGCGCCCAATGGTGTATCCAAACCGGGCGACAGGGCAGCCGAGCTCGCAAAGACAAACCCGGCGGAGGTGTTCCTCGATTTCCTCGAAGTCGTTCCTCTCACCATGGGCGCGAACGGCAATCGCTCGGCCGGTATTGCCCGTCCCGAGTCCTAGTTGATCGCGCTCAGCCGACGAAAGGGCCCCTTGGGAGGCGATGAACAGGGCGTTGTGTGGCAAACGGGGCCGAACGAGGACAACACATCGCCGAAGGCGCTGGTGAACCGGACGAAGGACAGCTACACGCTCAATCCGTTAAGCGAGATGACGACGGTGCATCGCGACTCGCTCGTCTCGCTCGTCTGGTATTTCCGGGCCAACAGCCAGCAGAAGGCCCAGTTCGAAGTGGCGCGCGCTGTGGCGCCCGGCATCGGCAAGCCGCAGATCGCGGATGCGCCGCCCGACCAGATGCAAAACCTGAAAGTCGTCCAGTCCTACTTCAGCGGCGACGCGAAGATACTCGGTGCGATCACGATCCGCCAACTGCTGTTCCTGCTGGATTTCGCCGGACTGGACATCCCCGCGCTTCGCGAGGTCACCGAATACGGCACGAACGTCTCCGAGCAGGTGAACGAAGCAGAATTGCAGTCTAAAGCCATCCAGGTGAGGGAGCGTGCTTCACGGGGCTGCCGCTCAGACAGGGCGGTGAAACGGTCGAGCCACAGTGAGCGAGACCGGAATTGCCGGACCGACGAGCGCGTGGAGGCCGCGTCAACGCATGCACCCGACTTCTTGGCCCCGACGGTATGCGCACACCGGCCGACGGTAAGTCGCTATACAACCGTCACTCTGCTACGCCCGCATGCGCTCTTGACGCGCTTTTCGCACCTACGCTTTTCCCTGGATGAAATTCAGAAAAGCCTTACACGCCATCTTTCCTGGCAAGGGGTCAGCGGCCATATAATCAAAGTAAAGTCTGGACACCTCGATAAGGTAGTCGCCAATGCAGACGTCCGGCTTTTCTTTTGAGAGCGCGAATCGCGCGTTGAGACGCCGATCCCTTTGATAGGTCCACTGTATTCGTTCGATGTGGGCAACTTCAAGCCGTACGGCGATTTGCGACGGGCACTGGGACGGTGACCATGCGCTGCAGCTCCTAGCGTGCGGGTGCGTAGAAGAGACAACCTGTCGGGAGCGCGACTTCGTGTGCAAACTGAGAGGCGATGACTGCGCTGGCGCAAGTGCCGTCCGGTACGACGGCAGAACTGCAGCCATGCCAGCGCCCAACAGGCTGTATCTCGACGCCGACGGACGTTTCGTCAGGCTTAAATCAGCGATCGAAAAGCCGACCAGGCCGGTCGCCTTGTATTGAGTCCCCGTTTTTGCGTAATCCGGTCGTTGATGAGCCGTTAAAAGGCTTAGACCGTTCTGGCAATGCCCATGAGACGCGCCGCTGCTCAATTCAGACAAGCCGACAGAGGGCGCCGACGCGCTATCGGGCGTATTACAACCACGTGCCGACTCATGCGCTCCGGTTGCGCCTTTTCGCACGGCTTTCGTTGCGAGTCTACCGTTAGCGTGGATGATCGCCGTCAACAGAGCAGGCGAAGGGCAGTTTGCTCGGGGCCGAGTTTTAACAATCTTTAAACGATTTTTTTTCGTGCTGTTTCTATACTATGCGCCGCGCTTGCGAAAACAGGTTGAGCCGGTTGGAAGAGTAGGCAAGAGCACAAAGACGGCGGGCGCGAAAAGCAGCGATTTATTTTCGCGTGCCTCGGGACCTTCCTGGAGCGCCCTTGGGTCGCAGGTGGCCTGCAGGCTAAAGCGCACGACGGAACGGTGGCTCGCAAGCCCGCTTGAAGGGCGAGCTAGTGGACGGGCGAGGCCTCGCTGGACGGAGCGGCAGTCGCGTCCTTACTCAAATGTCGCGCCTTGCCGGCAAAAAGATCAATTTTGATCCGGTGGATTATGAGAATCGCAGTCTTGGAGGATGATCCGGCACAAGCCGATTTTGTGTGCCAGATACTAGCGGCGGACGGACACGTTTGTCACACGTTCGCAGAGGGCCGCGTGCTCGTGAAGCAGTTGAGGCGAGAGACTTTCGACCTTCTGGTACTCGACTGGAACGTGCCGACAATGTCCGGCGAAGAGGTACTGCAATGGGTGCGCCAAACTCTTGCCGAACGCCTTCCCGTCCTGTTCATGACCGGCCGCAGCCGTGAGACGGACATTTCCTCGATGCTCAACAAGGGAGCCGACGATTACGTCGTCAAACCGGTTTCGGCCGGTGTGCTGCTGGCGCGGGTCAGGTCGTTGCTGCGCGGGGCCTATCAGATCGATCGGTCGGTAAGTAGCGAGGTTTTTGGGGAGTTCGAGTTTGAACTCAGATCCAGGGAGGTACGTGCCCGCGGCGAAGCGGTGAGGCTGACCCAAAAGGAGTTCGAGCTTGCACTCCTGCTGTTCCGGCATCTGAGCCAGCCGCTGTCGCGCGCGCATATCCTCGAGTCTGTCTGGCGGCATGACACGGAGATTCCGACGCGCACGATGGACACGCACGTGTCGCTGCTGCGTGCAAAACTCGGGCTGCGACCCGAACACGGCTATCGCCTCACGCCGATCTACGGCTATGGGTACCGACTGGAAAAGGTGGAGAAGCTGCAAGGGGGGGCGGCGTGACGGAGGTCGTCCAACCGGCGGCGCATTGCGCTGCGCCAAATGCCGTTAAGAGATATCAACAAGGTAAGCGTAAATTCCTATCATAAGCCTTGTAGTTATAAAGACTGCGCCGGTTATTACGATTTGTGCAGTAACGTCTGATTTTTCTTGCGCTAATCTGAGCGGCCCTCTGCGATCCGGACGATCCGCAATGGCTACCCTCGAACGCACCTCGTACCCGCGCTTCCCGAAGTCCTGGCACTCCGGGAACTGCAAACCTGCTACACGCCGCTGCCCGACGAGCTCGAATGGGCACGCCGGTCAACGCGCGGCGAGCGACCTCGACTGGGCCTGCTGGTGCTGCTGAAGGTCTTTCAGCAACTGCACTATTTCCCTCCGCTCGCTACCATTCCGGCCGGCGTCGTTGAACACGTTCGGGCAGCCGCCGATATCGGCGACACCGTGCAATTCGGCTACGACACTGAGACCTCCCCAACGCTGTTCCGGCATTACACGGCGGTTCGCACCTGGCTCGACGTGAAACCGTATTACGGCACCGACGCGAACGCGATCGCGACACGGGCAGCGCATACGGCGTCGCTGACGATGGACCAGCCGGTGGACATCATCAACGCGACGATCGACGAGCTGATCGCGCGCGATATCGAGCTGCCGGCGTTCTCGACGCTCGACCGGCTGACTGAACAGATCCACGCCCGGGCGCAGTCCCGACTGTTCAAGCGCGCCACGCGGCGCTTGACCGATGAACAGAAGCTCGCGCTTGACCGGCTGCTCGCGCGGGATCTGTCAAATCGACAGACTGCCTACCACAGGATCAATCGTCATGCGAAACGCCCGTCGCGCCAGCATCTGGAGCTGCTGATCGACCAGATTGCCTGGCTCGATGAGCTCGGCGATTTTTCACTGGCCATCGCCGGGATTCCGGCCTCGAAGCTGCGCTCGCTCGCCAATCAGGCGATGGCGCTCGACGCGTCCGCGCTCAGGAACGACACTTTGCCCGAGAAGCGCTACACATTGATCGTCGCGCTGCTCAACCGCATGCGTGTACGCGCCCGCGACGATCTCGCCGACATGTTTGTCCGGCGCATGGGTGCCATCCACAAGCGCGCAAGCGACGAGCTGGACGCCATTCAGCGCAAACAGCGTGATCAGGTCGAAGACCTCGTAGGCTTGCTCGACGGCGTTGTCGACATCCTTGCCGACGAATCCGATGAGACGGCTATCGCCCGAGCGGTCAGGAAGCTGCTCGCGCCGAAAGGCGACCTGGAGCCCTTGCGCGAGAGCTGTGCGGCGATCCGCGCGTTCAGCGGCCGCAACTATCTACCGTTGCTCTGGAAGCACTTCAAGGCGCACCGTTCGGTCATGATGCGTGTCGCTCTTACGCTCGAATGGGATTCGACAAGCCCGGTCCGCTCGCTGCTGAACGCACTCGATGCGGTGCTGGAGAACGAATCGCTGCATCGTGAGTGGATCGATGCGGACGTCGGCGTGAGCTTCGCCGCGCCGCGGTGGCGCAAGCTCGTGCGGCGCTCGCACGGCGACGGATCGCCGACCAATCGCCGGTATCTCGAGCTCTGCGTGTTCTCGTACATGGCCGAGGAACTGCGGGTCGGCGATCTGTGCGTATCGGGCTCCGACGCGTACGCCGACTATCGCGATCACCTGTTGCCGTGGCGGCAATGCGAGCAGCAGTTGCCGGACTATTGCGACAAGCTCGGCATGCCCACAACCGGCTGTGACTTCGTGCGCCATCTGCGTCAATGGCTGACAGACGCTTCCCACAAGCTCGACGCCGAATTACCGCGCAAGCGCGAGCACGTCGTGATCGACCGTCATGGCGAGCCGATACTGCGCAAAACCGTCGCCAAGGAGATCCCGGCGAGCGCTTTGCAGGAGCGGCTCAGCGCCCGACTGCCGACTCGGAACATGCTGGACATCCTCGCGAACATCGAGCATTGGACCCATTTCACGCGGCACTTCGGGCCGTTGTCCGGGAGTGATCCGCAGATTCGCAAGGATGCCGAGCGCTACCTGCTGACCATTTTTGCGATGGGCTGCAATCTCGGTCCGACCCAGGCGGCCCGCCATCTTGATTCCGATGTCACCGCGCACATGCTGTCGTTCGTCAATCGCCGGCATATCAAGCTCGAAACCGCACAACGCGAGCTGATTGAACTGTACCTTCGGCTCGATCTGCCGAAACACTGGGGCGATGGCAAGACGGTGGCGGCCGATGGCACGCAGTACGACTTCTACGACAACAACCTGCTGGCTGGCTATCACTTTCGCTACCGGAAAATGGGCGCGGTCGCATACCGGCACGTCGCCGACAACTAAATCGCGGTTTTCCAGCACTTCATTCCGCCGGGCGTGTGGGAGTCGATCTATGTGATCGAGGGCTTGCTGAAGGCCGGCCTGTCGGTCAAGGCAGATACCGTTCATGCCGACACGCAGGGGCAGTCCGCCGCCGTTTTTGCGTTCACGTACCTACTCGGCATCAACCTGATGCCACGGATTCGCAACTGGAAGGATCTCGTGCTGTACCGGCCGGACAGCAAGGCCAAGTACATGCACATCGACAAGCTGTTCACGGCGACCATCGACTGGGTGCTGATCGAGCAGCACTGGCAGGAGCTAATGCAGGTCGCATTGTCGATTCATGCCGGTACCATCTCGTCGCCGCTGCTGCTGCGCCGGCTCGGCTCCGAAAGCCGCAAGAACCGGCTGTATCTTGCGGCGCGCGAGCTCGGCCACGTCGTTCGCGCGGTATTCCTGCTTGAGTGGATCGGCAGCATCGAATTGCGTCAGGAGGTCAACGCGAACACGAACAAGATCGAGTCGTACAATGGCCTCTCGAAGTGGTTGTCTTTCGGCGGGGACGTGATCGCCGAGAACGAGCCAGAGGAGCAGCAGAGGCGACTACGCTACAACGACCTCGTCGCGTCGGCCGTGATCTTGCAGAACACGGTGGACATGATGCAGGCGCGACGCGAGATGGCGGCAAACCGCGAGAAAGTGCGCGCCGAAGACATTGAGTTTTTGAGCCCGTATCCGACCCACAACATCCGGCGCTTCGGCCACTATAAGCTACATCTAGATCGTCGGCCGGAAGCCTGGATCCGGGACCCGCTGTTCGGCCAACTGCCCGTACCTACGCGTCCCGCTCATGACTGCACGCCCGGCCAAAACTACGACTTATTTTGGCGACGTCGACACCGCTGCGCTGGAGCGGCTCGAATCGAGCTACGACACAACCCGCCTGCTGGCTGCAGTTGATATCGTCGATCGCATCCGCACCCAACTCCATGATCCCGAGGGGTTACAAGACGACATCCTGGAGATCCACAGCATGGCGCATTCCGTGTTGAATGGCGCACCATTGGTGCCGTCGCACCGCGAAGACACACTGCCGATCGGGGTAAGCGTAGCCGGAGGGCCGTTGAGAATTCTATGGACAAGCGTCGAAGAACGCGGCGGGCACATCGTGCCGCTGCCAGAAGGGATCAAAGCGAGGCAGGTGTAGATGGGAGGAGATGCTTCGCGACGTTCCAGGGCAACAGTTCGTCGATGCGGTTGGCCTGGTGATCCGCAATGTGCGTAAGCACGAATTCCAGGTAGGCACGTGGATTGATGTTGTTCAATTTGCACGAGCCGATCAGGCTATACATTGCGGCGGCTCGCTCACCACCGCTGTCGGAGGCGACCAAGGGCCACGCAGCGCAAGGCATTTCCGGCGAGCACGTTGCTGATCTCGACGCGGCCGTCGTCACAGAATAGCGTGAGTCCATCCCAGCGATTCAGCGAGTAGTTAATCGCCTCGACCAATGGTGCCTTCGGCCAGAGCGTAGCCAGTTTCTCCCTCATCGGCATATCGAGGGCCTCGAGCAACGGGCTACTCTTTTCTTGCCTGACGCGTCGCCGCTCATCGGGTGGTTTTCCGCGGATAGCCGCCTCGATTTCGTAGAGATCGCCAATCATGTCGAGCCATTGCTTCGTGATTTCCGACGGGGCTGTTTCATGGACGTCGAATACGTATCGGCGCGCGTGCGCCTTATGCCGAGCTCGGCATAAGGCGCACGCCCGACGCCAGTTCTATGAATTGCACGCAGCGCGCCCCAATGCGTTGAACACCGAAGCGCTCGAGCTTATCGGCGCGCTATACCGGATTGAGGCAACGATCAGGGGCAAACCTCCCGACGAGCGCCGCGCCTATCGCTAGGAGCACGCGCGGCCGTTACTTGACCGATTCCATGCGTGGCTCACGACGACGCTCGAAACACTCTCGCGTAAATCTGACGCGGGTCAGGCGATCCTCTATGCGTTGAACAGATGGGAAGCGCTCACACGCTACTGCGATCATGGCCGGCTCGAAATCGATAACCTGCCAGTCGAGCGCGCGCTACGCGGGGTGGCCATCGGTCGCCGCAATTATCTGTTCGCTGGAGCAGACTCTGGCGGCGAACGTGCCGCCGCCATCTACAGCCTGGTTGGCACCGCAAAACTCAATGGCATCGATCCTGAGGCGTATCTGCGCTTCGTGCTCGCACGCATCGCCGATCATGCGATCAATCGCATTGACGAACTCACACCGTGGGCCGTCGCCGATCAGCTCCGCAGCCCAGCCTGACAATCACGATCCCCCGTCAAGACATCGCTGCTGCCACGCTTACCCCAGATGCGTACCTCTGCTGATTGCGGACGCTTTTTCTTGATCGATCGCTTTCTGTGCGAGAAACTCAGGCGCGGCGCCGCCGAGTGCATATGGACTCGCGATCGGCAACAAAGCTGCTGTCGGGACTCGATTCTTGCTCACCGCGCTTGCGCGGTAACTGAACGGCTCATGGCCGCCGCACATGGAAGATGCGACTGCATGTGTACCCATCCCGAACGCTGCCGCATTGGATCAGCGGTGTGCTGTCACTTGGACCCGGGGGGCTGCAGCAAAAATAGGGATCCGTGCATGCGCTCGTCTCTCTGCACGACTGCATGCCAACGCTCCAGCAACGGCCCACTCGATGTGCGCACTGCGTTCGGGCTTCGGTAGTAACCTATTTTTTCCTGGCGTTATCGATTTGATCGAGGGCTGCATGGAGTTGTTCCCGGCTCATAAGCAGCTCCTTGCCGTCGCCGCGTTTGGTGCGAAGGATCTGGGCGGCATTCATGTGGTTCATTTCCGATACTATGCGGGCAACCGTGATTTGGTCGATCCGCGCTGCGACCTCAAGGTCATGTTGGCGCAGTTCTTCGTCGTTGAAGACGTGAAAACTTGGGTTTTTGCTCAAGATAATTCTCCTGTCACAGGTTGAGTGGCCGAAGAAGAGACGATGGACCCTGACCAAAGGTCTATGCAACACGCACATGTGCGGTAGTACACACATTGCGCTAACTTGACATAAGGGGTCCCCTTGATTTCGGCGCAAATTTCCGGTTTAGAACGCTCTCGGCTCATGCGGCTTTGCGGGCCGACCCCAATAAATATTAGTGCGAAATCAAGGTCCTGCTGTCTGGACCCGAAGCCTCAATTCTCGGTCCCGAGAGGCGACAAGCGGCCAATTCCCGCCTCTTGAGAAGTGCTTGAATCCGCCAATTGACAGGCCGGTTGGACGGTGGGAAGCGACATCTACCTTTCCGACAGCACTTTGAAGCGTGCGTTGACGGCCAACGTGCAAAATCATTACGCTCGCGATGATGAATATGAGCGCCGCAAACTCCAGCGGGGCAAACTTTTCTCCAACGGCCTAACCGATCACGAGTGCAACAGCCGGAGCCATATACGTCGCACCGGACGATGCAACCGTCGACCGAAATAATTCTGTCACTGCCACCAGCACGACGGCGGCTGATCCGGAGAATGGAACATGGACACCGCTTCACTCGGCATCCAGGCTGTGTCCGGATCATGCAACACGCTCACGCGAAAAAACGAACGGCCTTGCTGAGTTGCTTGCGCTTGTCGTACCCTTCGATTCGAAATTCTCTACTTGACTTCGGTAACGCGCCAGAGCCGTACGATGCGCGCATGCGCGACCGGCCCCTCGAAATCGAACGTGAACGCACTAACGAAGTGAATTGCGAGCGCTTGTCTTCGCTCAGCACCTGTTCCGCCATCGGTCGCACCATAGGCATGCCCGCGAATACAGACCGGTTAACAACGGAACAGAGCGCATTTCTCAGCTCATGTCGTCCCAACACCAAAGGCGATCTTGACGCTTTTGTTACACGATCGCGGATGCTTTGTCGCAAAGATGACATGACGATTTCAGATGTGTACACAACGAATGCAGTGGGATAAATAGAAATGAAGAGCGCTGTATAGAATGCGGACGTGAATGGCACGAAACCTGCGGGAAAGCTGTTTGCACGGGCACGCTCCGGACAATGAGAACTCGACAGCACGCGACAACTCGTTATCCACTGATCAACCTCGTCGACGCTGATGGCAGCCAGCGGCGGATGGGAGGTCAACCTAAAGGATCGGATTCGCTGGCTCGAACGAAAGCGTTGCCGGACAACTAACGGTGTATGGAGTTCTCGGATATCTGCTGAAGACGCGACCCGCGCAAAGCCTAAATCGCTGTTTATGGCTGGTAACAAAGGAGTTGAAGAACATGCATTGTGATCGACCGAACCCGCCACCGTCGACACGTAGCCTCGCTGATATGGGTACCGGTACAATACATTTCCGTCTCCCACGCGGTGTGCCATTGCCGGCCGGATTGTCATGCACGATAGTGTCATTTGAGCACCGTGCCCGAACATACTGGCATATTCACCCGTTAGGCCAACGATTGTTCGTGACAGCGGGATGCGGGTGGATGCAGTGTGAAGGCGGACCGATTGTGGCGATGCATCCTGGTGATATGGTCTGCATTGCGCCGAACCGAAAACATTGGCACGGTGCGTCACCATGGACCTCCGTGAGGCTGATTGCCCTCCAGAAGGAGCATGACAGCAAACGTGTCGATTGGCTAAAACCGGTTACCGACGAGCAGTACTACGCCAGACCGTCTCTCGACATCTGACGGAGCGCGATGTTAGAGAATCAAAGGCACTTCCCCCTTCTCAAGTTTGCGGCGAAGCGGCAAACCGGCATCAACTGACTGTGTCGCGATAGTGGAATCAGGATGATTAAGCCCATTACGATGACGATTACCAAAACCACAAGCGAACAGAACTGGGGATAACTATTCGATCTCCGTCGTCGAACTTGATTTGCCCCATGTGCATGGTTGTGGGCATAAAGGCAAGACGTTGCTATTTCAAGGACTACTAGGATCACCGCATGTTGCTGTGGAACGACGCCCCTTTCTATCTACGTGCGCGGCATGGATACGTCGATGGTCAGGGTGTCCCGCTCAATCCAACCGCCAAGAGCATGGCGCGGTGGCTGGTGACCGTGCTCGGCACTCGAAGTGCTGGAAGCCACCGACGTGCGGTTGGGGGAACTTCTGACTTAGGAGACACGCAAATGCACTGTGACGTACCGTCGGTAGCTGTGCCACCCGTTGGCAGCTATCCCGTCAACGAGATTTTTGAGTCGTTACAGGGCGAAGGCAACTTCACGGGCACACCTTCAGTGTTCGTCCGTCTGCAAGGGTGTCCGGTGGGCTGCGCGTGGTGTGACAGCAAGCACACGTGGCAGGTGATGCCAGAGCGCGAAATCAGTGTCGGGACGATGGGCGAGAAAACGGGGCGGCCGTGCGACAGCTATGCGTGGTGTGACGTGCCGACGCTCGCGAACATTGTGCGGGCGGCAGACGCTGAGCACGTAGTCATCACGGGCGGCGAACCGTGCATGTACGACCTGCGCCCGCTGATCGCGAAGCTCGAAGCGTGGCATCACCGTGTCCAGGTCGAAACCTCGGGCACTTACGTGCCGCTCGTCACGCCGAGCACCTTCGTCACCACGAGCCCGAAGTACGGAATGCCAAGTGGACGCCCGGTGCTCGATGAGGCGCTGGCGCGCGCCAACGAGATCAAGTATCCGGTCGGCAAGCAGCGCGACATTGATATCGTGCTCGAGAGACTTGACCCGATCCAGCGCGCGCGGGGCACCCCGATCTGGTTGCAGCCGCTGAGTCTGTCGTCCCGCGCCACGGGCATCTGCATGAAGGCGGCGCACCGCTACGGCTGGCGCGTCTCGTTGCAGACGAATAAGTTCATCAACATCAGGTAGCGTCATCATTCCAGCCCGAGGAAGAAAGTCCACGCCCACGATGCTCAAGCTGATCGAGAGCAGTTGCGTCACCCGGACCACGCGCCGCTCCCGTCCGGGCTTTCTCCCGTGCTCGTGTGGACGAACGCGCCCGTGCGGGATGGATTTGCATCACGCCCGAACGCGAGCGGCTCGCCCAGGCTGTTTCGCCGTGGCGCTCGCGATGAGCACGCAATACGAGATATCCGTTGAATCGCTACGATTCAGATCGATATGTCGTTCGGTTTAGGCGTGGCATGGGATTTTACCCACCAGCACGGCGCCTGATACTCGGTTGTGTAACTCCACTGAATTGTATTTGTGAAAAAAAGAAGGTGAACCGATGAGAGTTTTGGCAGTTTTTATTCTTCTGATAATCTATTTTCCTGGTAATGCGTGGACGGCAGTCAACGATCGTCGCGTAGTGACTTGGAACCTCCAAGGCTCCAGCGCAAGCACGGAGAGTAAATGGAATTCAAATATTCGTACGGTGCTACTTGGAAACCGGGATGACGGACCGATACCCGTTTCAAGGCACATTGATGTTATGATGATCCAGGAGGCTGGAACACTACCTTCATCAATTACGACTAATCCGCCACTTCCATTGGAAGGCCGATTAGTGAACCCGGATCTGGTTGTCGCTCCTATAAACGAATATGTCTGGAATTTGGGTACCTCACGAAGGCCAATCGATTACTACGTGTATTTTGCGCGAGTCGATACTGGTGCCAATCGAGTAAATCTGGCTATTCTCAGCAAAGAAAAGGCTGATCAAGTAATCTTGCTTAGACCGCGGGCTTGGAGTGGAGCAAGGCCAATACTGGGAATCAGACTCGGATCTGACTATTATTTCGGGATTCATGCCTTGGCAAACGGCGGAACGGATTCCGGAGCGATCGTTGCTCGAGTTTGGGAGTATTTTAATCAAAATCAGATATCGGACCAATGGTTGATTGCTGGTGATTTTAATCGCGAGCCCAATCAATTGCGCGAGCTCCTTCGGAGAGGCTATCCGCAAGAATATAGAAACGTGACTTTCCAGTATGAGGATCGGCCCACCCATAGAACAAGCGGCCACAATCTAGACTATGGGATTGCTGGACAGCTGAACAATCCATCCGGCGGCCCTAATTTTGATTGCAGCTTATTTACGCCGAGCCTAATAGGGCAGTTGGTATCAGATCATTCTCCTGTTTTACTTTGGCCGAAGAAATAGACAGCGAGAACGACAAAGATGATTGGCAAGGCGAACGTTGGTGTGCACGCCCAATGGTCGAGGCGATCAGGATGTGTTCGACTTTCGTTTCGCCAGCCAATGGCTGCGCAACCCGCTGCCAGACACCGTCGCAATCGGGAAAAACGTAAACGCGGTCTGTTACCGGACGAAGCACACTGGCAGGTGGCGCCATGGGCTTCCCGGCCGAACGGCGATGACGCGCAGGAGAAGGAGAATCTGCCCCGAACACGCAAAAACCGCGCGCAGCAGCTACCGAGATTGCAAGAAATCTCGTCGATGGTAATGATCCTTGGTGCAGGCGATATCGACCGCCTGTTCTTTGCGATCTGCAGGATGGCGGTAGCGAACGCATACGGTCGCAAGCGTGATTGCACCGACGAACGCGCAATCGGTGACGAGCACGGCGTCGTAGGCACCATGATTCACTTGCGGAATGCATCTTCGGCTTGGGGGCGATCCCGTGCAGAGCAACATGAGCGCCGAAGTGGTCCCCAGCGCCGAATCAGGAGCCTGCTGGGACGCAGGCGACGATGTGCGTGCATGGCGACACTCCGGGCCAGGCGGTACGACACGTCGGCAACGACGCTTGCAGATTGTCGAGAGAGATGGGTCGGTGTCCCTCGATTCCTTGGAACAACCTTTAATACGTTCTCCGCAGCGGGCGGGGACACGACGAAATGTTGAAGGCATGTTGGCGCGGGCCTTGATAGACGGTGAGCAGGGTCGTCGCATTGTCATGCGGCACGGCTTCCGTGGCTGAAAATATTGGAAGGGGCGAGAAGCGTCTGAGGATGTGCAGGCGGCCGACGCTCGCAACCTTCTGGTCGAACGCGATGCCAAATTGCAGTACATCCTCGGCCAATCAGTGCTCGCATTTCTAGCTGGCGTCCCTATTGGAAGAAGGCGAAGGCTTCGTAGGTCGAAAATTGATCGAGCACGTCAAGGATATCGGCAAAGCGTGCACGCTGCGCGCCTTGTTGTTGAACACAGGGCGTTACTCGGCCCTGCGGGCATCAAGCCCAGCAGGCGCGGCAGACGGGCATCGAACCCTTCGAACCTGATCGATTGCCTTTCAATGCACGGAGCCGAAGAACGCCATCGCGCCTTCTGCTGGCGTCAGGCCTGCCTTGAAATACCCCTCGAGGCGGTCCGCAATCGCTTCGTCGAGTGTGAAGGGCGGCCGGATGTAGCCCACATTGAACGCATGGTCGTACCAGTCGCTGAGCCACGCGCGCAGTTCGATCACATATTGCGGCAATGCATTCGAGGCGTCGTCGTGCATGTACATCTCCTTGGCTTGCAGAACGATCAGGCTGCCTTGCAGCCTATCCCCATCTCCGGTCGGCGCCTGTCCGGCGGAAACACGTGCCACGTGCCGTCGGCATGGCGAAAGAAGAAGAGGGAGAACGAGCCAGTCGGCCGGTCGATCTGAATGCACACGCGACATGTTCCACCGGAGCGCGAGCGTTCCAGCAGGCGCACACGCGCTGTCCGGCCTCGCGTCGAGCCGACCAGTTTTCGACCTGAGAGCGCAGCGATCTGTTGCCCGCCATGACTTTCCCCGCGATGCACGATGAATCGATGCTACGGGGGATCGGCGCGCGCGCCCAATCGGCGGCGGCGGAATGTCGTCTCAGGAAGCGCTGATTCCAGCCGTCAGGGTTTCCCGACGCGGAAATCAGGATGTCACGCGACCGTCTTTGCGCGTGCGCTGACTGCGGCATAGTTTCTGATCGGAGATGATAAGCCATCAAAACGCGATGTCAAACCGATGCATCATGATGGCCTATTTGTCCGAGCGGGAGAACGTTGTCGAGCAGGTCGATTCGCTCTGTCTGCGGCTTTTCGACACTTGGTGCGAGACGGGCAGTGTGACGCCGCTCGCGTATCTGTTGCGTTGCCGGCCGTTGACCGACAGTGCGCCGGGCGCTCTGCGGCGGCTGGGTGAAACGATGCGAGATTTGCGGCGCCATCACGCGGACCAGCTCGACGCGTACGGCTTTCAGGCGCTGTGCGAAATGGCCGATCTGATCGACGAACTGGTAGAAGGTCCGGCGCGCGCGCGGTCATAAAGGCGCAAAGACATGCGGGCACGGCACAATCGCTGCGGCGGGGGCGCGTTGTTTCATCGGACGTTTGAAACCCCGGGGTGGGGTGCGGTAGACGGGGCTTTGGCATCGAGTGCAGAATAGGACACACACAAAGGCGGCACTTACGGGAAGATATGGTTCTCGACAGGTTCGACGCATGGTGGAGCGGGCTCCGTTACGTGCGGCGCAGTGTGGTGCTGCGGCTGCTCGGTACGGTGCTCGCCTTTAGCTGCGCGATCACGCTGATCCTGACGGCGGTGCAGCTTTATCGCGACTACGAGCGCGGCATCGCGCAGATTCAGAACCGTCTCGTCGATATCGACCGCAGCTATCGCGACAGTCTCGGCGAAGCGCTATGGCAGCTCGATCAGCCGCAAGTGAAGCCATGCCTTCCAGTCTCAGCCTTCGCCTCGCGGATATTCGCGCCGCCCAAGTGCGCGAGTTGCGAAGGCCGGCACAGCGATGGTCGTGGCCGTGGGCGAGCAGATGACCGTCGCGCGGAAGTTTCGGATCCTGTACCGCGTGCAGGACAAGGTGCAACCCATCGACACCTTGTATGTGGAGGACGCTCGCCAATCTCTATCACGAGCTTGTGCACACCGCGCTCGTGATCCTCGTGAGCCAGGGCGTGAATACGTTTCTGGTCGCGCTCTTCACGTTCTATATCCTGCGGCGGCTCGTCAAGCGGCATCTCGCGGCGATCGCGCGCACTGTCAACGATTGCAATTTTCACGAGCCGCCGCGCGCGGCGGATGAGATCGACCGCGTGGCGTCGGCATTCGACGGGATGGGTATGCGCCTGCATCGTGCGTATCTCGACGAGCGCGAGGCGTCCATCGAGCGCGAAGCATGCCGCTTAACTGCATCCTTGGTTATGCGCAGATCCTCGGAATTTCATCAGCTTGCGCGCGACAGCAACATGCGCGGCATCATTCAGTGGGCGGAGCGCATCGCGGCAAGCGATCCGGCGCATGCAGCGTTCGCCGCGCGGCTGCATGAACTGGCGCGCGTGTATCAATCGAAGGCGATCCTGCAACTCGTCGAGCGGTACCTGGAGGGGAGCACCGCATCATGAGCCCTCTCGCCGCCCCGGTCGCACACACGGGCACGGTCCTGATCGTCGACGACACGCCCGCGAATCTCGGCATGGTCGTCGACAAGTCTCGAAGCGCGCGGCATCCGCGTGCCGGTCGCGCTTGACGGCATCGAAGCGCTGGAACGCGCGGCATTCGCGCAGCCCGACGTGATCCTGCTCGACGTGAAAATGCCGGGCATCGACGGCTTCGAGACGGGTCGCCGTCCGAAGCGCGACGAACGCACGCGCGATATCGCCGTGATCTTCATGACCTCGCTGACAGGCAACGAGGATCGCGTCGCGGGCTTTTCGGCGGGCGGGGTCGACTACGTGACCAAGCCGTTGCGCGTCGACGAGACGCTGGCGCGCGTCGGCGTGCATCTTGAGCTGCGCGCCATGCACAAGCAGCTTCTCGCACAGAACCGGCGACTGCTCGCCGAAGTGGCCGTGCGCAAGGAAACGGAGGCTGCACTATCGCAGGCGCGCGATGACCTCGAACGGCGCGTCGCGTCGCGCACCGAAGAACTGGCGCGCGCCTTCGCGCAATCGTCGAAACCAGTCCGGTGCGGTTGTGCATCACGTCGATGCCGGACGGACACATCCTTTACACGAACGCGCCGCTGCGCGAACTCTTCGGCATGGACGAAGGCATGTCCGGCCAATATCGCGGATTTTTACGCCGATCAAGGCGCGCGCGACCATCTGATCCAGCATCTGAGGACAGAGCGCAGCCTGCGCAATGCGGAGGTGCGGTTCCGGCGCCCCGACGGCACGCGGTTCTGGGCGATGGCGACGGCGCGCGTCGCGACCTACGACGATTCTCCCGCGATCTATGTTGGCCTTAACGACATCACCGGGCGCAAGCAGATGGAACAGGAACTCGACGGATCACGCGAGCAGCAGCGCGAGCTGTCCGCGTACATGGAGGCGATCCGCGAAGAGGAGAGAAAGCGCATCGATTGAGATTCACGACGAGCTTGGCCAGTTGCTGACGGGCGCTCAAAATGGACGTGTCGGTGCTCAAGATGCGCCTGATGCGCGATCGCGAAGCAACGAAAAAAGCCGATGACACGCGTGAACTGGTCGACGGCACGATCTCGATGGTACGCAACGTCGCGAGTCATTTGCGGCCGGCTGCACTGAATTTCGGCATCGTATCGGCGCTCGAATGGCTGGTCGACGAGTTCAACCGCCGCAATCCGATTCCTTGCGAGTTGCGCATCGTCGGTGGCGAGCCTGCGCTCCCGGATGCGCACGCAACGGCCGTGTTCCGCATCGTGCAGGCGTCCCTGACGAATGTCGCAGGGCATGCCGACGCGGCGCGCGCGGACATGACACTGAACTCGACGGCGGAGAAGTTCGAATTGCAGATGCGTGACGACGGCCGCGGCTTCGATCCGCAAGTGGTGGGGCGCAACTATTCATATGAACTGCTCGGCATGAACGGGCGCGCGCGGCTGATCGGCGGATCGCTTTTGATCGGCAGCGCGCCGGGCGCGGGCACCACGGTTTCGATTCACGTCCGCTCGATGGCGGACCTCGAACATGATCAGGATACTCATTGCAGACGATCATGCGATCGTCCGTGGCGGCCTCAGGCAGATCATCGCAACCACAAGCGATATCGTCGTCGCGGCGGAAGCGGTGCAACGGACAGAAGTGATCGACAGGCTGCGCAGTTGCGTCAGATCTGCTGCTGTTCGACATGACGATGCCCGGCATCAGCGGCGTCGACCTGATCCGTCGAGTACGGGCAGAGCAGCCTTCGCTACCCGTACTCGTGCTGAGCATTCACGACGAGGCGCAGGTGGCGTCGCGCGCATTGCGCGCGGGCGCGACGGGCTATCTGACCAAGGACAGCGGCCCGGACGTGCTGCTCGCGGCGATCCGCAAGCTCGCGGACGGCGGCCGCTTCATCGATCCGAAACTCGTCGATGCCATGGTCTTCGAAACACAGCGCGGCGACGTGCCGCCGCACGAAGTGCTGTCGGATCGGCGAATTTCAGGTGCTGCAGATGCTCGCGGCGGGCCGGAGCATCAACGAAATCGCCGACACGTGCTCGCTCAGCGCGAAAACGATCAGTACATACAAGACGCGCCTAGACGGTGTTATGACTTTTTGTATAACCTGGTATCCTGGGCGCATGACAAAAGAAATGCGCAGGCCTTACCCAACAGACGTGTCCGACGAAGAGTGGAGTTTCGTGGCGTCGTATCTGACATTGATGGATGAAGCGGCCCCGCAGCGCAAATACGAACTGCGCGAAACGTTCAACGCGTTACGCTGGATCGTGCGTGCCGGTGCGCCGTGGAGAATGATGCCCAACAACTTTCCTGCGTGGGAGCTGGTGTACCAGCAGACCCAGCGGTGGCTGCAGGCAGGTTGTTTTGAGAACATGGTCTGCGATTTACGCCCGATCATCCGTGTTGCGCAAGGTCGGCAGGGCCAGCCCAGCGCCGTGATTCTGGATGGGCGGACGATGCAATCCACTTGCGAGAGTGGTCCACGTGCGGGCTATGACGGCTACAAACGCAAGCGTGGCAGCAAAGTCCATATCGCGGTCGACACGCTGGGACATTTGCTTGCGGTACATGTGACACCGGCGAATGAACAGGAGCGCGCGCAGGTAGGCGAACTCGCGCGTCAGGTGCAGGACATTACGGGAGAGACGGTCAAGGTGGCCTTCGCAGATCAGGGCTACACAGGTGAAGATGCTGCTCAGGCTGCACGCAATGAGGGCATTGAGCTGCAGGTCATCAAACTGCAGGAAGCGAAAAAGGCTTCGTGCTGCTGCCCCGGCGCTGGGTGGTCGAGCGCAGCTTCGGCTGGCTCAACCGTTTTCGCCGCCTCGCGCGCGACTATGAGAGATTACCTGAAACATTGGCTGGGCTTCATTTCGTTGTCTTTGCCATGCTTATGCTCGTGCATGCAGTGCCAGTACTTCGAAGTTCATAACACGGTCTAATGCAGAAACTCGGGTTTTCCAACAATTCTGAGGTGATCCGGTGCGCGATCCGGCGCGGGTTGATTGTCGGGGAGCGGGATGCCGCGGAATGCAGGAATAAGTGAGTATCGAGAGCATCTGCAGGGGCGGCCGAATCTATTACAGCGGGCCGCGACAGGATTTCATCAGGCTTGCTAGCAATACGCGAGCCACCTGCGCGACCCATTTCACCAGTGGTTATCGTGAAGTGTGCGATTCAACGGGCGGCGAAGAATTCGTTTGAAGATCAGATACGGCTGGCGCGTGTAATTTCCTCTCCTGCGCGACGCGGCAAGCGCAGCGTGACGGGAATCGACCCCAGCGAGCACAAGCTCACCAGCAGAAACGCGGGCCAGAAATCCGACCACATGATAGACGCGTGCCCGTTCGCTAGGTGGGAAATCTGCAGCATGATGCCGCCGATCGTCACGCTTAGACCGAGCGACATCCGGTGCACAGCACTGCCGAGGCTCGTTGCCCGTCCAACGTCGCGACTCGCGACTTCTGCATAGGTTAACGAGTTGAGGGTCGTTAATTGCAGCGGCGGAAAGAAGCCGCCAACGAGCACAACTACCCAGATGACCCACGTTGGCGTGCACGGGAAAAAAAATCCGTGAGCTGCGACCGACACGCCCGAGAGCGCGGCATTCACCACCAGCACAGAACGGAAGCCGTAGCGTTTCAGTACGCGTGTGGCAACCGTGCGTGTGAACACGGCACCCAAAGCGGACGCGCAAGTTATGAGGCCTGACTCAAAGGCACTCATCTTTCGCTATGTCGAACATCTGACAATGTCGGGTTGCGAGATGTCGGTTTGCCGTCATTGTGTCGATTCTTAGACGCTTGCGCTCGTCGTCTAATTACTGTCAATAGATCTTGCTCGTCGATAGGGCTCAGACCAGCCGTTTGATTGTCGTCTGGCTTCACAACTTCCGACGCTTGCGCATGCGCTTCGAACGCTTCGCTTTCATCCATGAAGCTTTCATGAAGCTGGCCTGCTGCATCATATGCTGGCGAAAGCTTCAAACATCATTTAGTTAAGTGTGCGCGCATCGTTCTTGTCGGCATCGAACTGATGCATATGGGCTGCAAGGGGGCAGCTGCAACACGTGATATAGGCAGAACCGCCGCAGAGCAGTTCCCACTCGCTAGTTACGTAGGATCCTATTTTAGTCTCAGAGCTTTCTCATCTTCTTGTTTGCGAAAGAGCCAGTTGGTTTTCAGGCTGCCGGGGCCCTGAGTGTCAATGGAGGCAACCCTCTTTGCCTGATTCCCACTGAGTTGGTTGCCGGTGCATTTGACTTCTGCACGACGACACCCGAGTATTGGGGTTACTGGTTCGTGCCCGGCTCATTGGGTTCGCGACCCCAAGTCTGCTTTGCAACGTTCCCAGTTCGCCGCACCGTAACAATATCGTGTGTGGCAAATAATGTCGGGCGACGAGGTCTCGTCTCGACTTTCGATCTTCGGCAGGTGAATAGTTCGTCAAGCGTTCACGACGGCCATCATGTCAGAATGAATGGACTCCTGCCGATCATCGATCGGCCATCACGTATGCGTGACCGTTCCACGATGGCAGAATGTGCGAAAGGAGAGCCATTAACCGGTTGCCTGCAGTACGAGTTGCGCAAGGAGCGACCGGCGGCTGGGCTCATGTGTATTGCATCCGCGCATCTACTGCGATCTGTTTGCGAAGCGCCTCCAAACGCTCAAGCACCTTTTCTCCAAAACGCGGATCGGGGCTAGCAGAAACGACGGCATCGACCGCTGCCCAGTCCTGTTCCGTCAACACCTGCGCGGCGCGAGGCATCAAATCTCGCTCTTCAGTAGAAATGTGGTGACGTTGGTACACAAGGTACGTGGCCGTGGCCGCCTCCAGAGCCGTGCGGGAGATGATGACATCTCCAGCGGCTTCATTGATGCGATTTAGGAGTTCATCGCCGGCCGCGGAAACCACGCGATGCTCCTGAAGGACTCGATTCACGACGACTTGAATCCCGGGATCGTGTTTGGCAAGCCGAGCGTACGCGACATCCTCGCGCGGATGATGAATACGATCGGAAAAATTACGCATGTAGTAAAGGATGTCGTTCATAAGCCCGTAATTCGGACTCTCGCCCCGACGGAGCACAGCCAGCTGTTCTTCGAGAAGATCGAGCAGCCGGGAAAAACTAACGTGCTCGGTGTGCCATACAGAAAGTGAGTCTGTCATGACATGCTCCATGGTCAGGTACAGACTGTCTTAACCAAACGGTGAATGCGCCCTTGTCGGCGTGATCGATAGTGCCGCAGCGCGACCGGTACAATCGAAATGTTACCAGGTGCACCGCCAAGAAGGACTGACACAGATCAATACACTGTGGTATTGATAGGCAGTGATCGCTCGCGGCACGGACGGCTTGGGGCAGCGTCAAGCAGCACGCCAGTCAACATGGTTGTCGCGGTCCACGGAGGCACGATCACGGTTCGTAGTAGCGCCGGATCGGCTCACGTATACTCCGCGCTGAAACACAGGAACCATTCCGAGAGCAGGTGCTGGATCTGCTCGGCCGCTTCGTCGGAGAGTTCGGGCAGCGTTGGCGTACGCGGTATGTAATCCGCTTGCCGGTTTCGGGCCTTCGTACGTCTGGATTACACGTTCATCAGAACTCCTCAATGTCCTGTTGCAGCAGTTCGTCGGGGATATGGGTTCAGCGCCTTCGGTACGGCCGGCTGCATGGCGGTGCGCAGGATGCGGACCGCCTGCCGTGGCAACCCTCGTGAGGCCTGTCGCGGAAGTTCAAGCCCGGAGTCGGACAGCAGCGCGTGCGAGATCAATTGCCCGCCTAGATGTGCATCAGGGTGGTGAGCTTCGCACCCGGTCGGCCTTTGGTCGTCTGACGTATGTTTTGGAGCGCGGTTCCCGCGTCATATTACCGATCCCGCGACGGAGCTTACCTGTCTAACCTCGAATAGCGCGAGATACCGCTCCTCATTCTGCGCGCGACGTAACAGATGAACTGCGCCACCGGTTCGCGTCTGGTTGCGTTCGAACGCCCCCCAGTCGATGTAACCTTCGTGGTGCTCTTTGAGCAAAACCTCCCATTGATCAAACGGCTTTCGATGCCTGTACGTCTTGTGTGCACGGCCATCTACGATGGTCGTCTGGCTGCCACTCTTGCCATAGGCATAAGCTCCGGCGTATAAGGCATTCCTAAGCACTGATATGACGTTGCGATAACGTATAGCGTCCAATCGAATTGCGTCAGCGTCCTGCCGTCGGTCGGTCTTGGAAACTGGATCTGTTCGGCCAGCAACGACAGGAAGGCTTGTCGCGCGCTGCCCAGTTCACGAAAGCGCGCAAAGATCAGGCGTATGACCTCCTGAAGCCGCTGGTCTGGATCCAGGCCTAGCCCAATATCACGGTGCCAGAGATAGCCGATCGGTACGCTAATACGCAGTTCGCCCCGCTGAACCTTGGCGCGAGCTGCATCCAGCATCCTTGTTCGAAGACCGTTGAGCTCGAATTCGCTGATGCTACCCTTCATGCCCAGCAGCAACCGGTCGCAGATGGTGCCAGTCTCGTCCATCGCGGGCAAGACGCGACGCATCCAGACAAAGCACCGTGCCGACTTCGCCGGCGCACAGCAACGCCACGAGCCGCTCAAAACCGGGGCCCGCGACCGTACCGCTGGCCGAGCGGCCGAGATCGTCATCGATCACCTCGATGTCAAAAATCCGCGACGCTTGCCTTCTCCGACTTGCTCGTACTGGCGACGCTTGCTCTCGGTGTTCATCTGAACCTGAGCCTGCGTCGACTGTTGGACATAAACTACTGCTTTGCGCTGGAGCAGAGGGTCTGGCAAACGATCAGCGTTCGTCATCGTCAGACTCCTTGCCGAGGGCGACGTTTGCGGTCTGGAGCAGCAACTTCGCCAGGTGTGTGATTGCCCTTGCGCGCTGTGCCGCACTCATTCCCTGAAGATCGGCGGTATCGAACCTGAGACGCGTCTGCGTCAGCGCAGGCGGTTGTGGGCGCAGCAGGACGCCCCCTTGGCAGCTTGGCCATTGCGTTTCTCCCGGACGGAAGTGGAACCGTCCGACGAGTGTGCTCGCAAGCGCCAGTCAACGAGCAGTCGCTCGAGTTCGCTCAGCACCGCAACTGTGACGCGCGGCTCGCCCAAGGCTATAGCAGTACACGAGACGCGACCAGCATCCACGCCGACACCAACCTCACTACGCCTGGGCTGGACTCGACGTGCACCACGCGACCGCCGTTTCGTTCCTCGACGTCTCGTGCCTTGACGCGTCGCCCGTACAAGGGATGCCAACGGTAATGGACTTAAACTTCCTGCCCGATATAGGCAGAATGATCGCGAACCTGCCATCGGCCGCAACTATCTTTTCGCGGGAGCGGACTCTGGCGGAGAACGTGCCGCAGCGATTTACAGTCTCGTTGAAGCTTAACGGCATCGATCCTGAGACCTATCTGGACACCGTTCTCGCCCGGATCGCAAGTCATCCAATCAACCGCGTTGGCGAACTACTCCCATGGAGAGTTGCCGGCGCAGTTAATCAGGGTCGTTCAAGTGGTTCAAGCCTGAAATGCGTTTCCGCGTAGGAGACGTTGCAACGCCACACTTCCTTCCCTTCCCGATCGAAGATCGCGGTGCCCTTTACTATCGTGCACTGCGCCTGCGGAAACACGGCACCATGCCCATTGATCGCAGCAGACAACGCATTCCGTTCCCTACAACTCGCCAAGTATTTACCGTCTCGCAGAATCATCCCCGCCACCAAACGTCCTGAAAACGTCTCATCTTACCTTGTCACCATGTCAGTCAAGCAGCGCTTACGTTCGATGTGCATTTCCTCGCGCAGCTTCGCGTCGAGATTTGACATCGGTTCGTCGAGCAGCAGCAACTCGGGCCGCATCGCGAGCGCACGCGCGAATCGCGACGCCCGGGCGCTGGCCGCCCGACAGTTCATTCGGATAACGCGTGTCGAGACCTATTCTGAAGCGCTGCGTCTAATTCAACTGCCGGGATGTTGCCGGGTGTGTGCCCTTAATGCACGTCAATGGGAAAGAGAACTCGCAATTCTCAGTGATACACCTCGGTGCCCCTCAAGCAGTATTCGCAGCTTACCCGGTTCGTCGAGGTGACCGATAATCGAATCGGCGAGCATGTCGATGACAGGTCCTGGCGCGGTGCAGGGTAGCATAATAGTCTCATCGACGGTGCTTGCGCCAAAGTTCAGAGCTGTAATCTGAGTCTCTTTCCCTCCAGGAAGTTCGTGAACCATTACCAGGAGGCCTGGCGCGACAACGTCAGGAATCTCGATTTGCCGACTCGCGGCGATGCCGTACGAGTCACGCACAGCGAGGAGACGCTTGAGTTGCGAAGCGAAAGAGGCAGGGTCGGCGAGCTGCTCCGGCAACGTACCGTACAAGGCCACTGCGCGCGGTATGCCTTCATCAGATGTGTATGCGTGCGGGTTTTCTCCCGTCAGATCATAAGCACCGCGTTGTACCCAGCGCGTGTCTCCGTCAGTCGTTCGCTCCTCGACGGCCTCAATGGGTAAGGGCAGTGCGCCGACAAGGTCCCACCCCGATATTGCAAAAACGCCTGGCTGCAATGCATTGAACATCGCAAGAAGAAGATGAATTTGTCGGATATTGTCTCTGTCCCCGGGCGTTATGGCGTCCAGGTCCCGAATATTGAGTGCCGCAGTGATGACGCTGGCTGTCGTGCAAGACACGCCGTTTGTCACGAAAGGAAGGTTGTAGGGTGCATGCTCGCCGCTCAAGCGCTCGTACATCTTCTCCCGGATATGCTCCCGAAGAGTGTTGCCGTTCCATGTCTGCCCTTGGAAAATAAAAGTTTCGTTAGCGTGTAGCGTCCAGAAATGTACGAGTTCCAGCGTCAGTTCATCATGGTTCTGAAGTGCGTGAATGAGAGACGCCGGGTCGATGCCGTACTGATGGACTTTGCGTAGCATCAGTCGCAAGAATTCAGTGTCTCCCGTCAGAAGTGCATGCTGATACGCAGGACGTGTGACGAAGTCGTAAGACAGGTCAGCGCCATTTTTGGACATTGCCGCCATGTCTTCGAGGGTGAGATTGAGTTCCTGAAAGCTGAACCCACCGGCCTTACGAATCGCCCCGGCGAGAAGCTGGTTGCCCGCGACCGCGAGTGGATGGCTCTGCGACCATGCACTGCCGTGTGGTCTTCGCTCGATGCCCAGGAAGCCGTTGGCATCTAGGCGAAGTCCGCGAGCGCCGAGGACGTCCAGGGAGTGCAGAGCATCACCGATACTGATTTGTTGGGCGGCGAACGTTGGGTCGAGCCAGTTTAGTGACGGTTGACCTTCCTTAAAATAGTGAAGGTATACCCACCGGCGCATTACGCCGTCTACGCCAAGTACAGGCGCGGTTGCACTCCAGTCTGTTTCCTTGACGCCTGGCGCAAAAAACATTACCCGCTGAAGTTGGCCAACGATGTAGCACTTGCTTTTCAGGGTGTCGACCACGTCGGCCGGCAGATTGATGGAATCTTTTCCACCCGGTACGTCTGGCAAAAGGTTCCAGTCGCTAGGCATGATCTCGATCATATGGTAAAGGCCCGGATAGTCCCCGTAATTCATCTCAGCGAGCCGGAAGTCGGGGCCTTTGCCAGTATGCAAAGGAATGACATCGTCAATGACAACAGCGTTGTGCGCTGCCGCCATGCGACTCATTGCTATGAAATCTTCTTCTGTACCGAATCTGGAATCGATCTCCAGGCCAATGCGATCAAAGTTGCCGTCTACCGAATGGGTAAAGCGCTCGCCATTAAGACCACCGGCGACTTTGGTTGGACCCGGGTGAAGTGCATTAATACCCATCGAGGACAACGAACGCCACAGTGTCTCGCTTCCCAATGCCTGGAGTACCGACTGTCCCGGTGCGGCTATAACCGCGCTTGGGTACGCGGTGAACCATACAGACGAATTTGCGCACACCCCACGCGGGCGGGCCTCGGCATAGGGGTGACGCCAAAGCTTGGCTTGCCCCGCATAACTGCGTGCCCGTGCGCGAACCTGGTGGAGCATTGAAAGACTCACGAGCCACTGGATATGCTCTGAAGCCGGAACATTCATGGCAGACCTCCTCGAGATATTCTTGAGGCGATTTCAGCGTTTGGGCGCGCTCAACCAGCGCCGTGGAATACCACGAGGCCAATGAGCCTTCATGCCTCGCTACAGTTTGCGCGCACGTCACCGCGCGTGCCGGGTCCCCCCTGACCGTCATAGCCGACGATAGCCTTCACTTCGAGAAACGCCTCCAGACCCCACTCGCCATATTCACGGCCGTTGCCCGATCGCTTATAACCGCCGAACGGCGAGCCCGCGTCCCACGCCGGATAGTTCAGATAGACGCTGCCCGCCCGCAGCCGGAACGCCAGACGCCGGGCGCGCGTCGGATCCGTGGATTGAACGTATGCAGCAAGTCCAAACGGTGTATCGTTAGCAATCGCGATCGCGTCATCCTCGTCGCGATACGGCATGATGGCGAGCACTGGACCGAAAATCTCTTCTTGTGCAATCGTCATCGAAGGGTCGACGTTTGCGAATACCGTTGGCCGCGCGTAGTAGCCGCGCGTCAGGCCATCGGGACGTCCCGGCCCGCCTGCTGCGAGCAGTGCGCCTTCCTCGATGCCTTTTTTGATCAGCCGTTGCACGCGCGTATATTGCACGTCACTCACCACAGGGCCGATCGTGGTGCGGTCGTCGTTCGCGGGGCCCACACAGTGAGAGGCCGCCGCATGCTGTGCAATGCGCACGGCCTCGTCGTGCAGCGCTGCGGGCACCAGCATGCGTGTCGGCGCGTTACACGACTGGCCGCTGTTGCCAAAGCACTCATAGACGCCCGAGGTAACGGCGGCTTCCAGGTCCACATCGTCGAGAAGAATGTTTGCGGACTTACCGCCGAGTTCCTGATGCACGCGCTTGACGGTCGGCGCTGCGAGCTTCGCGATTTCCACTCCCGCCTGCGTCGACCCGGTGAACGACACCATGTCGACGTCCGGATGACTGCAGAGCGCCGCGCCCACTGTCGGGCCGTCGCCGTTCACGAGATTGAACACGCCCGGCGGCACGCCCGCGGCATCGAGAATCTCGGCGAACAGCACGGCGTTCAGCGGCGAGATCTCGCTCGGCTTGAGCACCATCGTGCAGCCGGCGGCAATCGCGGGGGCGACCTTGCAGACAATCTGATTGATCGGCCAGTTCCACGGCGTGATGAGCGCGGCCACGCCGACTGGCTCGTAATTGACAAGTGTCGTGCCCTTCTTGCGCTGCCACGCGAAGCGCTCGCAGGTACGCAGGAGTTCTTCGAGGTGACGTCTGCCGAGCGCGGCCTGCCATGTATGTGAAAGCATTTTCGGCGCGCCGATCTCGCGCGAAATGATATCGGCCATCTCGTCGTAACGCGCCGTATAAGCATCGAGTATGCGGCGAATCAGTGCGACGCGCTGGGTCAGCGGCGTCAGCGAAAATGACGCGAACGCGCGCTTTGCGGCTGTCACCGCGCGCTCCACGTCGTCGGCATTACCGAGTGCGATCTGCGCGAACGCTTCTTCCGTGCAGGGATCGACAACGGCGAGGCGCGCGCAGCCCGACGGCGCGACCCAGATGCCGTCGATGTAAAACTTCTGTGCATTCAACATCTGCTTCTCAGTCCGAGAGAGTTTCAAGAAGAACTGCCGGGATTGTTAATCCAGAGCCAAACCCGTTAGCTTCGACCGCAGGCTCTCCAGGGTGAGCTGGGCAGCTGGGCGTACTGAAGCATGGCTCCCCCGACTTTCGTCGTCTGCTCATATGGTTTGAAAGACGCGTCGACATTTACAAGGGATTGCTGACGATAGGATGCCACCTTTGCCGGTGGAGATTTTCAATGTTCCGAACCGGTCTTTTGAAATTTCCTCCATGGCATGCAAACTATCCGGAAGGAGCGTGTAAAAATCAAAACAAACAGCACACCCGAGTCGCCTAATGCGCAGTATAGCGAAAAGGACTTTTGTGCCTTTGATCGCAATCAACGAATGACTACGTTGTACTGAATACATCGTCGGCGCTTCCACTCCCGAAGTTACGTTGTGTTGTCAAACGCAACCTCATGCATGGACGCCCCCGGTTTGCCAAGCTTTCATGATGCGATGTATCGAAGGTCATGATTGCAGCCATGCATCCGGACTTTGTTGCCGTGCGCAGGCCGGCTGTCCCTGATGGAATATGCTGACGGGGTCCCGATCAAGTTGGCGAGCTTGGCGCTCCTTGAGATTTGTCGGGTTTGACCCGTCACGGTCTGACCTGTGTTGCCATCACGTCATGATTGCCCAGGCAATCGGTGGAAGTGTCCTTCTTTTGTGGCGAGATTGTTGCCGTCGGGGATTACACGTTCAGCCGGCAGCTTGATAACCGAGCTGGTATGACCGCCCGTGAGCCAGCAACGCCCATACGATCCGGGCGTTCTTGTTGGCCAGCGCGACTGCTACCACATTGGGATTGCGACGCTGTAGCAGGCGAGGCAGCCAACCTTCTTGATCGTTCCTGCGTTGAACAGCCCGGATGACGGCACGCGCCCCGTGGATCAACAAGGTTCGCAAATAAGTGTCGCCCCTCTTACTGATGCCGAGCAGAATATTTTTTCCGCCGCTTGAATTCTGTTTGGGTACCAGGCCGAGCCATGCAGCGAGCTGGCGCCCGCTGGTGAAGCCTTTGGCATCACCGACCGAAGCTACTAATGCAGTTGCCGTAATCGGCCCAATGCCGGGCACCTGCGCGAGCTTGAGACTCGCGTCATTGTCGCGATGCCATCTTTGGATCTGTGCCTCCAGATCCCGGACCTGTCGATCGAGCTCCTTCAGATGTTCCATCAAACGTTGAATCAGCAACCGGAACGATCCGGTCAGGTCGTTAGCCGCATCTTCAACTAAAGCTGGCACGCGACGGGCGATGTGAGCAATGCCCTGTGGAACGACGAGCCCAAATTCGCTAAGCAGTCCGCGGATCTGGTTCGCCTGTGCCGTACGGGCTTTTACGAAGCCCTGACGTACGCGATGTAGCGACAACACTGATTGCTGCTCGACATTCTTGATCGGCACAAATCGCATGTTGGGCCGCGCGACTGCCTCGCAAATGGCTTCGGCGTCGGCCGCGTCGTTCTTGTTCGTCTTGACGTACGGTTTCACGAACTGTGGTGCGATTAGGCGAACGGTGTGTCCCATGCCCTGAAGCTTTCGGGCCCAGTAGTGAGCGCTCCCGCAGGCTTCTATCCCGATCACACAGGCTGGCAGGTTCGCGAAGAACGGCAGCATCTGATCCCGCTTGAGCACCTTCTTCAAGACCGCTCTGCCATGCTCATTTACGCCATGCACAGCAAACACAGATTTAGCCAGATCGATGCCAATTGTCGTAATCTTCATGATGGGCGCTCCCCTCGGGTTAGGTGGTTGCTTCGACACTTCCACTCTGGCACATTGATGCCGTATCGGGTGGGGGCGTCCATCCCATTAAGTTGACACAGCTTCAGTGTCGGTCGGTCTTATGCGCGTAGCCGTATCGAATGACATGGAATCACTAAAGGAAAACCGAGACATCTGGTGTACGCGTCATATCCATGGCAGCTTCGCCGACGAAAAAAGCGGCAACGGTTGGATGCGGTGCGGCGGCCGTAGATTCCGGCGACGACATTGCCCGCTGAAACGGGCATACGACTTACGCGCCGAGCAGGATTACGCGGGCTCGGCGTCATGGCAAATGGCGGAAGAGGCGTGCCCCCGGAGCATTTCTGTCTCAAGCAGCATGTTCGCCGGAACCGCGCGGAACCATAAATGGCCTTGCCCCATCAGCGCGTGCGGCAGGCTCCAGCGGTGTTTGTCGATCTCAACGCGGTAGTCGATGTGAACGGTTACCGTGTTGAATCGTGCAAGTTTATAGGGTTGAGCTAGCAGCGACTGCAGTGCCGGCGCGTCCATTCGGCGAATGTGTTGGCACGGCATCCCGGGAGCTTCTGGAAAGGACGCTCGTTCAGGTTCTTGAGCAGCGGTCGGATCACTTCATTGACCGAGTGGGACCGACGCAAACCGATGACGGCGCAGGCGCGCCATGATCTAGCGTTCGACCACTTGGACCAACTAGTCCAGTACGGCGCCGCCCGCGCGAGATTCATAGCGGTCGGTGTTGATTTGCACGGAATCATGCTTGGCCGTCGTACGGATTGCTCGGCACCGAACGCGCGCCGGTCACGAGCCCTTCCTTGTGGGTTGTCGTAATTGACACCTTGACGCCAAATTTGTACAGCGTACGAGCCTTGCCTTTTGGCCCGACATTCGATTTCCGGTGCATGCAATGCGTAAAGCTTGTTCCTGTCCTTCTGCTTCTGCGACAGGATCCGCCTAGTGCGGCCGATCAACTCCGGCAGCGGATTGCGCCCGGTGTCAGCAACCGATTCGAACTGACGCTCCACGTCACGCATCACCCGGGCAAGGCGCGAGCGCAATGTACGCAGGGCCTTCATCATGCGCTTGTACTGCTTCGCATGGGCGTATTGGCCAATCTGACGCGCCAGATGCGGTGCCTCGCGGTTGTAGATCTTCCGCGGCTTCAGTCCGTGCCGTGCTGCAGCCTTCACCAGATATTCTCACACCGTTCGAGCAGGCGCGAATCGGTTGGATGGACGATCGGATTTTGCATGACTGTCGTGTCGCGATCACGCGTTTTGCGCTTGAGGCCTTGATAACGTTTCTGCGCTTCGCCGCTTGGATCCTCTCGGCCAGCAGTTCTTCAACGCAGGCTTCTTCCAGGCGCTTGCGCCAGCGCGTCAGCCTCGACGGATCGACCGGCGGCTCCGTCTGCAAATACGTCTCGCCGGTAAAGACCTGGACGATACGGGTTCTCTACCCATTGCCAGACCACTTCCTCGTCCGACAGATCGAACGCATGCTGGAGATTCAACAGCCCAGCAATTGACCTCGGTGACGTTGCCGGACAACCCTAGCGTGAGACGAAGCTCGCGCTCATTGAGGTATCAAGCCGATCCCTGTTGATCAGATCGGCCAGATGTACCTGCGGGTGCTTCAGATTGATCTGCTAGAACAGATCGCCTTCGCTCACCGGAATTTTCCGGGAAACTACCCATGATCTGGCAGGTCCCATGCAAATGCATCAACCACTTTCCACTTCAAGCCCTTGCTGTACAAGGTGATTCGAATTATTCAGACCCGACTCCTTAGACGTTAGGTGTCGCGAATTGGGTGTTAATCACGGCCTCGACCAGCGTAATTCCGTTGGGGGTAAGTGTTACCACATCCCTATCGATTATGACCAACGCCTTGTCAACCAGCGTTCTAAGCGTGGGGCGGATGATCGGATTGTGGAAGAAGCTTCTGCCATCAAAACGCCGCCTGAACACGTTGTCATTCACCGGAACTAGTGTGGAGAGAGCCATTTTGAAAGCGTTCACTTCGCGCTGAAGCGGGGAGACCCCTCGGCTTTCCTCAATGGGCAGACGGTTTTCATCCAGAGCTTCCTTGTATCTTTTGTAGCCGGTGATGTTGATGGCCTCGGCCCGGGTACATTTCGAGCTGGCGCCGAGGCCGATCGCCACTTCCGGGTACTGCTTATCGAGGTCGGTCACTAGCCCTTTCCATTTCTCCGGATGCTGATGGTTCTGGTGAAAGTACGTAGTCGGATGTTCGAGATATCCGGACGAGAGGTACTGCTCGATTAGATCGCGCATCTGATACTGCTTACCCAGCCCCGGGAAGTTCATCTTACGACTGTTAATAAGCCCGTTTTTCTGCCACAGACTTTCTCGTTCTCCGGAAACACCGGTACGCTTTTTCAGAAACTTTTCCATATGGAGCTTGGTGCAGACTACGTGAGAAAGTTCCAGTTCGAGGGTTTTCTCGATGTCATATTTTACATCATCCACGCTCTGGTCAAGCATGCCGTAGATAAGGTCGACGCTGACCCAATCCAAGCCGATTTCACGCGCGTTAAAAATTGCGTCCAAGCACTGTTCGGCCGAGTGCATACGTCCGCAGGCTGAGATAATGCGGTCGTCGAAGGCTTGAGCACCGAAGCTGATTTTGGTAAAGTTCAACTCTTTTAACAGTCGAAGGTACTGTTTGGTCAGGGTACCCGGCTCGCCTTCAAAGCGCCTGGTAGCAACAGAGAGGTTAAAGTGGCCCTGATAAAAATCCATCAGACGCCGCAACTCAGACTCAGGAAGCAGCGATGGCGTACCGCCGAAAATGTTGAACTCGCCGACTTCGGCATGTGCGAGACATGGAACGTTCTGAAGCCACATAGTGGCCTCTTTGATGTTGTAATCCACCAGATCCCGGAATACTGCCTGTGATGAAGTGGCCTGTGGATTCAGAATAAGCGTCGGGTATTGGCAGAAATGGCAGCGGTAACGGCAGGTGGGGATATATGACCAAAGATGAATCTGCTTTGCCTGTTTTATATCACGCTTCATGTCATCAAGGAAAGCGGCGAGTGGATAATCACAGATATCGCCAGGGAAGACGTGACAACCGAACGGATCTTTAAATACATATTCCAAAAATGCGATGTTCTCCGGGCGGGAGAGAAAACTATATACTCGCGGCACTGGATAATTTGTATCGATATCGTTTAGTGAGTTTAGAGTTTCGCTGTTCATCAGAAGACCCCACCATTAGCGAAGTAATTGTGCGCTTCGCCGGACTCACGGTCTTCACAGAAATAGTAGACAAAACGCTCGAAATCTTCCGGTTTGACCACATCGAAACACTCTGGCAACGGCGGCGGAAAACCGATATCGTCACCAACGGCGCGACGCATGGCACCGAAAATTTCATCCGAGAACTCGAAATAGAGCCGATAGGCCGGGGTTTTGTAAGCATGGATCGGTTTGAAGTCGATAATTTTTGAGTCGTGCTTAATTTCATGTATGCGGTGATACAGACGGTCAGCCACTGGCTCGGTAAAAAATTCGCGCACGGCGATGTCCTCCAGCAAAATCTGCGGATTGAGTAGTGCCGGCAATACAATGTTTTTGGGAACGTAGTCTTTAACGGAGTAAAACCAGGCCTGCTGCGACTGTGCGGGAGTGGTGTCGTAGAGTGTTGACATTTGCTTTTGCTCGTCCGGGCGTACGTCTTTCATGATGATGATGCCATCCTTCCCATAGGCGATGCCGCCAATCACTTCCTCCAGAACGGTATCCACGCGACGGCTGTTAATTTCCACTCGGGAATCCCGGGCGTAAACCGGCTTGCCTCCCTCGGCGATTACCCGGATCCCGAAGTCCCAGTCATCGGAGAGGTGTTGTACAAAGCGGCCATTGTTTAGCTGGTAGAAAATCTCGATACCTCCCACTTTGTCGTACAGGCTGCGCTCAACGGCAAACCCTTTGCCGTCTGGAAAGCCTCCGAACAGTGAAAACGACATGTCACGGCAGCGCAAGGTTTTTTGGATTTCCCGGAAAAGATTGGGGCGATTGCGGAAGGATTCTTCGTTGTAGTAGTAATTGCACGTGCCAAGATCCCCATTTGCCTCTGCCATTTTGTTAATCAGCGCGTGCAGCCAGTAAGGATCTACGGTGCAGTCCGCATCAGCCGACACAATATAGTGTTTCTTCTGAACTCCTAGCCGGTTATCGCGGGCTTTTGCGCGCGCAGAAGCGTAATCCATACCGCGTTTTCTGGCGGACGAGACACCCTGAATGGGCTCATGGAGAGCATGAATCTCCATGGATTGATTTCGAGCTTTGAAAGTGTTTATTTTTTCAACGGAGTCGTCCGTGGAATTATTATCGACAAGAATCAGTTCGTAGCTGTTGTGGGTAATTATGCTGTTATGTGTTTTCTGGTTAAACAGAGAGAGCAATACCTCACAGATGCGATTGCCTTCGTTATAAACCGGCAGCACAACTGATACAAATACAGTATCGCGCATGTTTCCTTCAGAACAGTCCACGTCGAGAATGTCATTAACATTATTGGAGAGTAACTGCTTACCAATGGAAAAGTTTCGCCCAGCAACATCATGCATCAACCGCTTATTATTGACAAACCGGTACACTTCCCAAATAAATGCTTCATCAGGCAAACCATCCTGCTCCTCTGATATCCGCATAACCGGCGCCTCAAATCCATATTGACCGTAGACCTCCCAATAATATTCGTAGCTGGTAGTGATGTAGCAGCGCTGGTTGCTAATCGCTTCTCCAACAGGATTTCCATAGCTGTCGTAATCCCACGAAGTAAGGAAAGAGACCAGATCGCAGGAGTAATATAAGTCCTCAATAGCAGCGGCTTCCCCCGGTGAAGACACGTATTTGTGCCGAAGCGGACCAACAAATTTGATAAATGACTCGACGTTTAATTTTTTAGCTAATGCGTTCAGTTTCCGATGGTAAGAGCGGTTTTCATCGGGATCGCCTGCCACAACCAAATAAACTTTCCGGTCGATATCGTTCTGACTAAAAAGTTGGTTTAGTCGATGGACCAGAAAAACGTCCCGGTCCAAACGCTTTTGCGGAATAATGCGAGTGGTGCGGGCAATCAAAATGTCGGTATCGCGGATGAAGAAGTTCTCCCTGATACTGCTATGTTTACCGTGTTCGGTGAAATCATAGGTATTTTTTTTAACCTTGACGTTTACTTCGTGATCGCACCACGCTTCAAGTTCATTTTTCAGATGGTTATTGAGTGTGACGTATGTTATATACTTAGATTTAACGGGCTTAACGGCATGAGGATAAGGTGCTGCGCCGTATTTCATCGCATTTTTTTCGCTGTTCCACATTAGATCGTGATCGCGCCAGATGACGTAATTCCCTAAGCAATTACGTTTCCCGTAATCCTCAATCGCTGTGTATAGCGCCTTGGTATAGATAATATTTTCTGGAAGCGTTCCATTCTCAACAATCACATAACTGATACGCAGCTTTTCCCATAGCTGAACGATTCGATGCGCCAGTCGTAGAGAAGATTCGCTAATTGCAAGCAGGAGTTCTTCCTGTTCTGTGGAAGAAGCTGATGGGACCCGACCCATCAAAACATTATGCGAGTGGGTTAGGAAATCAACGTTGTAGTGGGGAATAGAATCAATATCGTCAATTCGAACCAGATCGAATATACCTCGATAGACCTCGTTTTCGTGATCATACGGTTTGCCGAATTTTCCTTTATCTATCTTTATATCATAGCCTAAGTCGAGATAAGACTTAATTTGATTCTGCGCAAGAATTTTGGCCATTTTTGACGCTTCAACTGTGATGCCTGATACGGCGACGGCATCAAATGATATAAATATGGCCGAGGCATACATATCTTTGCGACACATTCCGAATCACCCTAAACAATTTGTGAATATGAATCATAACCGCCACCAAAAATCATCCGTTTGCGACACAATGTCGCCGTGGCTTCGAGCGCGATTTCCGACAGTGCTTCATGGCGCGCTGGGCTTCGAACTATGCGGTCGGGACGATGAAGCGCGTCGTGTCGCAGATACATCTCTGCGTTCCAGGATCCGCACCGACGACTCGCTCGTCAAGCGGGTGACAAATTGTCGGCCGCGTGCAGACGAAACATTAGAAATGCAGAATAGTTGGAACGGTGTCAGCGAGGACGATCGTCCCGAGCTTGTGACCCCCGGTTACTCAGGAAGCCGTGCTACGCGACCGCGAACAACGCTTGCCGCAAAACAAGATTGAATTGTTTTCTCCTTCCGGCCCGTGAGCCATCGCCGCGTTGAGGTGTCCGGCGATGTGGGAGTCGCGTTCGTCACGTTGGGCGAGGTAAGGAAGGCTGTTGCAGTAGCGGGACCCATTCTCGGGAAAATGCTACAGAATCACTTCGAGCATTAGATATTGCGAATCCGGGGTAATTTCTGTGTGTCCCCAAGGTTACGAAGACCTATATCTAGTCGATGCAGGGCCCGTCCGAATTGCGGATCTCGAGGCTAGGCTGCCAAAGAACGTCCAACTTCTCTGCGGGCTCGCCGTTGAGCACTGCAAGCATCAGCTCAATGATCGTCATACCGCCATCATGCGGAAAGGCCGATTGCAGGATCGTGGAGTTGTAGCCCATGAGCGTGTCTGGATGGCTGCCACCATTCGAGATGATCGACATTTGGCTTCCGTGTGTAACCCCAGCTTCAACAAGCGCACGTATGGTGCCGGCACCGCACGGAGGGTTTTCCACGATCACGGCAGTCGGTCGCGGATTGCATGAAAGGATACGCGTCATTGCTTTTAATCTGCTGGCGCGGCTGAGCGTGCCTACGATCATGTAGCGCGCGTCTACGGGCAGACCGGGGGCGACTATCGCGTCAATGCGCCCTTACGCGCCCGTGTTGTGTTCGGTATTGGGGCGGTAGCCGACACTCGCCGCAACCCCGAGACTCCGTCACTTGTGAGCACACTCACTCCCGGGTGGCCGTTGATCGCACGGCTGACCCTGGTTCGCGACATTCCAAGCTTGTGCGCAAGATCTTTGAGTTTCATCGCGTATCCCGGTCTTGCCGCTGTCCTGCCAACCTTGCCCGATATCCGTCCGGCCCGCTGTTACGTTTGATCTCACGGCAGATGGTGGAGGGAGCCCGTGAAAGCCTTCCGGCTATTGACTGGATTGAATCGCCAGCAACGAGCGCCCCGATATTTCCTCGCGTTCGGCGAGCGTGAGTGCCCAACGGCGATCGATGTCGTTGGGCCGGGCGGATGCCGCCCGTTTCGGCCAGAATCCGATGGACGGACGAGTGGTTCCGGTCAAAGAGCTGGGCAATATGCTGGAGCGATTCACCCTTCTGCCAGCGCTCCCACATCAACGCTTTCTGCGTCTCGCTGTAATAGATCCGGCGTCGCTGTTTCATCTGCAACACTCCCACTGCCTGAGCAGGTTTCAGTGTGCTGCATCCACCGGTTGAATCCGACCTCGACCAGCTTCCATTCGCCAAGCGGATGATCGGCAATCCGATCGTGCGTGCCCTTCATCGCCTCGGACATGCGCTTGCGGCAATACGTCGGCTCGATAGGCAGTATCAGCGGCCCTGATGCTCGAAGACCTGCGGTATTTCCGTTGCCCGAACACTTTCGAGCGGAACAGCGGCGGGCGCAGCGATCTATGCTCGAGATCGCGCGACATCGCATGCCCGAACACGCCGCGTCCGATCGCTGGGCTCACGGGCTCTCGTGTGATGAACATCATGTGCCAACAGTCGCCGTTCGGGGCTGCGAAGACTCGGGAGGCGCGGAAGGCCTAGTCCTCCAATACATCTGCTCCAAGCGGCTGTACCAGTAAGGATCGGTGTTCAGCATTCGATTGTGCACGAATCGTTCCCACCTGTGCAGATTGTCGGATCAAACTGCACCCGTTTGGTTCGACTTCAGGTGATGGTCTGCGCCCAACAACATATACATGGCGGGAACGACGAAGAGCGTAAACAGCGTGCCGATCGACAGCCCCGTGAAGATCACGAGCCCCATCGCATTGCGGCCCGCCGCCCCCGCGCCCGATGCGGTCACGAGGGGCAGCACGCCCAGCACCATTGCAGCCGTCGTCATCAGGATAGGCCGCAAGCGCACGCCGGCCGCTTCTTCGAGCGCCTCGCGCTTGCCGCGTCCCGCGCGTTGCAGCTCGTTCGCGAACTGCACGATCAGAATGCCGTGCTTGCTGATGAGGCCCATCAGCGTGACGAGACCCACCTGCGTGTAGATGTTGAGCGTCGAGAGTCCCATATTGATGAAGATGAGGGCGCCGAAAAGCGCCATCGGCACCGACACGAGAATCACGACGGGATCGCGGAAGCTCTCGAACTGCGCGGCGAGCGCGAGAAACACGATGATCGCCGCGAACAGCAGCGTGATCACGAAGCCGCCCGACTCCTGCACGAACTGCCGCGACAGGCCCGAATAGTCGGTCGTATAGCCCGTCGGCGCGACGTCGGTGCTGGCCTTGCGCAGGAAGTCGAGCACTTCGCCCTGCGAGATGCCCGGCGCGAGCACGCCGGAAATCGTCGCTGAATTGAGCTGCTGGAAATGATTGATCGACTCGGGCACGATGGTCTGTTTCAGATGCGTGACCGTCGATGCAGAAATCACGCTGCCATCAGGCGTGCGCAAATAGTAGTCGAGCACTTGCGACGGGTTCAGGCGGTCCGTTTGCAGCACCTGCGGAATCACCTTGTACGAGCGGCCCGCAATCGAAAAGTAGTTGACGTAGTTGCCGCCCAGCGCGGCCCCCAGCGTCTGCCCGACATCGCTTTGCGACAGGCCGAGCGAAGCGACCTTGTCGCGGTCGACGAGCAGCACGCTTTCCGGCTTGTCGATTTTCAGGTCGCTGTCGACGAAGAAGAACATGCCGCTTTCGCGCGCTTTTTGAAGCACGGCTTGCGACACTTCATTGAGGTTCTCGAACGGCTCCGTCGTGCTGATGACGAACTGCACGGGCAACCCTTGCGCGCCCGGCAGCGGCGGAAACTGGAACGCGGCGACGCGCGCGCCCGCAATGCTGTCCCACTTCTGCTGAAGCTCGTTCTGCAATTGTGTCGCGCCCTTCTTGCGCTTGTCCCACGTCTTGAAGAGCACGCCACCAAAGCCCTGGTTCAGTGTCGGCGCGCCCGTCAGCTGGAACATCTGCGAGTACTCGGGCAACTGCTTCGAGATATCGAACACCTGGTCCGCGTAGGTCTGCATCTGCTGGATCGTCGCGTTCGGCGGCCCCTGGATCTTCGACAGCACGATGCCCTGGTCCTCCTGCGGCGCAAGCTCCGATTTCGACGTCGTAAAGAGGTACACGGTGCCGCATAACAACAGCGCGCCCATCACGATGAACACGGGCCACGTGTCGAGCATCGCATGCAGAAGACCCCCATAGCCCCGATGCACGCGCTCGAACTGCCGGTCGACGAAGCGCGCGAAGCGGCCCGACTCCTGATCCGTGCGGAAGAAGCGCGAGCACATCATCGGCGATAGAGACAGCGCAATCACGCCCGATACCGTCACGGCGCCCGTCAGCGTGAAGGCGAACTCGGTGAAGAGCGCGCCCGTCAGCCCGCCCTGGAAACCGATCGGCAAGTACACGGCAACCAGCACGACCGTCATCGCGAGAATCGGTCCGCCGAGTTCGCGCGCGGCGATCAGCGCGGCTTCGAATGGCTGCTTGCCTTCCTCCTTCATATGCCGCTCGACGTTCTCGACGACGATGATCGCATCGTCGACGACGAGCCCGATCGCGAGCACGAGCGCAAGCAGCGTCAGCAGATTGATCGAGTAGCCGAGCAGTTGCATCACGAAGAACGTGCCGATCAGCGACAGCGGCATCGCGATCACCGGCACGATCACTGTGCGGAAGCTGCCGAGGAACAGGGAGATCACGACTGTCACGATCAGCAACGCTTCGACGAGCGTCTTCACCACTTCTTCGATCGCCGTGTTGATGAAGTCGGTTGCGTCGTAGACGATGTCGCCCGTCATGCCTGTCGGGAACTGCTTCTGCAGATCTGGGAAGATCGTTTTCACGCGCTTCGCGACGTCGAGCACGTTCGCATCGGGCGCGACCTTGATGCCGATGAACACCGAACGCTTGCCGCTGAACGCGACGTTGAAATCGTAGTTGTCCGCGCCGAGCACGACGTTCGCGACATCTTCGAGGCGCACGATCGCGCCGTTCTTCTGCTTGACGACGAGCTTCTTGAAGTCGTCGACGGAGTGAAGGTCTGTGCCCGCATTCAGATCGACGCTGATCATCTGGCCTTTGGTCGTGCCGAGCGTCGCAAGATAGTTGTTGTTGCCCAGCGCCGTCGAGACGTCGGCGGCCGTGACTTTGTGCGCGGCGAGCCGGTTCGAATCGAGCCAGGCGCGCAGCGCGAACTGACGGCCGCCGAGAATTTCCGCCGTCTGCACGCCCTGGATCGAATCGAGCTTCGGCTTCACGACGCGTAGCAGATAGTCGGTGACGTTGTTGCTCGGCAGCACGTCGCTGTGGAACCCCACGTACATCGCGTCGGTGGTCTGGCCCACCTGCATGGTCAGCACCGGCTGCTGCGCTTGCGGTGGCAACTGGTTGCGCACCGACGCGATCTGCGTGTTGATCTCCGTCAGCGCGCGATTCGAGTCGTAGTTCAGGCGCAGCGTAGCGGTGATCGTCGAGACGCCCGCGCTGCTCTTCGACGACATATAGTCGATGCCTTGGGCCTGCGCGATTGCGGATTCGAGCGGCTGCGTGATGAAGCCGGCCATCGTGTCTGCGCTCGCGCCGTAGTACGACGTCTTGATCGTCACCACGCCGTTTTCGGTCTGTGGATATTCGCCGACCTTCAGCGCGGATAGCGAACGCAAGCCGAGCACGAGGATCAGCAGACTCACCACCGATGCGAGCACCGGGCGTTCAATGAAGATGTCGGTGAATTTCATCGGCGGCCCCTTATTGTTCCTGAGGCGTCGGATTCGGGCTGTCCGCGGGCTGCACGCGATTGTCGATCACGAGCGGCGTCCCGTTCTTCAGTTTCAGCTGACCGCTCGTCACGACCTGTGTGCCTTCGCCGATGCCCTTGAATATCGCCACCTGATCGCCGCGCGTCGGCCCCAGAGTGACGAACACCTGCTGCGCGACAGGCACGATCTTGCCTTGCGCATTCTTTTGCGCGCCGGGCTTCACGACGAACACGGTCGCGCCGTACGGGTTGTAGGTGATCGCCGTTTGCGGCAAGGTCAGATAGCGCTGCACGCCGCCCGCGTCGATCTTCACGTTCGCGTACATGCCGGGCAGCAGCTTGCGCTCGCGGTTGTCAACGGTCGCTTCGATCTGCACGTTGCGCGTCGTGCTGTCCACGCGCGGATTGATCGAGCGGATCTTGCCGTCGAACGTGCGGTTGCTGAACGCATTCGTATCGACGACGATCGCCTGGCCGACCTGCAATCGCCCGAGCTGCTGTTGCGGCAGATAGAAGTCGGCGTAGATCGGATCGATGGCTTGCAGCGTGACGATCGCATCGCCCGGATTGATGTACTGGCCGGGGTTGACCGTCGTGATGCCGACGCGTCCCGCGAAGGGCGCGCGTATCGTCTTCTTTTCGACGAGCGCGGCCTGCTGATCGACCTGGGCTTTCTTGCTCTTCAGGTCGGCGGCATCGGCGTCGAGTTGCGCCTTCGCAATCGCCTGAATGTCGAACTGAGCCTCGTCGCGCTTATAGACGGTTTGCGCGAGTTCCGCAGCGGCCTGCAGCGACGCGAGCTGCGCGCGGTCCGAATCGTCGTTCAGGCGCACGAGCACCTGGCCTGCCTTCACCTCCTGGCCCGAGCTGAATGCGATCTCGCGCATGAGCCCGGCCACTTCCGTCGTCACGTCGACGCCGCGAACCGCGCGCAGGCTGCCCACGGCTGACAGCTGCGGCTGCCATTGCTGATAACTCGCGACGGCGGACGTGACGGTGGCGGAGGGCACCGCGTTGCTCGCCATGAACTTCTTGATCATGTGCGTCTTGAACAGATTGAAGCCGATCAGTCCGCCGAGCAGTACGCCCACGCAGATCAGCATGATGATCATCCGCTTGATCATCGGTCTTTTCGTTGTCATCGTTTCGTCCTTGCACGGCAAACTGCTGAGGTACTGATGAGGCGCAAACCAACTCGTCCGGCGGCGCTGCCGTCCGCTCGCATGCGACCCGCGGCTATTGCGAAAGGATTCACTGCGGCCTGGGAGGCGCCGGAACGGCTGCCGGCGTGGCCTGGGCTGCCTGACTCGTCGCCGTGTCGTTCCACCAGCCGCCGCCGAGCGCCTGGAACAACGCCGCCGTGTCCGCATAGCGCGCGGCCTGCGCCTGCGCGAGATTCACGACGGTCTGCTGGTACTGGCGCTGTGCATCGAGCAACGCCAGATAGCTGACGCCGCCGATGCGAAACTGGGCGCGCGTCAGATCGAGCGAATCGCGGGCCGCGCGCCATGCTTCCGTTTGCGCGGCGAGACCTGTCGCATCGTGTTCGAGCGCGCGCAACGCATCGGCGACGTTCTGGAACGCGAGCAGCACCGTCTGCCGATATTGTGCGTTGGCCTGATCGAATGCGGCTTCGGCTGCGCGTTTTTGCGCGCTCAGCTGTCCACCGTGGAAGATCGGCTGCGTGACACCCGCGCCAATGTTCCAGATCATGTCCGCGTACTTGAGTAGGCCCGCGGGCGTCAGCGCCTGCGGGCCGTAGCTCGCCGACAGCGTGAGTTGCGGATACATGTTCGCCGTCGCCACGCCAACCTGCGCGCTCGCCTGATGCAGCGTGGCGTCGGCGGCGAGGATGTCGGGCCGCTGCCGCACGAGCGACGACGGCACGCTGACGGGCAAGCTCTGCGGCAGCGTGAGCATCGCCAGTGTGAACTCGGGCACGCCCGTGTCGCTGGGCGGTTTGCCCGCCAGCACGGCGAGCTGGTGGCGCGTCTGATCGAGCGACTGGCGCAACGGCGGCAACGTCGCGCGCGTCTGCGCGACGAGCGTTTCCTGCGAGAGCACGGCGGCGCGGCTCACGCCGCCAAGCTCGAACTGCTTGCGCAACACGCCGAGCTGCGCGTCCTCGTCGGTGGCGATGCGCTCGGTCGCGTCGATCTGCTCGCGCAGCGAGGCTTCCTTGACAGCGGCCGTCACGATGTTCGCCGACAACGCGAGATACGCAGCTTGCAACTGGAAGCCCTCGTAATCGACCTGCGAGCGCAGCGATTCGAGTCCGCGCTTTGCGCCGCCGAACGCATCGAGGTCATACGACACGCTCACCGATGCGTTATACAGATTCAGTATTCTATGCAGACCGGGCTGACCGAACGTGACGCCGTTGAATTTCTCGCGTGTCGCGTTGGCCTTCGCATCGACGGACGGATACAGCGTGGTGCCCATTTGGGCGCGCAGATTCTCGCTGGCCTGCCTGAGCGCCGCTTGCGCCGCGGCGACGTTGGGACTGTTGGCGAGCGCTTCGCGGATGAGCGCGTCGAGCGGCTCGCAATGAAAGAGCGTCCACCACTGCGGGGGAATGTCCTGGCTGGCGACGAACTGTTGCGGGGCGCCCGATGCGCCCGGCGACGACGCCGTTTGATCGGGCAGCGGCGTGGGCGTGTAGGTCTCGGTGGCGGGCGGGGCGGGCGTTTGGTAATCGGGACCCAACACGCAACCCGACAGCGAACAAAACTGTGAAAGCAGGACTGTAATGGGTGCGATGCGCGCCGAAACGCGATGCGCAATGCGGCGCCGAAATGCACCACTAAGTTGCCGATGCAATCGGCTGCGACCAACTGCGGTTGACGTCATGGAACACCTATCCACCTTAGTTCGCGTGAGCGGCGCGTTGTCAAAATTGCGGATGCAGAACTTGCCCGTCCCCGCTGCGCTGGTCTTCCTGCGAGACGGTCAATGTAAGCATGAGTGATTTGGGGCGATATTTGGCTCGCCTCCGCAGGGAACTTCGGGCGCGCGCATCTTATAACAATTGCGAACACATCCTTCACGCGTGGTCAACGCCTGTCAAGCCAGTTCAAAACAATTTCGACACCCTCATTAATCGACAGCAAACAAGTGTCGATGAACACGTCTGGTGCCGTCGGCTGTTCGTACGGCGAGTCGACGCCGGTGAAATGTTGGATTGCGCCACGTCTCGCGAGCCGATAGAGCCCTTTGGGATCACGAGCCTCGGCTACGGCCAAAGATGCGTGGACATGAACTTCAGCGAAGTTATGCTTCCCTGCGTTGGATTTGGCGAGTTCTCGGTCCGAGCGGAAGGGGGAGATGAGGCACACCAGTACCACGATGCCGGCGTCAGCCATCAATTTTGCAACTTCCGACACGCGCCGTACGTTCTCGTGTCGATCCTCATCGCTAAAGCCGAGGTCCTTGCAAAGACCGAGCCTGACGGCGTCGCCATCGAGAGTGTAGGTGAGTCGGCCGGACGCATGAAGACGCGCCTCAACCCTGTCAGCGATAGCCGATTTTCCAGACCCGGACAGACCGGTGAACCACAGAATGGCGGGCGTTTGTCGTAGCAATCGTCGTCTAGACTCAGGATCAATGCGAAAGTCGTGCGCGTAAAGATGTGAAGTCGATGTCTCGTTCGTCATACACGCCTACGTAAGCGGGTTGGGATGGTTGCTCGAATTCGGGTACGCGCTCGAGCATTGCAGCAGTGTCACGTCAGTTGAACGTGGACGATCTGGAAATGGACGTCCACGGATCTGCCGTCGACGCAGCAGGTTGCCGCCTATCATTCAAGGCCCAAGCGCGACGAATCGAATATTCCGAGCGGTGCAGTCGTTTGCCACTCATACTGGTACACAGCATGCGGGTTCGTCGGTTGACGACGGCAGGCCGTTCCCGCGTGCGTTGCTCAATAGAAGACCGTCGCACCATACACGTTCGACGCGTCCCCATTTACAGGCTGAAGCAGCGTCCGGGAAGAAGCCTCGCCCGTGATGATTGGCGCTGGTGTTGCATAGCAACGGAAGACCCGTGAGCTTTTCGTATTCGATCAGTAGTTGAGCTACCGGATGCTCGGAAGTTCTTGCGATCGTCTGCAATCGAGCAGACCCGTCGAGGTGCACAACGGCAGGAACCTTGTCCCGCCATTCCGCGCGCGTCTGATGATCGAACAGCATGTAGGGGTCTGGAGTGCCGGGGCAAAATACGGCAGGAGCGCGGTCTTCGAGGCATATTGGTGCCACGGGGCGGAAATGCTCTCGATACTTGATATCGTTGAGGATAGCCTTCATAGCGGGCGAAGTCGCAGCGGCCAGGATGCTTCTGGCACCCAATGCCCGAGGCCCCAGCTCGGCGCGGCCGGCAAGAAAAACGACGGGTTCATTGTCCGCGAGCATCCGGGCGAGTTCCGCAATGGAGCAAGGAGACGCCGTCCATCCGGCCGGCACGTCGCCAGTTTTCACGGCCGGTCCGCTATAGACCGACCATTCCAACGGTACGAAGCCTTTGTCCGCGGCCATCGCGCAACAAGCGGCGCCGATCGCCGATCCACTATCATTCGGAAAGGGCGGGACCCAGATTGCGTCGAACAAGCCACTCGCACGTAATGCGCTATTCCATTTGATGTTGAGTGCGCATCCGCCAGAGATACACAAATTTCGCGGCCCCGGAATCGAATGTCGCTGGAGCGCCATTCCCATTTCGTGAACGAGAAGACGCTCAAGGAATACATGAAAGGAGACGAGTACGTCTTCGTGAGGCTTGGTCTTTAGTTGTGGCAGGCTCGCTTCAAAGAAGTCGCGTACAGCTGCGAGCGATGTTTCCGGAATATGGACATTCTGGCGGTAATTTCGCGCAATTTCCGTATCGCCGGCAAAGCGTTCCTGGTAAAGCCGATGAAACTCAGCGACGATGTCTTCGTCGAGGGACCCGAGCGCGATATATGCCATAAGCTTGCCGGCCACGCCAAGATCCCACTCCGCGCCGTCCGCCTTCTTATAGGGCCCGAAATGATGACCTGCCGCAGCGTAAATTTGGCCGATGAGCGGAAAAAGGCAGTCAACGAGGCGCGCTCCGTGGCGTTGTACGTGGTACAGCCTCGGCACCATTCCACCATCCCACACCAGGCAGAACGCGGGCTGCTCGCTCCGAGCGAACGGGCTGGTGCAGTACGCGGAGGCAACATGGCCTGACACATGAGGATAGCTTTTATATGAACGTGACGCTCCGCCGAGCAGCAGTCCGGTGCCGTCGACCGAGGCAAGAAGATGGTCCACTTTGCGTTCGATATAGGGGGCGCCATTTAGGCTGACCAGCGTGGAGCCACTGACCATCCGAAACTGTGACTCCACTTCGCCGTCCCAGCCGTCGACAACAAACTGGTCTATATCTTCGACACGCAAGCCACCTTCGCTCAATGCGGCCGCAACCGCATCCAGGTTCTCAATTTTTTGGTATCGCGGGTTGTTTTCCCGCTTCTCCTGTTCGATGCAAAAAACGAGTTTTCCATCCTCGACAACGGCGATTGCTCCGTCGTGTGTCAGCTTGAGGCCACAAATGCGCATAGTATCCCCTACTCAAAGAGGGTAATTGGGTTGAGGCGAAAGGAAAGCCCGGTTCCGGAAGCGCGCGAGCAGACAGTCTTCATTGGGCGACTCACCGGCGCACTCCACGCGCTCAACTTCGGTCAGTTCTTCTTTCAGAATTTCCAAGATCGTTTCTGCACCGGCAAGGTGTCCCCACCGCCGGCAGCTCGCGTCACGCGCCGACCCGAATATCAATCGACCACCAGGTACAAGCATCCGTACCAGATTGCGAATAGCGGCGCGCACCTCCTCGATGTTGCCTAGGTAATAAAGAACTTCCGCTACTACGATCAGATCGAACTTGTCGAGGCTCAAAAAATGCTGTACGTCTGAAACAATCCAGACTGTGTTCGGTGGCTCCTTCAGACGTTGGCGTGTTTTCGAGAGCGCTTGTGGCATAACGTCGATAATGGTGAGCCGTTGGCAATGAGGTGCCAATCTTTCCGTAAACGCTCCTCCTGCGCATCCGACTTCTAACGCGTTGGAGACAGATCCGTCGACGAGTGACATTCGGAGCATTTGCTCATGGCGTTGGAGTTCAAAGGGATTACTGTCCAGTTGCCACGGGTCGTCCGCATCCAACTCTCGACGCAGTAATTCAAAATTCGTTACATTTCTCAATTTGGTCTACCTTACTAGTAGTCCAGTACAACGTCGTTGTAAGACGCGCTGTGCGGGACGCGTCGCTTTTCGGACAAAACCAGCGTGCCTCACAGCTCGGGTCCGTTGCGCTCGATGGCGGCGCCGTCCGGCCACTCGCTTAGCGGGCTACCGATCGGCAAAATCACAGCCAGCACGTCTTCAATGCGCGTAGGAGGTAAGTCAAGATGAACGTTCGGGAGCGTTGATCGCACGCGCACCCCATCCAAGATTGTCCCCATTCCATTCCGAAACAATCTGGCAAAGTGATTCTTTAAGGCATGCCGGACTGTGCCAAACGCAAATGGGACGCGGAGTTCCTGCAGCACTGGATATATCGCGCGGATCGAATGACCGATTCCGAACCCTTCGAGATCCGGACGCACCCCATACAGTCCCAATTCGGCTACAAGTACATCGACCGGGCCTACCTTGATGAAACGACGAAGCGATCCCATGTGAGCTGCAACACCCCTCGAATCGTAGGCGATGGCGCGGAGTTCGGGCCGCGCACCGGCCCAACTTCGGCCACCCTCGAACGGTTTTGCGTTGAAAGCGCCGGTCGGCCCATACGTCGTTCGAAAGAATCGGGCCAACTCGATGTGATCGGTAAGTTCAAGCTCATTTTCCCAGCATAATCTCCACTGCACTTTTGATGACATGCACAGTTACCTCGTTTTGACGCGTTCATCGCCTGCTGCGCGAGCGGCCACACATACCGATGGTGGGCATCAGTTTTCTATGGCTATAAGGGAACGCAAGGATTAATCGAACCGATCATTCATTAGCTAAACAGATCTCGCCTAGAGACACGACGACACTTAAAATGATCTGTCAGCAGGTGCGTTATACGATAGAGTTATTCGCAAGGGGTGTTTAAAAATCGATCTTCCCACCTTCGAAGAGGCTCTCGTACTGCCCGCCTGCGAAGTGACGCTTCAACTCTTCAAAATTGAGTACCGTTTGTTCCAGTGGCCTCAGCTCCTGACGTTGAAGGACTGTGCTGCCAGAGTATGGCCGCACAGGAATTTCGAGGAAAGACCAAACCGCTTGCAGACATGAAGCAGGATTGTCCAGCAGACTTTCATACTCGACGGTAAGAATGTTCGCTGGTGCGAATGAATCCATCACCAATCGGTGGAAATCGTCAGCAGCTTTGAGATAGTCCTCACAGTCTTTAATCTTCAAGGTTACCTGAGGAGGCGGACCGGAGTCGTTGCATGCGCCAAACTTTAACCATTGACCACTTTGCCTTGCCTGCACCAGCGATCGCAGCGATTCCAATGTATTTCTGCGGATCACAAGCATCACCTTGAGGTATGGCCATCTAGCCAACTCCTCGAAGAACCCAGGGCGTTCCTGAAGCTGAGGTTGGTTGATCTTGCAACCGACGTGTGTGATCGCGTTCTTTCCGGCTCGGGCGGGATAGTGTAGATAGGCGAGTTCGAGGAGTTCGTGATCGGTAAGTAGCAAGCGTTTGCGATTGTGCCAAGTCGCGTCGTAAGGATTGAGCAACTCGCCATTGCTTGATACGTTGCGATGTTCGTTTAGCAATTCTTCAAGATAATGCGTGCCTGTCCTTGGCATCCCGAGGATTACAAACGGATTAATTATCAGCATGGGGTAGCTCATAGCGCATCTTCAACAGAATCGGAAACGATGGTTCTAAAAACTGATTCCTGCAGTCCATAACAAGGATCTGATCCTGCTCGGTTTTCAATCATCTGCGTCAAAATAAGAGACGTCGGCGAAACAGTATTGCCGACAGAAAGAATGGCAAGACTGTGTAGACGCAAAGCGCAATCACATGCAGACCGATTCCGGCGGCTGGGCGCGCAAGCATCGCAGGGCGGATGAGTTCAACGGAATGTGTGAGCGGCAAGAATCGCGCAAGCTGTCGAAATGCACCTGGAAGATGGGCGACCGGAAAGACGACACCGCTCAGAAAAAGCATGGGCGTCAGAACAAGTGTTTGATAGAAGATAAAGTAATCATAACTCGGCGCGATCGCGATGAGGACCATCGCAATACTCGCGAAGGCGAGGCCAGTTAAGATAACGACAGGAATGACATAAAGAATGCCCGGAAACGCCGCATAGCCCAGCGTCGTGGCAACCACCGTAACAGCCGTGCCGGCCAAAAGAGCTTTTGTTGCTGCCCACGCCAATTCACCGAGAACGACGTCGCCGATCGTGAGTTGAGTACACAAGACTGCTTCCCACATGCGCTGAATGTGCATGCGAGCGAAAGTCGCATAAATCGTTTCGAACGTCGCGGAAGTCATTGCGCTTGTCGCTACCATTCCAGCCGCCAAAAAGGCTACGTAAGAAGTGCCTTCGATGCGACCTATCATTATTCCCACGCCGAAACCCAATCCGAACAGATACATCATCGGGTCCGCAAGGTTACCGATAAGCGAAACGAGTGCAGTTTTTCGCCACGCCAGATAATTGCGGCGCCATACCATGCGCCAGTTCCAAGTGTTGGTGGGCATAGTCATCGTGAATAGTTCACGCATCATCTATTCCTTCATATCGCGTCCGGTCAACCGAAGAAACACGTCTTCCAGGTTTGCGGGACGTTGCAGAACGCGCAGACCCGTTCGCTTGCACAACTGCATGCGCACCTGTTCCAGCTCGGCCGCATAGCAAAACAGCGTCTCGCCGCTCACCTCCATGCGCTGCGCGTATGGCTCGAGCAATGCACGCAGTTCGTACGAATCGCCGCCATATATCTCCAGCACGTGGCTCCCAATTTGTTCCTGGATTAGCGCATGAGGGGCACCTTCCGCAATGCTGCGTCCTTTATCGATCACGCAGAGCCGATCGCACAATCGTTCAGCCTCTTCCATGAAGTGAGTGGTTAGAAGGATTGTCTTGCCGCGCGCAAGTAGAGAGCGCAAGCGGTCCCAGACGAGGCGGCGCGCATGTGGATCAAGGCCGGTCGCGGGCTCGTCCATTACCAGCAGTTGTGGGTCGTTGATAAGCGCCCGGGCGATGGTCAACCGACGCTTCATGCCCCCGGATAATTCTGAGACGCGCTCGTGAGCCTTGCTCTCCAAGTGCGCGAATTCAAGCAGCGACGGAATCACCGCTTCGACTTCGCTCGCGCTCATGCCAAAGTAGCGCCCGAATATCTGCAGGTTCTCACGGACCGTAAACCCGGGCTCAAGGTTGTCAAATTGCGGAACCACGCCGATACGCCGCCGTGCTCGACGCGCGCGTACGGGCACGGGCTCTCCAAGGACAGTGATAGTACCTGCGTCGGGCGACGCCATACCGAGGATCATGCGCGCGGTCGTGCTCTTGCCAGCGCCGTTGGGTCCCAGCAGGCCAAAGCATTCGCCCTGCTCGACGTGAAATGAAAGTCCATTAACGACCGGTTTGCCGTCATATAGCTTTCTCACGCCAGTAAACGTTATCGTTGCAGCAGCCATTGAACGGAAGGTCGAAATGTGGCTTTGTTAAAAGAAGATCGTGATTTGCGCACGAGATCTAAGCATCATTCACTGCGGACTACATTGTTCGACGTTCTGAATGACGGTGGCTTGCAATGTCTGTCACACTGCGCATCCATACCCGTCGCTGCATTAGCGTCTGTCGCCGCAGCGTGTCCAGACGGATCGACGTATTCGCGACAGTCGTCGGCGGCAGACCCTCGGGAAAGCCAGTTGCTGTTACTCAGCGTGCACAATGCGTAGGCTTTTACAGGAAGCAATAATAAAAGGTTGATAAATGTGTGTGCGGAAAATCCGAGAAATCGAATTTCTCGAGACCGAACTGCGGCCACGGTACAGCGAATCATAGTCATTGAGGCTATTAGAAAGCATGCGTGCCAAGGTGCCGAGGCTGTCAGAACGATCTGCAAGAACCCGGCAAGCATTGAAACGGCAAGCAAAAGCGACCCTACGTTTTGCCCGATCACGTCCAGCGTAAGGTAACGATCGAGACGAGGCAGGAGGCGCAGCGCAAGCAGCGTGTCGCGATAAGTACTGCGCGCCCAACGTAGTTGTTGACGCAGATACGGCCACAACTTGTCTGGTACAACGGTAGCTGCGATCGCGTCTGGAACATATTCCGTTCGGTAACCAGCTGCCAGCATAAGAATTGTCAAATGACGATCTTCGCCAAAGTCACTGAGTTTTCCGCGAAACGTCTGAGTCTCGTACTGGTTCAGCAGCAAAAGAAGCGCGGATCGCCGATAGATGGCGCATGGACCGCAGCAGCACATAACGGCACCGAAACGGGCTTGAGCGGCACGCTCTTCGTTGCAGGCGAGCCAGTATTCCATATCGATCAGACGGGTCAACCATGTGTCGCTGCGATTGCTTGCTGTCAATTGACCCATGGCGGCCCCGATCGCCGTGTCGCTCATTGTTAATACGAGTTTCTCCACGACGTCGGGCGCTAGGGTCGTATCTGAGTCGACGTTAAGTACCAGTTCTGCGGACGAAGAACGAATCGCAGCGATTTGTGCCTTGCGTTTTCCTACGTTCCGGGGAAGGAGGACAAAATTGAATCTCGGATCGTGCTCGTATTCGTGGTACACCATTCTCAAGGCGTCTCGATTGGCTGAACCGTCATCGACCACGTGGACTTTAACGGGGCCAGCATACCCCTGAGTCGCGATTGAAGCGAGGCATGCCCGCAGTGTGTCCGGGTTTTCGTTGAAGCACGGCACAATAACGTCGACGTCGGGCAGGGAGTTGCAGCAGTTGGTCGAGTTACTTCTCGCCGGTGGCCCGCTAGCCGGCATGGCGTGTAGAACCTGCGCGCTTTTATAAATGGTCGAAAGTAGTGCGTACAATAAAATGGAGGTCGTGTTGATCGTGGCAGGGATGTTCATCGAGGTCAGTTTGCTAAGTGGCGTTAAGAAATGATCTGATTACAGGCCTGCCCTGGTGATCTAGACAATGAAAAGGTGGAAAACCCCAAAGAGATCCACGGATGTCTCGCTATGTCTTAGCGAGATCGCAGTATCTTATACTCTCTCGTCTCAGTTTCTCAGGTAGTGCACGGCCATGATAGCGAGCTGGCAAGTAATATATCCATCGGCCGATGCAGAAAGCTCGGTCAGTGATTCCTGTTTATTGCGTCAGGAGTTCCTGATGCGTTCATATTGATTATCCATGTCGAAGCCGTTTACAAGCTGCTGCTTATGATTTGAGAAACCTCTTGTAATGAGCCACACCAGCCTTGATAGATGGTGCCGGTTTTTGCGGCGGCTCATCGGTTCAGTTTGTCCACATCAAGGCAGTGAACTGATTACAAACCTGCGTTCCTTCAAAGCCGGAATCAGGCGCGACAGCGCCGTGACGGTCTGATCGCGCGATGTGGCGCGAGCATCCGGATACGACTCTCCAGGAGGGCTCCCATCGTGGAAAAGGACAATAGAGCCTGGTCGCACGGACGCCAGCACAGCGTGCACAATCGCGTCGACACCGGGGCGAGACCAATCTCGCGGGTCTATCGACCAGTGAAGTGCCGTCAGTCCCGCCTTTGCCGATTCGGCAATTACTGATTCCGTCCATATTCCGTATGGCGCACGCACATACCGCACTGTTGCGGCAGCGCATGTCCGCTTGAATATTGCGTTCGCTTCCAATATCTCACGCCGTGTTTGTTCCGGTTCGCATTTTGAAAGATCCCGATGCGTCATGGTGTGATTGGCGATCTCGTGACCTTCAGCGATGATTCGTTCTATCAACTGTGGATGACTTGCCGCGTAGAGGCCAAGTACGCAGAACGTTGCCGGCACCTTATGCTGCCCCAATACGTCAAGTATCTTGGGCGTCCATACTAAGTCTGGACCGTCATCGAAAGTAAGGTATACCTGACGGGATTGGTGTTGGCGGTCGAAGTTGTCCGGCACTTCGGACACTAACCGAATCGGTTCGGACCCGTCTCGTTGTGGTGTGTCATCCTTCATCTCTAAGTCATAGAATATTCATGGTGGTGCGCAGAAAACGTCGCGGTGGTGAAAATCTGTCTATCACTCACAATTTGGGACTTTACAAAAAACGGTCGATCAGTAATTCGAAGAAAATCTTCATGCGACCTCTTGCAGTTTTAGTCTTGATAGGCGTAACTTTGCGGTACGACAATTAATTTGTACAATCGATTGTTTCGATACGTTGCATCCACACAGCGAATACCTGAACATGCGCTTCAAAGGCCTCGATCTCAATCTTCTCGTTGCGCTGGATGCGCTGATGACGCAACGCAATCTGACTGTCGCGGCGCAGAACATCAATTTGAGTCAACCTGCCATGAGTGCCGCGGTCGGCAGGTTACGAGATTATTTTTCTGACGACCTGTTCGTGATGAGGGGCCGCGAGTTTGTTCCGACAGCTCGGGCGCTGGAGCTCGCAGGCCCGGTTCGGGAAGCTCTGTCGCACATACAGTTTTCGATCATTTCGCGCGACGTCTTCCAACCGGCCAAATCGAATCGCCGTTTTAGGGTCTGCCTTTCTGATTTCATGACACTTGTCTATTTCCAGGATGTCGTAAAACGTGTCGCGCGCGAAGCTCCCTCAGTGAGTTTTGAACTGCTTTTTCCTGACGACGAGCCCGGCGAGTTGCTTCGTCGGGGCGACGCCGATTTTCTGATTTTGCCGGAGCTGTTGCTGGCAGATTCTCACCCCAAAGCGGCGCTCTTCGAGGAGAAGCTCGTATGTGTCGGATGTCCAACAAACAAACAGTTGTCGCGGCGGCTCCCGTTGGAGAAGTACATGTCGATGGGACACGTGACAGTGAGGTTCGGACGGGCGCGCAGGCCCTCGATCGACGAGTTTTTCTTACTCGATCTCGGTCTCAAGAGGCGCGAAGAGGTTGTCGTGCCGACCTTTGATCTGGTTCCATCCATGCTATCGCGTACCAACCGTATAGCAACGATCCCTATGAGGCTGGCAAGGCATTTCGCCGAAGTGGTTCCCCTCCGGATCGTCCAGGTACCACTGCCCCTATCCTCGTTCACTGAATCGATCCAATGGCCTGCGCTGCACAACGCTGACCCTGCAAGCATCTGGATGCGCGAGCTGTTATTACAGGAGGCGCAAAGCCTTGTGGCTGGCTAGTATCGATGGCTTCACGGCGAATTCGGGTCGGGCCAAATTCCTTTTGAAGGTCGCGAGTGTCGCGACCTTCGCGAGGGTGAAGCGAGAATCCCGCAGCGTCGCATGAATTGCCGCGGCGATTTCGTGTTCTGTTCCACCCCGGTAGCGAAAGCGCGCGAGGATCGTATCGTAGCCGCCAGCGCCGTTGAAGACATGATTTTGTTTTGGCAAGACGGTTTCACAGAGCGCCGCGATTCCTTTCGGCGATTGCGCATCGATGAACACCTTGCCGACTGTCTCCGGTAGCATCAGGAATCTGCCGCGCGCGCAACGTCGATGCGGCGAACGCCGCTCGTACTTGCTCCGCGAAACATGCCTTGTCACCTGACCGCTGCGCGAACCACAAGGCGAACAGGTCAATACCGTACAGATCGCGAAACAGGAAAGGGATCTCCCCCGGCCCATGCGCGCACCGATCTCGAGGAAGTACAGAGCGTCGGGGCCTCGAATGATCTCAAGATGGAACGGTCCATTGACCAGCGCGAGCGCGCGGAGGCTGGGATCTGCAAACGCGAGCAGTGCATCATTCAGCGGCCCGGGATCAAGCATTACGGAGCCGAGGGGTTTGCCCCGCGCGAACTCGAGGCAAGTGTTGATATAGCGTGATGCGCGCGCGATCACAAATGCACGGTCAACGACGAAGCCGTCAACGTGGTAAATCGTTCCTTCGATGTACTCCTCGCATTCGCACTCAACGAGCGGTAGAGTGGGCAACAGTGCATTGAACTGCGCCTCCGTGTCGACCCGCCGTACACCTACGCTTGCGGCACCGGTGCGCGGCTTTGCGATGAGCGGAAAACGCGTTGTATTGATCGGCTCCGCATCGGGAGAGGTCAGATTTTCCAGCGCTGCGAAGCGCGGCACACGCAGGCCGGCTGCCGCAATGGCGTGCTTCATGACCGCTTTGTCATGAAACCGGACGACTGCATCAGGCAGATCACCAGGGATACTGAACGAATTGTGGAGCCGCGCGGCCGCCATCAGTTCGAATTCGGACAGCGCGACGAGCCTGTCGATGCCGTCTAGTGCCGAGCGGCAGGCGCGCACGGCCGCGTGCAGCGCATCTTCATCGTCGAACTCGGATAGCTGCTCAATGTGAGCGATGCGCGACGCGCGCAGTGCTGCCGCGGCGTTTGGCGTGCAGACGTATGCCACGTCATGCACGGCATGGTCGATATAGCGATGGTAGGCCGCGAAGTCGTCGGACCAACGATTAAGCATAACGATGCGTCCGATGTTGGAAGACAGGCTGATTGTCATGTCGAAAGGTTTTCACATATCGTCAAGGGTGCGATTAAACCTAAGAGCGCTTTGCGCCTCGGCGAGACGTGAATCAGGCGTCGGGCGATCGGCAGCGGTAAACAGCACATGTCCGGCGCGGCCGCGAAAATCCATCAGTTGTGGCACGGCACCGCCGATAGGTCGATGGACCTCGATCTCCTCGAAGCTAGGCATTGCGCGCAGCCGTTCGACCGCGGCGGCGCTGGCGAAGCGGCCCCTTATAGGCGGGAGGATAGCCGGGCGCCGGATAGGTGTCGCCGAGATGGCTGCGTATCATCACTTCCGGCAACGAGAGTGACTTGCTGAGTTCAACCAGACGGTAGATGCGGTACCCTCCGAGCCGCGCGGCGATCTCGATGAGCGCCGGACAGTCGCGTGTGATGCGGGCTTCCGCATGGAAGACTCCGAGTGTAAGGCCCATTCGTGCTGTATGTCTTCGACGTATGCGACCAGCGCCGCTCGGTGCTCTGGCTTCAGCGTGCTTCAACCGTGTGTGCCATCTCGACGAAATACGGCTCGGCGCTCAGCAGCTTTTCGGTTACAGCGACAACACGCGGCCCGCGCCCGTCGATGTAACCTTCAATGCTATACTCCGGACCCTTGAGATCTTGCTCAAGCAGCAAAATGTTGCCAATCTTGCGGCCCATGTCTACAACGCCTTGGTGTGGGGCGTGCTCGACCGCGAACTGCAGCTCGGCAAGCGAGTTGACGCGCGTCACCAGTTGGCTACCGCAGCCGTCCACAGGCTTGAAAATGGGGGAGACCGAGCCGGGCCGCCGCTTGCGCGGCTACGCCGACTGTATATTTGAACCCCGGGACAATTGCGTCGACGCGCATGGCACGCGCCGTTGCGGCGACGGCGTCTGGGGAAGCGGTGTCGACCACGGTGAAAGATGCCGCGGCGTTGCGAAGTGCAGGCACAACGACGCGCTCGTTGTTGGCCGAAAACACATGCGGGGCGACACCGAGGCGCGCAGCAGCGGTGATAAGCGACGCGTCCGACGACGCCGGTTCGATTACGATGACGGCGGTCACGCGGATGCGCCTTATGGGGCAACCGGTTCAGCTTGAGGCACTGTTGTCACAAGTAGTTCGTCGAAGTATTCGCGGATCAGTTCGACGAAATGGCACAGATAGGTCTCCGCTTTTTCCGTCCCGCCCCAGTTGTCGATTGCCCGCTGCAGAGCGACCCACATCCGCTCATTGTGATCGCGCGATTCGTCATAGTGGATGTGGCCGAGCGAACCCCTCACATAGTCGTGTCCGAAGGCGCGCGCCGCAGCTTCAGTGATGACTTTGTTGTAGCGATCCGAATACCATTCGACAAACCAATTCCACACCATCGTCGGCAGCGGCCCGTCGCGGCCGATGCTCAGATAGAGGTAGCCAATCAATTTGTCGGTGCTGTGAAAGGGCGCGGTGCGATCGACGTCGGCTGCGGATAGGCCGAATTTCTCGATGTCACGTAAGAATAGTCCATCGTGCCCGTATTCCTCTGCGAGGTATCGCGCGAGAAACTGCGCGAGCACTTTGTCGCTGTAGCTGATTTTGTAAAGTGCGAGTGCGTCGACTTCGTTGTTGAGCCGGATTCGTAACACGGTTTCGACGAGATGCCGGCGATAGTATTCACTGTCGATCCAATCTCCACGATGGAACGCAGCTGTTTCCGGCGAAGTGGCAAAAATCTGCTTCATCGCCTGCTCAGCGACTTTCTCTAGATGAACGCGATCGTTGCTTGTTGACATATAACCTCCAAGTAAAATAGAAAAACAAGAACGGAGAAAACAGCGCTGTAGCCACTCTTTATTCACTGGCTGGAAGAGCAAAAGACACCGGGTGATTTTCGGGCAAGGCAATATGTACGTCGGGACTTATGAGGCTTTTCTCTCCGGAGTTGCGCAGGCCGCAGTCGTTGTGTGGTGAGACGCAAGACTTTCAAATGCTTCTCAATGACGTTTGATTAGATTAGAACGGACTTGCTCGGGTCTTCCTGCTAGTAGCTCGGCAACACGCAGAACTCCTTCAGATTTGCGGCGCATATCCGCAGCCACGTTGTGCGAATCGCGCGGTATGCCCAAATGAATGGCAATGGTGCAGTCCTTGGCAACACCTACGGGCGGGCGTGGGAGCGCACATCGGCGCGATTGGGCCTGAGCCCGAAGTGGTCGCCCTCGACTTGTTTTGCGTTCAAATTCTCGCTAGCGCATGTTCTCTGCGTGAGTGACGAAAGGATATTAACCCCAGGTGCATGCGTGGTATAAGCTGATAATCTTTATGTCTGCATGAGGGAAATTGATGATTCGCGATCTCGACAGCGCGCTGCTGCGTACGTTCGTGACGGTGATTGAGGCCGGCAGCGTGAGCAACGCTGCAATGGTACTTCATCGCACCCAGGCTGCCGTCAGCATGGCGCTTCGTCGTCTTGAAGACGAAGTTGGCCAACGCCTGCTCGAACGTTCGCCGCGCGGCGTGAAGCCGACCTCGGCGGGCAGTGTGCTGCTACCGTACGCGCACAAGTTGCTCGAAATTGGGCTTGCCGCCCGCTCCGCACTCAATGCAGGCGACGTTTCAGGTACCGTCAGGATTGGCATTCTGGAAGACGTCGCAATGAGTCACCTCCGTCATGCACTCAGGCAGTTCTCGGCATCGTTTCCCGACGTCGCACTGGAGATCGTCGTCGACGCCAGCCCTGCGTTATCGCAGCGGCTCGCAAGCAACGCGCTGGATTTTGCGATTGGCGATCCTGCGCTGATTCACGTCGAGCCGCTCGTTACCTGGCGGCATCCGCTTCGCTGGGCCGTCGCACGCACACGAAACGCTGACCTGCGAGGTGGGCCCCTGCCTATCGTTGCATTCGGCGGAGCATGTCGATGGCAGGAGAACTTCTTTGCGACATTGCTTGACGCCGGCATCGCGTGGCGCGTCGCGTGCACGAGCACCAGTTTGTCCGCAATCCAGTCGGCCGTTGAGGCCGGGCTTGGTATTGCCCTGCTTCTCGATTGGCATGTGCGGCGCGATACGATGCGGGCAATCGATCCGTGTTCTGTCGGGCTGCCTATACCACCTGTCGCGGAGTTCGGCCTGTTTAGTCCCGCGAATGCACACGACAGCACGTCCGCAGCAGCGGCTCTGCAGCGCTTCCTCTTTCGCGCGTTGCAATTGGGATCCACAGACGACGGCGCGCTCAACTAAGGGCGTACCGGCTTCCGGCGGGCTGCGTCGGACGGGGTGAGCTTTCGACGCATCAGAACTCGCGGTATATGCGGGAGACAAATGCGCCGGGCTGCCACCGTCCAGGCGCAAGGGGAATCTCTGGGGGGACGGCGATATTCCAGCAAGTCGGTGAATGAAGCTTGACAAATGTCATTGAAAAATCTAGAAGGACATGCAATCAGATTTCCTTCCCTCAAGCAGGTCGTTCTTGTTATTGGTGCATTCGAACAGTAAGCGGATGCTCGATTGATCGATTCATACGCTCAAGGCCGAATGCCTGCCGGGCGCAGTGCTTGAGAGATGACCTGTTGCAGAAGAGATGAGCGAGGCGAGGCGTAGTTCTCGTAACATGGCGCCACACTCGTATGTCGCGTTCCGGCTAGACGCGGCCCCCGTCCGTTTGTATCGAGCTTCGGTGCAAGTTAATAAGCAAGACTCGTAAGTTGCCCGATGCTGAAGATGACGTTAATTTGTAGTAAAACCTCCAATTTTTTCCGTTAGTATCCTAGGCGCGCATACGGGCACGTTGTTGTAGTTGTCGCCCCTATTCGATATCGCAGTTGCGACTTTGTCCGTTTTGTCGGCGTCGTCGACACGCGCTTAGTTGTGGCGTGCAAATTTGTCATCGCCGACGCGAGCACAGTATCGACTTTTTTGTCGAGCCGTGTTGCCGGCGGCGCTTGGCGCGCTAGCGCCGGAGTTCAAATCCATGCCGCATTTTCATGTCAACGAGAGAGCTCGAGATTTCGATGTAGTGTACGAAGTAGTAAAGACGCTAGTCTCGTCCCGTGATGCCGAGCGGACGTTGGACAGGTCACTGCGTTATCTGTCATATGCGCTCGGATGGCGCTCCGCGTTCATCGCCGTCAGGGAACCGAATGGACATCTGTGCAGTTTGTGCAGCACTGGGCTGTCAGAGGGGTGGCGCGACAGTGCGCGATTCTTGTCTGGAGAAGGGATCGTAGGACGGTTGCACTCGAGCGACGCGGCAGTGGTTGTGCCTGAGCTGAATGAAGAACCGCTTTTGGCGGACGACATCGGAGCCTTCGGTGTATCGGAAGGTGAACATGTCGCTCTGCTCGGGACTCCGATCCGGCACGAAGGGCGGCCGCTCGGCGTGCTTGTGGCTTTTTGCGAGAATGCGGACGGCAAGCGCTCTTTCGGCGATGACCTTCATCTTATGAAGATTGTAGCGGCGCCGATGGCACAGGCGCTGCTGCTTCATCGTCGCGAGAAGGCCATGCACGACGGCGCAGAGCCGGCCAGGCACCCGCGTAAGGAAACCATTCGTGCATATCAGCTCGATAACACGATCGGTGCGTCGGCGGCGATGCAGCAGGTATTCGCGCAGGTCCATCAAGTGGCGCCGGCTAGAACGACGGTGCTGTTGCGGGGCGAGAGTGGTACGGGCAAGGAATTGATCGCGCGTTCAATCTGGCGTCTATCCCCGCGCAAGGAGCAGCCATTCATCGCGGTGAATTGTGCGGCGCTCACGGAAACGCTGCTCGAAAGCGAGTTATTCGGCCATGAGAAGGGCGCGTTCACTGGGGCGCAATCTCAACGCAAGGGGCGTTTCGAGCTAGCGCACGGTGGGACACTTTTTCTTGACGAAATCGGCGATATCTCTTCGTCCTTCCAGGCGAAGCTCTTGCGCGTTTTGCAAGAGCGGGAGTTCGAACGGGTAGGTGGCGCGACGCCGGTAAGAGTTGACGTAAGGCTGATTGTTGCGACGAATCGCAATCTGGAACGAATGGTGAGGGACGGGGAGTTTCGCGCGGATCTGTATTACCGCATCAACGTGGTAAGTATTCTTTTGCCGCCGCTGCGCGAGCGTCGCCAAGACATTCCGGCGATGGCACAGTATTTCCTCGATCGTTTCAACCGCGACAACGGTCGCTTACTGCGCTTCAGCGACGAAGCATTGCGCGTGCTGTCGAACTGTTACTGGCCCGGCAACGTGCGCGAACTCGAGAACTGTGTTGAGCGCACTGCGACGATGACCCACCATGACATCATAGATCGCCTTTCCTTCCTCTGCGAGATCGACCAGTGCCTGACAAAGGTATTGCATCACATCGAGCGTGAAGATGCTGTGCGTCCCGGTCCCTCGTCGAACCTTGTTGCGAGCGAAGCGCCGAACGCGGTGGCAAGTGGCCACGCCGCCGATCTTAACGGCGGCCGGTTCGATGTCCGTGGCGGCGACGGCAGGCCGGAGGGCGAGCGTGAGCGGCTCGTCTGGGCAATGGAGCGTTGTGGGTGGGTGCAGGCGAAAGCAGCCCGGCTCCTCGGCATCACGCCGCGGCAAATTGGCTACGCGCTGCGCAAGCACGAGATCGAGGTACGTCGCTTCTAGACACGAGGCCCGTAAGTACATCTGCATTGTCGTGCAATGTCGCAATCCTTTCAACTCTGTCGGAATGACGGCGATGACGACAATTCCTGTCCCTGCAAGCGCCGTAATGGCGCCGCATGCGCTCCACATCGATGGTATGCAACTTGCGTTTCGTCGTGGACCTCAATTGTCAGGAGTCGCGATGTTGTTCAAGACGAGCACTGCCGTAGTGTTCGACGAGCCAGGTTGCTCGAAGAACCAGGCCAAGAGCGAGAAGGAGCGAAAGCAGGGCTGCGCGAAACAGGCCTCACCGGGGACGGCGGCTGGCGGGTGCGCGTTCGACGGCGCGAAGATCGCATTGCAGCCGGTTGTTGACGTTGCTCACCTCGTTCACGGCCCGATCGCATGCGAGGGGAACTCCTGGGATAACAGGCATGCGGCATCTTCCGGGTCGACGCTCTACCGCACAGGCTTCACGACTGACCTCAATGAACTCGATGTGATCTATGGGGGCGAGAGGCGGCTCTTCAGTAGTGTGCGCGAGATCATAGAAAAGTACGATCCGCCCGCCGTGTTCGTATATCAGACGTGCGTGACCGCGCTCATCGGCGACGACATAGAAGCGGTTTGCAAACACGCATCCGAAAAGTTCGGGAAGCCCGTTATACCGGTGAATGCTCCCGGCTTCGCCGGATCGAAAAACGCGGGAAACAAACTTGGGGGCGAGGCGCTTCTCGATTACGTGATTGGCACTCGTGAACCGGCGTATACGACGCCTTGGGACATTAATATCATCGGCGAATATAACCTGTCGGGTGAATTGTGGCAGACGAAGCCGCTCTTCGATGCACTCGGTATCCGTATATTGTCCTGCATTTCCGGCGATGGCCGGTACAGTGAGATAGCGACTGCGCACCGCGCGAAGGTCAATATGGTGGTGTGCTCGAAGTCGATGATCAACGTCGCGACAAGGATGCGGCAGCGCTACGGCATTCCGTACTTTGAGGGCTCGTTTTACGGAATCGGCGATATGAGCGATGCGCTACGCCGGCTCGCGAAGCTGCTGGTGCAGCAGGGCGCGCCTGAGAATCTGCTTGCGCGTACCGAGCGGTTGATTGCGGCAGAAGAGGCACGTGCTTGGGCTCGCATTGCTCCGTACCGCGAGCAACTCGATGGCAAGCGGGTGTTGCTGATCACGGGCGGTGTGAAGTCGTGGTCGGTTGTGGCGGCATTGCAGGAGGCGGGGCTTGAGATCGTCGGCACGAGTGTTAAGAAGAGCACGGAGGGCGACAAGGACCGGATCAAAGAGATCATGGGAGACGACGCGCGCATGGTCGAGAATATGACGGCACGGGAGATGTACGCGATGCTCTGCGAGGCGAAAGCCGACATCATGCTGTCTGGTGGGCGCTCGCAGTATGTCGCGCTGAAGGCGCGCACGCCATGGCTCGACGTCAACCAGGAACGCCATCATCCATACGCCGGGTATGAGGGCATCGTCGCGCTAGTGCGCGAAATCGACCGCGCGATCCATAACCCGGTCTGGGATCTGGTGCGTATTCCGGCGCCGTGGGATGACGAGGGTGAGAACGTCAGTGCTGGTCTGCCGCAGTTCGCGGAGGACAGGACGCCAGAGTTGCCGCATGAAAGCGTGCAGGGTTGCGCGACTGGGGGTTTGTCCGGGCGTCACACCTTGAGCGCAGCGCGGAGCACGGAGCGAACATCATGGCTGTAGTCGTTGAGTCAAAGAAAGCCTGCACGGTCAATCCGCTGAAAACGAGCCAACCGCTGGGCGCGAGCTATGCGGCCATGGGACTCGACGCGTGCATGCCGGTGATGCACGGCTCGCAAGGCTGCACGTCGTTCGGCCTCGTGCTGCTGGTGCGCCATTTCAGAGAGGCAATTCCGCTGCAGACAACAGCGATGAATGAAGTTACCACTATTCTCGGCGGATATGAAAACGTCGAGACAGCGCTGCTAAACATCCGTAGGCGCGCGGCGCCAAAAATCATCGTGCTCTGCTCGACTGGGCTCACCGAGACGAACGGGGAAGACATCGTGGGCCATCTCGCGATGGTGCGCAGTCGCAAGCCCGAACTGAACGACACTGAGCTCGTCTACGTTTCGACGCCGGATTATGTTGGCGCCTTTGAGGATGGATACAGGCATGCTCTTACCGCGATCGTGAAGACGCTGGTCAAGCCGCTGCCTACTGTACACCGACAGGTCAATCTGCTACCCGGTTGTCATCTATCGCCTGGCGATATTGACGAATTGCGAGAGATCGTCAGCGCATTCGGGCTAAACCCGATCATACTCCCCGACGTCTCGCGTTCGCTCGACGGCCATCTTTCGCCTGTCTGGCGCGGTACAACGCTAGGCGGAACTACGCTCGATCAGATCCGGATGGCGGGTGGTTCGGCCTTTACGATCGGAGTTGGCGAACAAACCCGTGAAGGTGCGCAGACGCTCGAGTCGATAGCTGGGACGCCGTTCGAAATTTTCGAGCGGCTCACCGGGCTCGAACCCAATGACCGGTTCTTGCAGCGCCTCGCGCAACTGTCGGGGCAGGCCGTTCCGGCAAAGTACCGCCGGCAGCGCAGCCAACTGGTCGATGCGATGCTCGACGGCCATTTTTACACCGGCGGTATCAAGGCGGCCTTGGGTGCGGAACCTGATTTGCTGCTCGCAATCGGTTCCCTGCTACAGGAAATGGGCGCGGATCTGTCGGTCTGCGTCAGCACGACCACATCGGCGTCGCATGCGCTACTGCCGGCGAGCACGGTGGTGCTGGGTGACCTGGAAGACATGGAGCGAGCCGCGACCGCGTGCGATCTGCTCATTACTCATTCGCACGGCAGGCAGATGGCCGCACGCCTTGACAAGCCACTCATGCGCGTAGGCTTTCCCGTGTTTGACCGCATCGGTAACGCACATCGTTGCCAGATCGGCTATCGAGGCACAATGAACCTTATCTTCGAAATCACAAATCTGCTGATCGAACAGATTGTACACCGCCATCCAGCCGACTGGGTGTTGCCGCCATCGCCGCCGCCGCAGCAGTCCCGGCTATGAAATGACGGTGCTGGTGATTAAAGCCAGCACCATGAAAATCACTAGGAATCCATCGCATGAAAATTGCATTTGCCACACAGGATAAGGTGCATGTCGACGCGCACTTCGGGTCGGCGAAGAACATCGTTACGTACGATGTAACGGCCGACAGCCATACGTTCGTGGAAGCCTTTTATTTTGGTGACAATCTGGTCGAGGACGGCGACGAGGACAAGCTCACGCAGAAGCTTGAAGTGATCCAGGGCTGTGCGATTCTGTACGTCGCGGCTATCGGCGGTTCGGGCGCGGCACGCGTGGTTGCGCTGAAAGTCCATCCGGTAAAAGTTTCGCAGCCCGAGTCGATCGAGGACATCCTGATCAAACTGACGGACGTCCTGAAGGGCACGCCGCCACCGTGGTTGCGCAAGGCGCTCACCAAAAATGCTGGCAGGTCATACGATATTGCAGAGGATGACGAGATACTTTATCGCTAACTCAATCACTGACACGATTGCCGCGCTGGCGTCCCCGCGACGCCCGAAGTGGTTCGTGTGAGAGGGAAGACATGATGAATGACCCGCGAGAACTTAAGGCGCGCCTGAAAAAGCTCAATGCGTTGGCAATGCAAGCCAAGATGGATCTGCATGACCTGTCGGAGGAACTGCCGACCGGTTGGGAGCAGATCCTGATGGTCGCCCAGCGCTGTCACGACGCGCACGCCGCGCTGATGGACGCGCGCAAAACCGTAGCGGCGGTTCCGGGTGAACCGCCCCGGGGGCTGACATGAACGGTACCTTCAGCGTGAAGCTACCCGGTGGAAAAATCTGGACTCCGGCATTTGTCTGCTCGCTCGACGAGCAAAAATGCATTGGCTGCGGGCGATGCTTTCGAGTCTGTTCTCAAGGTGTCCTTCAACTCGTTGGTGTAAGCGAGGACGGCGCGCTCATTCCGTTCGATGACGATGATGAAGACGAGTACCAAAAGAAGGTCATGACAATTGCGCACCCGCAGTTGTGTATCGGCTGCACGGCGTGCGCGAAGATCTGTCCGAAAAAGTGCTACAGGCACGTCCCGGCGCAGATTTGAGCGGGAGAGTATCACTATGGATTTCCATGCGACGCTGATGCTCCACGCGATAAACCCTAACGACTGCACGGTCCTTGCACTTGCTGGAGTGCTTTCAGCGGCGTTCGAGGAAGCCGGCGTGCGCATACTGCCTATCTGCGGACTCAATGCCGACGAGACCAGCTGGCTACTTGCACGGTGGTTCCCAGGCGCGGACGGCGCATTATCGCTGCCACAGGGCGCATCGGCTGTGACCATCCCACAGCGTGGCTCGCGAAACGACGAGGTCGAAGACCTCATAGCCTTGTTCAAGGCGCATGCTGATCCGCGCGCAGGGACAACCAGCGAAGTCCATTGTATTTCCCATGCCCTAGCCTGCGCCTGTGTGCGGGACAAACACCTCTGGCAGGACTTGCGCCTTCGTTCGCGGCATGAATTGTCGGCGCTGCTCGGCTACTGGTTTCCACGGCTTGCTGAGAAAAACGTCCACGGCATGAAGTGGAAAAAATTCCTCCATAAGCAACTGTGCGAGCGAGAGGCCTTGTCTATTTGCAAGGCCCCGTACTGCAGCGACTGCGCGGATTTTGTGGATTGCTTCGGACCGGAATGAAGATTCTGGCTGCCCGAATGAGCATGCGCCTGCGGGGAAGGTGCACGATGACTGTCAGGTCCGACACTGAAACTCGAACGCCCCAGAAACTCACACGTAGTTTCTCGGTAGCCGTGCCGAGGATGTACTGCCAGTCAGAGGCAATTATCGTGATCCGGGCTGTTTCAGCAAAGCTTCCACGACATCGAACCCGACGCTATCGGTAGGGTCAAGCTTGCGTAGCTTGGCGATCAGCTTCAGTGCAACGGCGCGGTTGCCGCGCCGCACGCTGATGAACGCCAGTGCCTTGAGCGTGAATAGCCAGAAGCGGCTAGGACCGGGAATGGTGAAGTCCGCATCGCCCGGTTGTACCGCACACCAGTTGCTGTCGATCGACGCTTGTCGGGCGGCGACCACCAAGGCCTTGGTCGCGACCTCCTGCGCCTCGCCAAGTTCACCGCGGTTTGCATGGAACTTATACAGAAGATAGTAGGGGGGAAGGCAGCGCGGGTACGTCAGAACCGCAGTCCATAGCGCGGCGGCCACATCCTCATCGTCGCCGCCGCGAGCCGTATCCATCAGCTGTAGCACGGCTGCGGGGACGTTGCCGCCAAAGAGGTTGGTCGATTCGATACCGGTAATGAGGTTCATTAACTTGCTCCGATGATGGTGCTCCCCCGCCTTTCGTGAAGTTCGGGAGCCGATTTGATTAAGATGTGTTTCTCTACCCGAATTTGAACAGGATGCCATGCCCGCCACGTGGGTACGCCCATTCGAGGTTGTGGTGTTCTGTGCATAGAATGCGGCAACTGCCGCATTCTAGGCAGCCGTCGGTAATTAGCATGACCGAGCCGTTGTTCTCCTCCCGATAGCAGGACGCAGGGCATACGAAGGTGCAGCTTTTGTCGGCACAGTCGTTGGTGCAGACGTCAACATTTTTGATATGGACGTGCGGCCGGCCTACGTCCACGCGGTAGCGGTTCTGAAACAGCTTTTCCTCAATATTGACATCGACCGCTTTCATCGGAAGGCCCTCCAGAATTTGTACGCGTCGCCGACGAGCCCGGTCAGGGAGCGGCTTTCGCGGAAACTGGACATAACCTCGTGCTTTTTGGTCTTCTTGTCGATGCCATCCACGGTCATCATGGTACGGGCCGCCTTGGCGACAAGATCAGGGTATGTCGTAAAGAACTGTGGATTGCGGTGTAGGATTTTCGGCATGTCGCGGTATCTGTATAAGTCTTTCATCACGAAGCTGTCGTCGAGGGCGTCTTTATACGTGGCTAGTGCGTTAGCGCGGTAGCCACGGCCAACCGCTTTTGCGGCGATGGCGGTTTCGGCAGCGAGGCGCCCTGTTGTCATGGCGAGATTGCAACCTTCGCGATGCGCGGCATTGACGAAGCCGCCTGAGTCACCGACGATCATCCAGCCATTGCCGTACAATTGCGGTATCGCATGGAAGCCTCCTTCGGGAATCAGGTGAGCGCAGTACTCCTTCATCTCGCCCCCTACGATGAGCGGCACGATTGACGGATGACGCTTCATTCTTTCGAGCAGCACATACGGGCTTACGCGGTTCGAGTTCTTTTTGAAGTCACTCAGCATGCAACCGACCCCAATGGTCAGGGACTCTTTGTTGGTGTAGAGGAACCCCGTTCCCGCCATGCCTTCGGTGATCCGGCCAACCATCTCGATCACGACGCCTTCTTCATCGCCGATGTTAAAGCGCTGGCGAATGGTCTCCTCTGGCATGAAGAGAATTTCCTTCACAGCCAGCGCGACGTTGCTCGCCTCGATTTCGCCGTGAAAGCCCGCCTTGCGTGCGAGCGTTGAATTGACCCCGTCAGCGAGAATCACAATGTCCGCGTAGACCTCGCCCTGCTCCCGATCGCATTGCACGCCGACCACCTGGTCTCCATCCATGATCAGGTGATTCACCGTGGTCTCGCAGATCAGTAATGCGCCGGCCTCGCGCACCTTCGATGAGAACCACTTGTCGAACTGCGCACGGATGATCGTGTAGCGGTTGTACGGTGGCTTGTTGTAGTCGTCGCTACGCACGTGCGTGCCCACGAAGGAAGTATCGTCGAGCATCCACATGCGCTGCTCGATGATGTGGCGCTCGAGCGGAGCGTGATCACGAAAGTCCGGAATGATCTGTTCCAGCGCGTTTGCGTAGAGAATCGCGCCTTGAACGTTTTTGCTGCCAGGATATTCGCCGCGCTCGATCTGAAGCACCTCCAGTCCGCCCTTGGCCATCACGTAAGCTGCGGCGTTGCCAGACGGTCCGGCACCAACGACGATCGCATCGAATCGTGAAGTATTTTTCATCGTGCTCTCCTTTTGCTACGCATCTGCTTCAGTTTCAGATGGTCATTGCACGCGTACGTGAGCGCCGGCAGCAGTTGAAGCGCGTCCGCGACGATGCCATAGTGCGCGTAGTCGAAAATCGGAGCGTTCGGGTCGGTGTTGATCGCGACGATGAGATCAGAACTCTCCATGCCGACGCGGTGCTGGATCGCGCCCGAGATGCCCGCAGCGATGTAAAGTTTCGGCCGCACGGTTTTGCCTGTCTGCCCGACTTGCCGATCGGCCTCCACCCAGCCCGCCTGCACGCACGGACGGGTTGCTCCAACTTCGCCGCCGAGCACGCGTGCCAGATCGAACAGGAGCCGGAAATTCTCCGGGTTCTTTAGCCCCTTGCCGCCGCTAACTATGACGTCCGCGTAGGGCAGGTTGACCTGATTACCTTTGTCATCGGCGACGAAGTCGAGCAATTTGGTCACAATGTCGGCCTCAACGATCCCAAGCGCCTCCTTCACGATCTCGCCGCCGCGCCCCGTTTGTGCCTGCGGCATCGCCATGACCCGCGGGCGCACCGTCGCCATCTGCGGGCGGTATGCGAGCGTCATGATCGTACAAAGTAGCGAGCCGCCGAAAGTCGGCCGCGTGGCCGCCAGCGCGCGCGAGCCTGGATCAATCTTTAACTCGGTGCAGTCGGCGGTGAGGCCGGTCGAGAGCGTCGTTGCGACAGAGCCGGCGAGATCTCGGCCCATTGAGGTTGCACCGAGCAGCAGGATTTCAGGGCGGTACTTGTTGACCAGATCGGTCAGTCCTTTTGTGAACGGCTCGTTGCGGTAACCGAGCAATACCGGATCGTGAATCACGTATGCCTTGTCGGCGCCGAAACTAAACGCCTGGGTGGCAAACTGTTCAAGTGGCTCGTCCTTACCGCCGAGCGCCGCCACGGCGACGTCGCTGCCGAGTTTGTCTGCGAGCTTGCGCGCCTCACCGAGCAGTTCCCACGACACGCTATGTACGTGACCCCGATCGTGCTCAAGAAAGACCCAGACACCCTGATAGGCTTTCAGGTGCCCCGGCAGATCGAGGTTACGGCCTCCGGCCGGTTTGGCTGGCACGGCCGGCTTCTTGTTTGAGGGAGCGGGCGAGTTCATGAGTCCCTCTTCATCAGCACGTCCGCCTCTAGAGTCGGATGGCGAGTGAATATCTTATGCATCAGTTTCAACGACACATCGCCGAGGCTGGACGCGTCGAGTTCGAGCATTTCAGCCGTTTCAGCGCGCGGCGTCGGGCCGAACACTTTGCTGACCACGGTCGGTGAACCTTTCAGCCCGATCTTGTTCGCGTCCTCAATGCCGGCCTGTTCGCGGTTCCACTTGCGCACGGGGAAGCCTGCCGCGTGAATCATGGCGGGCAGTGTTGCGAAGCGCAGTTCGTTAGTGTTCTCAAGCATCGTCACAAGACATGGCAATGCAGTTTTGAGTACCTGCACGCCGCCTTCGGCACGACGCTCGACGACGATCGTGCGCGTGTCGACGTCGATCTCGACGATCCTGGACACATAGGTGAGTAACTGGGCGCCGAGGCGCTTGGCAATGCCGGGGCCGACCTGAGCGGTGTCGCCGTCGATCGTCTGTTTGCCAGTGAAGACGATGTCCACCGCCTGTTCTGTTGCGATCTGCCTGATCGCGGCGGCAAGCGCATACGATGTTGCGAGCGTATCGGCGCCAGCGAACGCACGATCGGTGACGAGCACGGCGTCGTCGGCGCCGTAGCTGATGCATTTACGGAGCGCTTCCTCAGCCTGTGGCGGTCCCATGCAGAGCATCGTGACTGCGCCGCCAAAGCGATCCTTTATCCGCAACGCTTCCTCCAGCGAGAACAGATCGTACGGGTTCACGATTGCCGGCACGCCTTGGCGCATGATCGTGTTGTTGACTGGGTGAACCCGGATCTGCGCCGAATCCGGGACCTGCTTGATGCAGACGACAATATGCATTGAGGGACTCCGGGTCAGGCGGCGTCGCGGGTGGGCAACGACGCGCGCACCTTGTCAAGGGGGACGAGCCTCCGTCCGTCAGCTTCCTGGAAAACTTTGAATACCTTCTGCTCCGCAGGCGTGGACACAACAAAGTCGTTGTAAGCCTTCTGGAGCAGAGTTCGGTAGACGTTGAGCACGCCCGTCGCGTTGTCCCGCGGCAGTTCTTTCTGTTGCTCGATGTACTGGAAGAAGCGCTTGAGGATGTGCAAGCGGCTCACGTTCACCACCTTTTCATCAAATGCGATCTCGAAGAATCGCATGAAATCCTCGATCGATGAGAGGTGATACAGTTGCTCGGTAGCTCTTTGCATGTCGTTGCTCCTATTGGACTGGTTTGGCCGCGATGAGCACACTCATGACGCCTCCACTCGCGTGCCGCGAACTTGGGTCAGGATGCGATGCAGATCCTTTGCGCTGGGCGCCTGTTTGTGCTGCATGGCGAAAGAACGAATGCGCGCAAGCAGCGGCGGGATGAGTCGCTCAGCGACCCTCACGCCTAAAGCGTTGTAGGCGTCGCGCACACTTTGAGATCCAGAATGTTTCCCGAGAATCATCGACCGTTGCCGGCCGAGCTCAGCTGGGTCGAATCCTTCGTAGGTGGTGGGATGCTTGGCGATGCCGTCGGTGTGTATGCTCGATTCGTGACTAAAGACACCTCGACCGACGATGCTCTTGTTGAACGAAATGGTACGGCCTGACGCCTGTTCTACCAAGGAGGAAATGTCGAGCAGCGCTCGCGTGTCGACGCCTGTGTCGCGTCCTAGTAGATGCCGCACGCCCATCACGATTTCTTCCAGCGCCGCATTGCCGGCCCGCTCACCCAAGCCGTTGACAGTGGTGTTCGCGTGGGTGGCGCCGGCCTCAAGAGCGGCGAGTGTGTTAGCTGTGGCAAGCCCGAGGTCATTGTGTGCATGAATTTCGATCTCAAGATCAACAGCACTGCGCAGCGCTGCAATGGCGTGGAAGGTCTTAAAGGGATCCAGCACACCCACGGTATCCGCAAACCGCACACGCTGCGCTCCATATCGCTGCGCGCAGCAAGCGACTTCTATGAGGAACGAGGGGTCCGCGCGCGAAGCGTCCTCCATGCCAAGAGAAATCTTAGGGTGATTTTTCGCTGCCTCCTCGACGACGCGTGCTATCTGCGCTAGTACCCAGCCGCGCGACTGACGCAGCTTATACTGCAAATGAATGTCCGAAACCGGGATCGAGAGATGAACGATATCAGCGCGGCAGCGCAATGCGGCAGCGAGATCCCCATCGGTGAGGCGGCCCCAAACCATCAGACTGGCGTCGAGCTTAAGATCGACAATGGCCTCGATGCACGCGATTTCGTCTTCGCCGATTGCCGGAATTCCGATTTCCAGTTCGGCCACGCCAGCGCGCGAAAGTGATGCGGCGATCGCGCATTTTTCCTCGGGGCGAAACGCGACACCGGCGGCCTGCTCCCCGTCGCGGAGGGTCGTGTCGTTGATTATCGGTTTGAGCATGTCTACGGCCTATTGAATAGTCGCCGATGGCCTTGCAAGGCTTGTGCCAGACAAGCATCACCGGTGACAGAGTGCTTTGCGGGGCATTTCAACCGGCTATTCGTGTCGCCTATGTCCTTTTCCTGACAGTGCTGACCTTCATCAGGCGACTACGAGTGGATTGAGCGCCGCACCGGCTATTATAATAATTCGGTATACGAAGTAACGTGTGCGAACAAAACATCGCAATTGTGACATCTGTCGCAAAAGCGACAGATTAGTCGGGTTTGTCGAGTTTGAATGCCGGCGCAAGCCCGAGAAGCCTGATCGGCCCTATCACCGTTGTCCGACTAACTCCAAGATTGAACGAGACCCGAAGCGAATCGCGTTCGAGTGGCACGGATTTCGCTCTGGCTTAGCGCACGACCGCCGTCGGTTGCGAGGAGATATCCATGGAAGATAGCGCGAACCACAGCATGCTGCCCTCAACTGCCTGTATTAGCATCGGGGAGATAACGCGCTTGGGGTCCACCGTGGAAGCGCTCGCTTCCTCGGGCGGCGGTTGTTGTCCACGCAGCGGTGGCGATGGTCAGTCTGGCCGTGGTTCGTCAGGCATAGTCGATGACCTGCCGACAGAGGTGTGGGAAAAGATAAAGAATCACCCCTGTTATTCAGAAGAGGCGCATCGTCATTACGCGCGGATGCATGTGGCGGTGGCCCCGGCGTGCAACATTCAGTGCAACTACTGCAATCGCAAATATGACTGTTCGAACGAGTCCCGGCCTGGCGTCGTGTCAGAGAAGCTGACGCCGGAGCAGGCGGTAAAAAAGGTAGTGGCCGTCGCCGGCCGGATCCCGCAGCTGACCGTGCTTGGCATTGCGGGTCCCGGCGATTCGCTGGCTGATGCGAAAAAGACTTTCGACACCTTCCGTATGCTTCGCGAGCGGACTCCGGACATCGGGCTATGCTTGTCGACGAATGGACTCGCGTTGCCGGACCTTGTCGACGAGATTTGCGAGCACAAGATTGACCACGTAACCATCACCATTAACATGGTCGATCCCGTCATCGGCGAAAAGATATATCCGTGGATTTTCTGGGGCCACCGACGACTCACGGGTAAAGAGGCCGCGCGCATCTTGCACGAGCGGCAAATGCGAGGACTCGAGATGCTGACTGCGCGTGGCGTACTTACGAAGATCAACTCGGTGTTGATTCCAGGCATCAACGACGAACACCTTATCGAGGTAAATCGCGAGGTAAAGAGGCGCGGTGCCTTTCTGCACAACATCATGCCGCTGATCTCCCAGCCAGAGCATGGCACGTATTTCGGCCTGCGCGGACAGCGTGGTCCGACTGCGCGTGAGCTTAAGGCCGTGCAGGAGGCGTGCATGGGCGGCACGAACCTGATGCGCCATTGCCGGCAGTGTCGTGCCGACGCGGTGGGGCTTCTCGGCGAGGATCGCCGCGAGGAGTTCACGCTCGCCAGGATCGACCACATGGAAGTCGACTATGACCTCGACGGTCGCCGCGAGTTTCAGCGACGCCTGGGAGCCGAGGTCGATATGCAGCGCGGTGCGAAACAAGAGGCGCTCGCCTTCGCGCAGGCGAGCGCGGTGCAGGGCGACAGGACGGTTTTGATTGCCGTCGCGACGAAGGGGCGCGGCCGGGTGAACGCGCATTTCGGGCATGTCTCCGAATTCCAGATTTTCGAGGTTGGCGCTGCCGGAGCGTTCTTCGTCGGCCACCGCCGTGTGGACCTTTATTGCCAAGGCGGCTATGGCGACGACGAGGGCCTGCCGCGGCTCACGCGCGCGATCAGCGATTGTCATGCTGTCTTGGTTGCAAAGATCGGCGCGTGTCCGCGCAAGGAACTATCGCGCGCGGGCGTCGAGCCCGTGGACCAGTATGCGGGCGAATTCATCGAAAAGGCGGCGCTTGCGTGGTTCGCCGACTATTGCAGCCGTGTAGCCGCTGGCATGATCGTGCATGCGGAACGTGGCGAGGCCACAATCCCGCCGGGGGCGTTGGCTGCGACCGCAGATGCAGCTGCTTGAGCGGCAGGTGGATAGTCATGCCTGTCTGACCGGGCGTACACCGATCATCATTGCAAGGAGTGTCGCATGGCCCTGAAGATCATTGCGTCAACGTGTACCGGCTGCTCCGCCTGCGAGCCGCAGTGTGCCAATGTCGCCATCTGTGAGAAAAACGGTGTCTTTGCAATCGATCCGAAGAAATGCACGGAGTGCGACGGACAGTTCGATACTCCGCAATGCGTGGCGGTGTGCCCCGTGGACGGATGCATCGTTCCGGCCTAGCCCGTTTCCCCGCGCGTCGCGCCACCTGCGTCTAACAACTGCTCACTTTGACAGAATCGAAATCATGCTGCCCAACCTTACCGTTACACCCGCTGCCGAAAAGTTCATGCGCCGTGTTGTGCGCTTTTCCGGCTTGCCATCTGGTGCGGGATTTCGTCTGCTGGTGAACTCTGGTGGATGCTCCGGATACGATGCCGGATTCAGTGCCGTAACCGGGGCGCAGCTAGGCGACGAGGCGATGGAGATCAATGGTCTGCGTCTTTTCCTGCCCGCAGAAAGCCGCCTGCTGCTGGACGGTGTGACGATCGACTTCGTCGACACACCTGACCGGTCGGGTTTCGCGTTTATGAAGGACAATTCGGGACCTGGTGTTGCCGCCAGCGAAGGCGAACCCGGTGTCAGGCGCGTTGAAGTGGGTGCGATCGGACACGGGCGTCCCTTGTTGCCGCCGCCGGCATCGTGAAGTGCACACCTTGGCCTTTCGCAGGAGCAAATGATGGGTGACTTGCAAAACGAGGACGCCATCGAGGTCACGTGTGCGCCATCGTTCAGCATTGGCGAGCGTGTGATCGCGCGCTCGGTAATTCGCAACGATGGCACCTATGCCGGCAAGAATATGGGCGAGCTTCTCGTGAGCAAGGGCGACACAGGCTATGTCACCCGGATCGACATGTTCCTGCAACGGTTTTACATCTATGCGGTTCATTTCGTTGAAACCGATCGCAAGGTCGGCATGCGCGCGAAGGAACTGTGCACGCTCGATTATCTTCCTGATCACGTGCTCGCATGTCTGGGCGAGCGGGCCACGGTTCTGAGCTCGATTGACCAGATACTGCCGACTCCGACCCCGGCGGATGGGCGAAGCCTTTGGCACACGGGTACTAGGGCAATGCATCGGACAATCGAGTTGCGAGCTAGCCCTATTCATGAGGCATGAGCGTGGTCGTACTGCACGAAAGCTACAACGACGGCGGATATCGCGACCGGGCGAAGGTAAGTGTCTCCTGAGGGCAGGCTCCCTCGGCGAGATCGTCGACGTCGGGTAGGTGGTTAAGAACGGCGCGCCGATGTGCCTCTCTTTGACGGCTTTGGGTCGGCTGCCCGGAGGACAAAACTGTTTCTGCGCCGTGAGACCATAGCGCAAGGAGACGAGCTAGGCGCGTGAGTATTGGCTGCGGCGGCATTTCTCTGATGCTGCCAGCGTCGCCACTTTGCTCGCGCTGTATTCAAAACGATGTATGTTCGCACGGCGCAAATTTCCTAACCAAACGAGGAGCTTTTACTGTGAAAATCACGATCCGAAAAGATAGGAACGGCATACTCTGCGCCTACATTCCGAGGACGGATTTGGAGGAGCCAATTGTTTCGATCGCGCGGGCGCGGATGTGGGGTGGGCTCGTCACGCTCGCAAACGGCTGGCAGTTCGAGTTGCCTGAGTTGGCGCCCGACACCGTGCTTCCGGTCACCGTGGAAGCACAGCGCCTGGCGGGTGGTCACGACTAACATGGCGCTTACTGCAGCTCAGATAAATACGATAACCGAATTGGTTATCAACGAGCCGACGTTGTCGGAAGTCGCAGCAGGTTGGCGCAAGCGCTATCCCGACGTGCGTGTCATTCGGATCAGCGCGGTCGAACTGTACAATGAAGAGCCGGCGGTGGAATTTCGTGGTCGCCGCGTCTATTTTGCGGCGTCAACAGGCGTTTGCGTCTCCGTGACAGCGGAAGCCGGTGAGGCCGATATGCTTATCTTAGCCGAAGAGGGCGCCTACGATGGAGACTATTGAAATCGCGCTTGGCGAGCCAGCCCGTCGCGACGAGAGAACGAACTCATTCATGCGTATTGCAGTCGTCATGCTGGAGCGATGGGCCTGCTTCAGGTATCGACTGACCGTTCACGCAGAACCTTGATGCCATACTCGCCTCGATGAGCTGCGCTACCGACCCGCGGGTCCACAGGTAGAATGGTAACGCCAGCCGATCCGGCATCCGTTCGATGATCAGCTTGTGAATTCTCACGGTCTCCCAGTGTCCAGCCGGCCACTCTCGGTCGACGGCCACGCTTGCATGGCCTGAGCGATCCAGGTTGTCTTCTCGCCAGCAGACTTGCCCTGAATGCGTGAGCCGGCGCGGTTTGCGTGATTTCATCAGCCACCACTTGCACCACCACCTTTCCCAGGTGTGCCTGCGGGCATCAGTTTTGGTCTTCATCCGTTTAACGTAAGCGGCTCGCGAGGGATGATAGTGATACTGGACCGAAGGGTAATGATCAGAGGGAGATCGGTGGAGGTGACAGGACGGGCAGTCTGTCTGCCACGTTCCATGGCAGCAGTTCACCGATGCGACTGATTTTGTGATCGGCGATGTGGGTCAGGACATGTTCAAGGTAATTGAGCGGGTTCATCCCATTGAGCTTGCATGATCCAATCGGGCCGTACATTGCGCCAGCTCGTTCCCCGCCACTGTCCGAGCCTGCGAAGAGGAATTTCTTCCTCCCCAGACTTACGCAGCGCAAGGCGTTTTCGGCCAGCGCGTTGCTTATCTCGACACGACCGTCGTCACAGTACAGAACGAGCGCGTCCCATTGATTGAGTGGGTAGTTGATCGCTTTGGCCAGCTCCGACTTTGCCGACAGTGTCGCGCGCTTATGTGTCATCCATGCATTGATGGCCGCTAACACCGGTATGCTCCTGTGCTGCCGTACCTGCCGCCTCTCGCCTGGCGGTGCGCCGCGAATATGAGCCTCGATTCCGTAAAGTTCGCCAATTAGCTCAAGCACATGCCTTGTCGCTTCGGTGGGTGTACGCACATGAACATCGTAGAGATATCGCCTGGCGTGATCCTTATGCCGAGCTCGGCATAAGGCAGAGATTTTTTTGGTTGGCGGTCGCGGCAACCAGCGCATCACCATGTCGTCGGACCTGATCCGCGACCGGTAATCAAAAAAATGTTTGTGCTGAACCGCTCCACAGGCGGTGGCCGCTATGGGCATTGAATGACCGCCGCGGTAATTTGTGATGTCTTGCAGGGGCGATCAGACCGGGACTTCTGGCGAGAGTGGGAAGCATCACCTGTAAAGAAAGCGGGAATGTGCGCGTGAACCGGCAAATCACCCGCCATTCTGGAGTACGCTGGTGCGCCAGTGGGTCGAAGGCACGAGTGCAGCCGCGTTGGCCTCGTCAGGAAAGGCGAACGTGTACGGAAACAGGTGCGGTGGCAACTAGCGCGCATGGGTGGGGCCTGGCGGGGCTCGTGGAAGGGTGCCGGGTGCGCGGCGACAATCATCTTGGCCGGTATAGCGACAGAGGTTTTGGCCGTTGGGGAGAGGTCGGAGGCGGCGTAGCCGCCGGAGAGCTCTCCCCAACGGCGGCGCCGAGTCGGCTGGGTTCTACGATGGCTGATCAAATCAAGAAGAAGCGATCAGCCGCATGTCCGGAACCCGTATTACCGACCAACAGGTTCGCCTCTACATGTCCAAACGCAAACATCACTCTCAGGAGATCGCCGCCGCGAAGGCCGGCATCAGCGTGCGCAGCGCGCGCCGCATAGAACGAGACGCCTTACTGCCATCCCAGAAACCTCGTCGTTACTGGCGTTCCCGTCCCGACCCCTTCGCTGACGTCTGGGATACTGAAGTCGTTCCGATGCTCGCGAACGCGCCGGAACTTCAGGCGGTCACGATCCTGCGCAAGCTTCAGGATGATCATCCCGGGGAATATCCCGACAGCACACGCCGCACACTCGAGCGACGCGTGCGGCACTGGAGGGCGATGTCGGGCCCACCGAAGGAAGTCTTCTTCCCGCAGCTGCACGAGCCCGGCGCACGCGGCCTGTCCGACTTTACCGACATGGCCGAACTGCGAGTGACGATCGCTGGTGTGCCATTCGAACACCGGCTGTACCACTTCGTGCTCGCGTTCTCGCGCTGGGAATACGCCAATGTCGTTGAAGGCGGTGAGAGCTTCGAAGCACTGTCCATGGGATTGCAGAACGCACTTTGGCAGGCCGGAGGATGTCCGCGCGAGCATCGCACTGACAGTCTGTCAGCGGCGTTCAGAAACCTCGCGGACGAAGACGACTTCACGGTGCGCTATGCGGCGCTGCTCGAGCACTATGGCATGAACGGGACGCGCAACAATCGCGGCCTGGGTCACGAGAACGGTAGCGTTGAGTCATCGCATCGCTATCTGAAGGAAGCCGTCGACCAGGCGTTGATGTTGCGCGGTCACCGGGACTTCGCCGATCGTGCGGCCTATGATGAGTTTCTGCGCGAGGTCGTCATGCGTCGCAACCGGCGTAACGCAGCGGCGTTCCGTCTTGAGCGCGAACAGCTCATGGATCTGCCGTTAAGGCGCACGACCGACTTCGTCGAGGAAGAAGCACGCGTTACACGCTGCAGCACCTTCACTGTTCGCGGCATTCTTTACAGCGCGCCGTCGCGCCTGATCGGTCACCGCCTGAAAGTGCGCGTGTACGGTGACCGGCTCGACTGCTATCTGTCGGGCGCGCTGGTGCATAGCACCTCGCGAGGCTCGCGCGCCAGCGACAACCGCCGCGCACTGGATTACCGACACTTCATTGAGAGCCTCAAACGCAAGCCACAGGCCTTCAAGGGGCTTGCGTTTCGAGATGAGCTGTTTCCGCGTGAGGCGTATCGCCGGACGTGGGAACAGCTGGAGGCGAGGCTGACGCAACGCGAGGCGTGCAAAGTCATCGTTGGATTGCTTGAGCTCGCCGCGCTCGATGGCGTCGAGGCCGTGCTGGCCGCGCGCCTGAACGCGTTGCTGGTTGACGGCAAGCTGCCTGATCTGAAGACTCTTCGTGAGGAGTTTGCACCGCGTCACGCCGAGTGCCCAGTCGTCAATGTCGAGATGCCACCCGCAAGCAGCTATGACGACCTGCTGGGCAAGGAGGTCGCATGAGCACGCCCGCCTACGATGCCGGCCGTCTTGCCTTGATGCTCAATGAACTGCGTCTGCCGACCATCGCCCGCCTGTGGCCCGAGTTTGCAGAGCGCTCCGACAAGGAGGGCTGGCAGGCGACGCGGCTGATCGGCGCACTGCTCGAACACGAACTGGCCGAGCGGGCCAAACGGCGCATCGAACGACACCGTGCCGAGTCGCATCTGGACCCGACCAAGACGATCGCGACCTTCGACTTCAGCATGGTGCCGATGGTTTCGAAGGCGCACGTCATGGCGCTCGCGACCGGCGATTCATGGCTTGAGAAAGGCGCCACAGCGCTTCTGTTTGGCCCGCCCGGAGCAGGAAAAAGTCACTTGGGATGTGCCATTGGACATGCGCTGATCGACGCCGGCTACCGGGTGCTGTTCACACGGACCAGCGAACTTGTGCAGAAGCTGCAGGCTGCACGTCAGAGCCTGCAGTTGCCTTCAGCCCTTGCCAAGCTCGACCGCTTCGACCTGATCATCCTGGACGACCTGTCGTATGCCAGGAAGGACCAAGCCGAAACCAGTGTGCTGTTCGAACTGATTGCCGAAAGATACGAGCGTCGCAGCCTTCTGATCACCGCCAACCAGCCGTTCTCGGGCTGGAATGACGTGTTTCCGGATCCCGGCATGACCGTCGCTGCAATCGACCGGCTCGTCCATCATTCGACGATCTTCGAGATGAATGTCGAAAGCTACCGTCGTCGCACGGCCAGCGACAAACAGAACAGCCGGCGCCGACAATCATCCGGCGACAATCAACAACAAGGAGCGACAACCATGACCGGATAACTACCGACAACCATCCCGGTCGACCGGCCAAGATGATTGTCGGTAAACCGGCCATGCTGCTTGACGCTATCTAGCCGGGCATGTCTTCGATGCGGAGCATGTGTCCCTTGCCACATACGGGGCAGTCGCGCAGTGACTTGCCGGTGAGTCGCTCGTAGCGGTCACGGTAGTCTTCCCCGGGCTCGGCTGCGGCAGCGGCGGGAGCCTCGACACCGAGCAGCTGCCTGCAGGTGGCGAGCTTGTCGGCACGGTGGCGGTTGGCGAGCCACCCGTAGCTGCGAATGCGCTTGAAGCCGTCAGGCAGCACATGCAGCAGGAAGCGACGGATGAACTCGTCGACTGTGAGCGTCATGGTTCTTTGTCTGGACTCGTGCTGGTAGTCCTTCCAGCGGAACTGCACGGTGTGCCCGTCGAAGGCGAGCAGCCGGTTGTTGGAGATGGCGACGCGGTGGGTTTAGCGGCCCAGGTAATCGAGCACGTGTTCGGCACCGCCCAAGGGTGGCTTGGCGTAGACCACCCACTCCGCCCGTGCCGCGGGTGCAAGCCAGGCCGCGAACGCCCGGGCATCACGCAGCGGCTCGAGCTGGCCATGGAAGCGCAACGTGCCGGCGTCGAATGCGCGGCGCAGCTGCTGTGTAAAGAGCCGTCGGAAGAGCCGTGACAGGACCCGCACCGGCAGGAAGAAGCCGGGGCGGCAGGCGATCCAGTGCTCGCCATCCGGGGCGATGCCGCCGCCCGGCACAACGCAATGCACGTGCGGATGATGCAGCAGATTGTGCCCCCACGTGTGCAGGATCGTGATGAAGCCGATTTCGGCACCGAGATGTCTGGGGTCGGCGGCGATCGTGCGCAGCGTCTCGGCGCTGGCGCGAAACAGCATGTCGTAGAGCACGCGTTTGTTCTGGTACGCGAGAGCCGCGATGGGTTCGGGAAGCGTGAAGACGACATGGAAGTACTCGGTCTCGGGAAGCAGCTCGGCCTGCCGGCGTTCAAGCCATTGCGCGCGGGCGAGCGACTGGCACTTCGGGCAATGTCTATTGCGGCACGAGTCGTAGGCGATGCGCTGATGGCCGCACGCGTCGCACCGCTCGACATGCCCGCCAAGCGCGGCGGTACGACAAAGCTCGATCGCACTCATCACCCGCCGCTGGACACGAGTGAGCCCCTCGGCATGGGTTTGCCGATACTGCGGACCACAGCGGCGAAGGATGTCCGCCACCTCGAGCGCCGGGCGCATCGCCGGCTTCAGAAGTACTCGGGCGAAGGTGGCGGCGATGGAATCGGTGCGGGGTGCGGCAGCAGATCGAAGGGACTCGCTGTGGCACACACGGTGCTGGTCGCGATTCTCAGGTAGCGCGAAGTAGTCGCGAGGGACCTATGGCCCATGAGCAGCTGGATCCTGCGCACATCGGTACCGGCTTCCAGCAGATGCGTGGCGAACGCATGCCTTAGGGAATGCGGTGTTATCGGCTTCTGGATGCCACATCGTTGGCGTGCGAGAGCGCAGATTCGCGAGACGGCGCCCCGCGTGATGGGGTGTCCAGGAATATCACCGGGAAACAGCCAGCCGCGGGGGTGAGCGTCCTGCCAGTACGTTCTGAGGATCTCGAGCAGACGCGGCGAGAGCATGACGTAGCGGTCTTTGCGGTTCTTGCCCTGGTTCACACGGATGACCATGCGCTTGCTGTCGATGTCCGTGACCTGCAGGTGGGCGACTTCCGACACGCGCAGGCCGGCTGCGTAGGCAACCATCAGGATGGTCCGATGCTTCAGGCTGGGGATCGAGTCGAAGAAGGTGGTGATCTCCTCCAGGCTGAGGATAACCGGCAGGCGGACCGGCTTCCTGGGCAATGGGAAATCCTCGTCACTCCAGTCACGTTTGAGCGTCACGCGATAGAGAAAGCGCAGTGCACCGATCGCCGGGCTGAGACTGGCGGGTGCCAGCTCGCGTTCTTCGCGGAGATAGATGAGCCAGGCCCGGATCTCTTCGGGACCCAGCAGTTCGGGCGAACGGCGGAAGTGTCGGGCGAAACTGGATACCTGAATCAGATAGGACTTCTGGGTATTATCTGCAAGGTTGCGGATCTGCATGTCATGCAGCATGCGTTGGCGCAGTGGCGTCATGGCGAGCCTCCTGGAAGCAGTGGCTGGAATGCCCAACCGGGCGTTCACATACTGCTCCTGGTGATACCGGTCACCGCTTCGCTGGGGTTCAGCGCCAGACGACCCACTTCATGAAACGTCAGTCATAGACCTGTGCCCACCTCCCACTACCGCGTCAGCGGTTTAGTACAAGGCGCATTATCCCGAGTTGAGTTTTATGTGGATTCTGACGCCGTGAACGTTGCACCGACAGTGGCTGTGCATCGCTGGACACTACATAAATCCTGTCAGTCAAAGGGAGTCCAGAAACGCCAGAAGGTCCGGTGTAGGCTTCCATGCCTTTGCACGGACTGCCGAATCCCGGCATGCTGCCAGAAGATTTCCAGTGCGTCACGTTTCATCTCGTTTAGCGCAATACGTATTCTCAAGAAACACAAGTCCTCTGGCGACGGTTTTACGCTGCCGTTTCGGGCTCAATGCGGAAGTCGGCGCCTTGATGCGGCGCGAGAGCGCCGACACTGCGCGGCTCTTGCTGCTCTTCATGGCGCTGCCGCCCTTGGTCGACCAAAATCTTGCCGCGTGTGAGCATGAAATACACCCATGCGGGCGAGCTTGTGGGCCACCGGAGGTTCGCTCACGGCTTGTCCGCCCGCACAGGCGACGATAGAACGCGCAGAGCGCGGAGTCGCTGCGTGACAGCGCCATGGCAGTCATTTTTTGTGCCTGGAGGGCGCGGTTAGCTGAGCGTTTCGTACCGGCAGACAGGACACCGTAGACCGCGTATCCAGCAGAAGCTGAGTGGTGAGGTCCCTCGGCGAAGAGAGCCCTATCGCTAGGCAACAGGAGATGAAATGAAAGTCGACATCGAGACGTTCCGGCAATTGCGCCATCTTCTCCGGTCATCGACGACGTACTGAACGCAGGAGAAATCGGGCTCCCGGACCAAACTCGGAACCTCGTGGCATTATCACAACTTTGTCTGGAGTTATTCCGGGGTCAGTGAGGGTGTTGCACTTCAAACTTGAAAAACTCGGAGGCTTATCGCGGCATGCACCGCGAGGAGGTGCAAGCTGGCAGAGGTCGTGTGAAAACGCGATGTTCAATAGACCTTCTCAAAGGTCGCCCCTTCAGATCGACGCGTATTGGCTTGGCGGCGACCCGGAAAGGGTAAAGTGACACCCGAAACCGAGCTCTTTGTGTTTTCACACGGCCTCGGCCCCAAGGCGTAGCTAGACTGGACCTTTAGCCGCAGGTCGCGCCCATCTGGGGAGGTTAATAAAATAGAACGGCACTGCTGGCTGCGCAGTGCTGTCATGTCTGGCAATCTCGGTTTCGCTTTGCGTGGTAGCAGAATTTCGTTGATTCTAAAGCACACCATCAAAGACCCGGATAATGCGAATAAATAAAATTGATGCCTAAGATGGTCCTCCCAGCATGTATCATTCATCCATTGAAGTTTCTCTCTCCTTTATTTAGTCGAGCGATTGCCGTCTTGGTGGGCTTGTGCGCGCCGATATTTTGTGGCGATTATCTGTTGCCGAATCTTGATGATCACGATCGTTGCTGTTGGTGGGCGTCATGTTCGACCGCGCGTGGTTGAGGTGGCTGCAGGTAAAGTTTCGTCAAAGTGAGCGTGACACAATCGGCGGCTTGCAAAGGATGGCCAATAGTGCAAATTTCGATAGGTGAGCAATGGAGAAGCATGCGATCTTGATGACGACCGGGTCTCTAGCTCTTAGTAACGAGGTCAAAGCTGAGATGCAGCTTGATGTCGATTCAAGAAGCCTTCAGTTCAGGTTGACTACTGCCTTCATACGTGAACTGATCCTCGGCATGGTGGATGGCAATGGAACGCATTCCGTTGTCCCCCTTCCGGGCGGCGGGTCATATGGCATGGAGGCCGCCTTGGCGTCTTTCGTGTCGCGAACCGATCGTCCTCTGGTATGCGTTAACGGAAATTGCGGTGAGCAGATTCTGGAGATAATGAGGCATCGGGGCATCAGGGCGCGCAGTCTGCGCACGCCATGCGACCGGCCAATTTCCGTAAATGAGCTCGGTAGGTGCCTGGAAGCAGATCCCGACATCAGTCACGTTTGCCTTGTTCACTGCGAATCACCGACGGGTGTGGTCAATCCGATTAATGAACTCGTTCAGTTGGCCAAGCAACATAAGGTCAAAACGATTGTTGACGCAGTGAACTCTTTCGGTGCGCTAGAAATCTCCGCCAGACGGACGCCATTCGACGTACTGGTAACAGTCAGCGACAAATGCATCGAAGCGCCACCGGGAATTTCCTTTGTGATCGCATCGCTGGACGAGCTCGAATCATCTGTCAGCGATCTTGGCTCACTAATTCTGGACGTGCGCAACCATTGGCGCAGTATAGAGAAAACCGGTCAATGGCATTCGATGCCACCCACCCATGTTGTGCAAGCCTGCAAAAAGGCGCTTGAAGTCCTAGCGGTGGAGGGGATTAATAAACGTAGTATCCGATACGCAGCGGTTTCTGACGAAATCGTTCGTGCGACGGAGAAATACGCGATTCCGCTACTCGGGCCTCGCGTGCGTTCGCCAACGTGTGTCGCGCTTACATCTCATGGCACGATCAATAGTCAACGTGAGTTCGATGCACTCTATGCGCATTTGACCAAGTACAACCTCTACATAGATCCGAATCTCAACATCGAAACTTGCAGTTACACAATAGGATGTATGGGGGCCGTCAAGCCGACATCGATTTATCTACTGGCGACCGCTTTTCGCGTCTTTTTCCAGCCTGTGGACGCCATTCGTGCCCCACATTGAGGCGTCGGTGTTGTTCAACGCACACGTTAAAAGAGATATGAAACATGCGGCCATATGTTCTCAGTAATTTGGATGTCGGAGCCTATCTCTTCCACATCGTCGGATTGTTTGCAATCGCGACCGCGTGTGTAGCAGCGTTTATCCGATACGTTCTCGCGTCAAGATCACATCGCCGGATCGAGGGTCGTACTCGATCTGCGATCGAACGTAACGAGTTCTACTTGGAATATCAGGCGATAGTCGATTTAAACACTGGACAGTGGGTTGGCGCGGAGGCATTGTTGCGCTGGCGGCATCCGCGGTTAGGGCTAGTCCGTCCGAGCACCTTTATCGGACAGCTTGAGCGTACGCGCGCTATTGCGCCGCTTACTGAATTCGTGCTTGCTACGGCTTTAGCCGAGCTCGGTTCTTGCTGCTTTCCTAAGGATTTTAGGATTCATGTGAACCTCGCATCAAAACACGTCGAAATGCCTTGCTTTCCAGATGACTTGGCCAAAACGCTGAAGTGTGCGCCTTCACGGTTCGAAGTCGTACTTGAGCTTACCGAGCGGGGGATGCTAAGTCAACTTCCAGTATGTCGTGAGCGCCTCATCAGTTTAAGGAGGCAAGGTGTAAAGTATGCAGTTGACGACTTTGGAACAGAGAGTAGCAACTTGGCATTGTTGCGAACGTTTGAATTTGACTATATCAAACTTGACAAGCAGTTCATGACAGAACTACCGCACGGCGGTAAAGGACTTGTCGAAGGAATCGCCGACTTGGCGAAGAAGATTGATGCGAGGGTAATCGCAGAGGGTATCGAGGAAGCGAAGCAACGGGATGCGGTTAAAAGTACGGGAATCCGCTATGCACAGGGATATCTCTTCCAGCGACCAGAAAGGATCAGGGAGTTTGATCGAAATTATCGTAAGCTACAGGTCGATCGGGGATTTCGCATGAGCGCAGAATGAACGTGCGTCTCACACGAATTGCCCCGTACCAGCAGACACTCTGCGAAGATATCCGTTTGATTGATCATGGAAAGATACGAACTTATAAGCATGCTAGACCATGCACACGACGCTGCGCATGCCGCTGTCATTGCGAGTCCGAAATCCAGTTGCAGAGAATTAGAAGCACTATTTGATAAGGTGTTTTTCCGGTTCTTGGCTGACCGAATCGGAAACAAGACGGTCGCTGAAGTCGCACGATTAGTTTCGGAGGAGTGACTCACTCTGAGCCAACTGGAAGGGCCCACGGATTTTGTGGAGGCTCCCACTCTTGAGAGTGATTCAACGGGTTTTGCCCGACCCCGAAAGATGAAGCGCACGACTGCTGCAGGCAGATCATGGAAGGCATATGATCATGAGGTCGCGGTGGTCGAGGTCGGCACCATTTTTCGGTCGTCCCTGAATAATGCGTTTTGCCCGGCGGCGGTGTCATGCGCGGAGCATGATTCGCACGAGAGGGGTAAGCGCATCCCCTTATACGGAAGTGTCGTAACCGTCGCGCAAGATCTGGATGGTGATCACAGCATCCATGACCCGCTGCATACCGATCCACAGCGTCTTCGCACCCAGTTCACCGTCGCTCTTACGCCCGAGGAATCCGCCAAGTGATGCAATCATCCGTATCATCTGGTTGAGCGTTGGCGTCTTTTTCGGGCGTGGCTTTTTCGAGAGCACGTGAGCGCCATGTATCTCGTCAGCTGCAAAGAACAGTGATGCGTCCAGCTCTGGACACGTTCTGCCTAGACGCATGAGCCGTGCGATGCGCCACGACACGACCATATACAGTGCGAGTGCCTTCTCGATGCGCTCCATCTGCGAGAGCTGCAGCGCCTCAACCCGGCAGGCGTTCTTCAGGACATTGAAGTACATTTCAATCTCCCACCTCGCGCGATACCAGTCAATGAGTTCGATGAGCGCATCCGCATCAACCGCTTCGCGGTTGGTCACAAGACGCCAGATGACCGGCTTCACGCCCGCTGGCGCATCCACCTCGCACGCCTCGACGCAGGTGAGAGTGACACCGGCCCGGCCGGGCAGCGTGATGCGCTGGCTACGCAGTTCCTGCTTCACTTCACGCGCCTTCTGGCCACTGCGCCCGGGCAACACGAAGCTGATATGGCCGAGCATGTGACTCGCGTGCACCTTGTCCCACAGCTTTTCTTCATCCGTCAGGGCGCGATTGTGCTGGGAGCGGATCAGCCAGTCAGCCGGATTACCCAGTTCCTGCGCACGCTGCATGAGCGCGGCGATATCGCCTTCGCGGTCGGCCACGTACACCAGCCGCGTGTCAGGCAGGGCCTGTGCCTGTTCGGCCACGATCTCATAACTTTCAACCCAACGTGTACTCTCCCTGACACCACCACGCCTGCCGTTTGCATCGCGTGGCTCGCGCGCCCACATCCAGGAATTGATGACACCCAGCGGCTCCCGATCCGGCGTCACCGCATAGGTCGCGTGAAGATACATGCCCACCTGCGCTTCATAACTGAGCGGGCCAGCCCCCTCGATATCCTGGCCGTTAAAGTTCAACTCGGTTGTATCGCCAATGCACAGCACCACCGGCAACTGCCCCATGCGTGCTGTGGTGCGATCCCAATGCGGCTGCATCATGTCGCGCCAGTCGATGCGCTCATTGCCCAGAAAGCGATAGGCACCCATCGTCTCGGTCCAGCCTTCGCACGCGCCCGGGATACTGGCCGTCGGCCGGCTGGCAAACCGTTTGATCAGTTCCTTCGCGCGTCGGTCTCGCCGTGGATCGCCCAGATCCAGCGTTTCAAATTCCTCGTCCACCCATGCTCCCGCGTCGTCTCGAATTTGCATGCCGAAAATCCGAGAGTAAACGCGAAATCCGCGTCGTTAACAACCCCTCTCTGACTGCTTTGCTATTCCTCTACCGTCAACTTGTGTATAACCGCATGGGGTAAGCGAGGTAGCAAGAATGAGGGCGTAAAAAACCTTCAACTTCCTGCGGATCATTCGCAGGTTGTGACCGGCGCCGCATAACACCGCGTGCATCGCGTCACCGAGCGCGCCCTTCAGCCAGCGCTGACCGAGTTTGCCATCTGTCTTCATGTGGCCGATGGCTGGCTCAATCGCGCTGCGCCGTCTGATCATCGCCCGTAATCCGCGCGTGATGCCTCGCCTCAGCCCCGGGTGTTAGATCTTCACACCTTCGATGTCTACGCCCCCTTGTATCCACGATCCGCGACGGCGATTTCTGGCGTGACGTCGCTCAGGATCGCGCCTGTTCGAGCGCTCCTGCAAGTGTGTGGCCGTCGTATGGTTTGCCTGGCATCGAGCGCATGTCAACGACCAGACCTTCCCTGTGGTCGTCGTAATCGACACCTTCACGCCGAACTCATAGGGCGTGCGCGCCTCGCCCTTGGCCAGGCACTCTACCTCTGGCGGATGCAGGGCGTAAAGCTTGGTTTTGTCCTTTTTCTTTTGCGACAGGCCTGGACGGGCAGTTCAAACTCCTCCACTTATGGACAGTTAAATTCCCTCACCCCGTGAAGCAGGACGTGGACGTTATTTAGCTCTCTTTTGTTTCTCGCGCAAGGTTTCAGCGGCCTCTTTGAGTCGATAGCTGCGACCGTCGAACTCGAGCAGGTGGCAGTAATGCATGAGGCGGTCGAGGATTGTGGTGCTCATCGTGTTGTCGCCAAGGTAAGTGCTCCAGTCCTGGACGACGCGGTTGGACGTCACGACGGCGCTGCGACGCAGCTTCAGCGTTGGTGGATCAACGTTTGCAACAGCGAGTCGGCGTCGTCGGGAATCGTTCGTGACAGGAACAGGTCGTGGAGCACGAGCAGATCGCCATCGGGGATGGCGCGCAGGCGCGTTTCCCGCTGCGCGGGTGGACTGAGAACGTAGCGGTTGAAGAACTCACTGGTCTCGGGGTACTGCAGCTTGTAGCCCCGCAGGACGGCCCGGTAGGCAATGGCCTTCGCAACGTGCGACTTGCCAGTACCCGGTTTGCCGATGATCAGTGCGTTGCTGCCTTCGGCGATGAACTTCAGTGTATGCAGCTGGAAGCACGCCTGAGGCGGCAGTTTGGGATTGGATGGCGCAGCGCGTGATCGCACGCCTGCTCGACGAGTCGGGCGGGATACCTCTTCGCCAGTCCGACTGATCTCCGGCTCGTACAGGTGCAGGTCTGGGCACAACTGCACGAAGAAGCCTTCCGGTACTTCGGTGGCACAGTCAGCTATGTCGTCGGTTCTTCAGAAGTCCGAACGGGCAGGTGCAGTAAGGATTCGCCGTGGATTTGTGATTCACTGAACTCCCAGAAACGATATTGATCTGAATTTCTTTCTGGGAGTTTGCGAGCGCCGCCGATGAGCACCCCCGACTTTTTCCGCAGCCGCCTGGACACGATGATCGATCTTCGTCACCCGCTGGCGGTGCTGGCCACGAGGATGCCGTGGATGTCGATCGAAGCAACGCTGGGTCCGGTGTTCGAGCGGCGTGCTCGTGAAGACCAGGTCAGTGAAGGCATCGATCTGTTCGGCGTGGCACCGGTGCTGGCTGGAGGTGGCCCGAGCGCGGCTGGCCGGCCACGGTTGCCGGTTCGGTTGATGGTCGGTCTGCTCTACCTGAAGCACGCGTACAACGAGAGCGACGAGACGGTGTGCGAGCGTTGGGCGCAGGACGTGTACTTCCAGTTTTTCTGCGGCGAGGAGTACTTCCAGCCGCGTTTGCCGTGCGACCCGACCAATCTGGTGCGCTTTCGTCAGGCCTTGGGCGAAGCGGGTGTCGAGGAGTTGCTGGCGACGACGATCACCGCTGCGGTGTAGATGAAGACGGTCACGCCGGCGAATTCGAGCGGGTAATCGTCGACACTACGGTGCAAGAGAAGGCGATCGCGTATCCGACCGACAGCCGGCTGCTTGATGTGGCGCGCGCCCGGCTCGTGCAACTGGCCCAGCGTGCCGGTTTGAACCTGAAGCAGACTTACGAACGTGAGGGCAAGCGCTTGCGTCGCCGTGCCGGCGGCTATGCGCACGCAAAGCAGTTCAGGCGCCTGCGTCGTGTACTCAAACGTCAGCGCACGGTATTGGGCCGGTTGCTGCGTGACATCGAACGCAAGCTGTCCGAGGCTCCGGACGAACGGCAGGCACAGCTGCGCGCCTGGCTTGAGCGGGCGTGGCGCATCTGCCGCCAGCGTGCGAAGGACAAGAACAAACTGTACGCATTGCATGCGCCGGAAGTTGAATGCATCGGCAAGGGCAAGGCGCGCCAGCCTTACGAGTTCGGCGTCAAGGTCAGTCTGGCGATCACGGAGAAACAAGGACTGATCGTCGGGGCACGCGCGTTCCCGGGCAACCCCTACGACGGCCACACCCTGGCTGAACAGCTCGAGCAGACATCGATCCCGTTGCAGGACGTGCCGGGCACACCGCGTGTGAAGACGACACTCGTCGATCTCGGGTTTCGTGGTGTCGATGCCGACGTTGCGCCGGTACAGCTCGTGCACCGCGGCAAGAGCAGGACCCTGTCGGCACCCCAGCGGCGCTGGCTGAAACGACGACAGGCCATCGAGCCGATCATCGGTCACGTCAAGCAGGATCACGGCATGCGACGCTGCTGGCTCAAAGGACAAACCGGCGATGCACTGCATTCCGTGCTGTGCGCCGTCGGCTATAACCTGCGCTGGCTGCTGCGCGCTATCGTGCGGCTGGGCATCAAGCCCGTTTTTTTCGTTCTTGCGGTCCTGCGCCTGTTCGCCGACTTCATACCGATGAGGCTGCCTTTACACCCCTCGCTCGGTTTGCCTCAACTCGCAGAATGAATTTTGCAGGGCCGACTATGTCGTGTTCGACGAGGGCGTCATTACGCCCGTCGTGATTGGTCGTATCCAGTCGAACACGGCCGAGGTAGCTGCGGATCACCGTCACCTCGGCACCGGCAGCGACGAGCTGAACTCCGACGCCGTGACGCCACGTGTGCGGTGTGATCCTTTTTGTCGCGAGCGATGGAACCTGCTGCGAAGCTGACTAAACGTACTCCTTGAGCTTGAAGCGAACCCCGTCTGCACTGAGCGGCTGCCTATATCGATTGACGAAGATAGGCTCGTTATCCTTACGCGGCTGTCGCCTGAGCAGCGCCTTGATTACGGCCACCGTTTCCGGCCACAAAGGACAAATACGACGCTTTCGTCCTTTGCCGAATAGCTCTACTTGCGAAGGAGATTCAAAGCGGATGGCTCTTGGACACACATCCAGCGCCTCCTGGATTCGTGCTCCCGTGTTGTACAGCAACGCGTGATCTCGCTGCTGCCCTTCCAGGCTCGATTGGTCCGGCTCTCGAAGGACCGCCGCAATCTCCTCGGCATCCATGTAACACATGGCGGGCCGGGGACGTCTTCTTGACCGGGATGTGTGCGATCTCTGTGCACTGCGCGATCGCCAGTGGCTCGCGATAGGCGACGAAGGCAAAGAAGCTGACGGCGAGTCGACAGTGGCGCGTGCCGATGGACACCTGCCTGTCTTTCTTCAAATAGTCGAGGAACACGAGCACCTCACTGGCCTGCAGTTCCGCTAGCGACAGCTGCGTGATCTTCCGTCGCCCACGACCGGCGGTAAATTGAAGGAACATCTTCCACGTGTCGCGATAGGAGCATACCGTGTGCTGGGAAAGATTCCTCTGCTTGCCATCCCTTCATGGAAGAGGTTTCGTTGGAGCGCCGGCTTGCTCACGCACAACAAGATAGTGCTTGAGGGGAGGTCATGACTCCAGGAGCCAGCGGCAGCCGACGGTTCTTGAAAAACTTCGTCTCCCGGATCTCGAGAGTTTGCCGCGAGTTCATGTTCTGCGACATAAGACATCCGCTCAACACTGGTCACGCAGATCGACGTCGCCCAGCATCAAACGCGCGACCTCGCATCCCCGAAGCCCTGCACAGTATGCAAGCACCAGCATTGTGAAGAGGGTGACAAGACGCACCACGAAGCCTTCGGTGAGGGATACATGCGTATTCCACGCCGTCGCGAACAGGACGCAGCGACGCGGGAGCTTTGCCCTTTTACTCGGACTCGGTCGTTGCAGTCAACGAGCTTCGCGCCTTGCGCATCGATTCACCATCGCCTTCACCAAACGCGTCGCGCTCGATGACCACGGACTTCGCGTTATCGAACTTCTGTGCCCGAGACTGTTATGTGGCCATTCGTCTTCATCCGGACGTTGAGAGCCGCTCTGCTGCACTGCTAGGCAACATAACGCGCTTGCTGTGGCATGGTGATTTCCCACTTTCCTTGGGAGATTGTCATGCTCGAGCACTATTACTTTCGTCCAGAGACCGTCGACCGCATTCGTTTGTCATGGCTCGCTCCGGCGATTGAGGAATACGTCACTTGGCTGACAGAGGCTCACTACACGGCCCGTAGTGTGTTGCATCGCGTGCCCGTGCTGGTGAGCTTTGGGAGTACGCGAAGGCGCGCGGTGCGAGGGATTTCGCGCAGCTAAGCGATTACGTCGAGCCGTTTGTGCAGACTTGGATCTGTCGACATGGGCGTGGACGCAGTGCTGCCCGGCGGAGCAAGTTTTCTCATGAGGTTCGCAATCCTATTTGCCAAATGCTTCGCCTGGTAGTTGAGGGTTACGATGGCCCAAGTCGTCCACAAAGCCAGATAACCCGTTCGAACGAGAGGCTCCGCTATTCATGGCGTTTCTTGTTGAGGAGAAGGGGCTTCGGCCACGTACCATTCTCCACTACCGCTTCCATCTGCATCAGTTCGCCACCTACCTCGAGCGCAACAGCATCCGGTTACAGGCTGTTTCGCCAACCGTAATCAGCGGGTTCATTGCCGAGTATGGTCCACGTGTTGCGTGGACAACGCTTTGTAACGCGTGCGGAACGTTGCGCGTCTTTCTGCGCTATCTGTATCGGGAAGGAGTCTTGTCCCGGGACCTGAGCCCGCTCGTCGAGTTTCCACAATCATATCGACACGCAGGTATCCCCCGATCTATCAGCTGGGATCAGGTCGAACAGGTCCTGGCAAGCGTTGACCGGCGTTCTCCCTGTGGCAGGCGCGACTACGCGATGCTGTTGCTGCTGTCTACATACGGCCTGCGGGCGTGCGAAGTTGCCTCGCTTACCCTGGACGATATCGACTGGCGCAACGAGCGGTTTAGAGTCCGGGACCGCAAGGCAGGCAACACCACCACTTATCCGCTTTCGGCAGTGGCCGGATCAGCGATCGTCGACTACCTCAAGAATGGGCGACCGGCCACAACGCATCGCGAGATCTTCATGCGCATGTCGGCGCCGCTTGCTCCGATTGGTCACGCGGCCGTGGTGTGCCGGGCTGCCCACTTCATTCGCAAAGCAGGCATCAGCGTTCCACGGGCAGGCTCACACGTACTACGGCACAGCTGCGTACAGCGCTTGCTGAATGCTCACTTCTCCCTCAAGCATATTGGCGACTATGTTGGCCATCGAAGCATCTCTTCGACCCAGATTTACGGCAAGCTGGCAATCGATCAACTTCGCGATGTCGCGCAAGGCGATGGAGAGGATGTGCTATGAGATCTTCTACCAGCTTCCAGAGCTTTCTCGGTCCAGATATCGAACAGTTCCTCGGCTACAAGCGCTCGCTGGGCAGGCGTTTCGACGTCGAAGAGAAGGCACTCGCTCTATTCGACGCATACCTGCTACGCAAGCAGATCCGCAGTTTTTCCCAGGTGACCCCGACCGTCGTGGATGAGTTCCTGCTCTCGCGTCCGCGACCACATCCAAGAAGCTACAACCATCTGCGCTGTACGATTGGGAGGTTGTTCGCGTATCTCGTCAATCATGGGAAGCTTGTCGCGACGCCACTACTATCACCACCGCGCCGATCACGATATGAACGAACGCCTTTCATTTTCGACACGGCGTCGATTAAGAAGTTGCTTGCGCTTGCCAAGACGCTTCCCGATAAAGGCGGCACCATAGGGCGAGGCGACACGTATTTCGTCATTTTCGCTGTTCTGTACGGACTCGGATTGCGGGTCGGCGAGGTCTGCAGGCTGCGAATCAAGGACGTTGACCTTCAGCGTCAACTGCTCGTCATCCGCGAAACGAAGTTCTACAAGAGCCGCCTGGTACCTTTCGGCCCGAAGGTTGGGGCATTGCTCGCCGGGCATTTGCGTCAACGCGAGACAGCGGCCACATACCCCGCTCAGGATGAGAGTCCGCTGTTCTGCTTACGTGGTGGAAGGGCAATCAACCCATGCACGATCAGCCAGACTTTTCACGCCCTCATTCCCAAACTGCACCTTGAGATTCCACTGGGCATCTCGTATCCGCACTTGCACGATCTCCGCCACGCATTCGCCGTCGGCGTGCTCACACGATGGTACCGTCTCGGCCTTGATCCACAGGCAAATCTCCTCGCGCTCTCGACGTTCATGGGGCATGTCGACGTGAGCTCCACCGCGGTGTACCTGTCGACGACACCTGAGCTCCTTGAGCAGGCTAATCGCCGTTACAAGGCATTCGCTGCGGCAACTCTCAGGGAGGTTCTCCCATCATGAACCCATCTCTCGGCTCATTGATACAGTCATTCTTTATCGATCACCTTCCCGTGCAGAAAGGCCTGCGCCAAGGTTCGATCCGAAGTTATCGCGACACAGTTCGCCTGTTTCTCGGATTTGTATCCGAGCAACGCCGCACTTCAATTACTTCTCTGAAGGTCGAGGACCTCACCTTTGAGCGCGTGCTGACGTTCCTCAAGTATCTGGAGCAGCAGCGCGGCAACTCCGTGCGTACTCGCAACCAGCGGCGGGCGGCGCTGAATACCTTCTACGCGTACCTCGCGCTGCGCGTGCCAGAGATGTTGGCAGCATGCCAGCAAATCGCGGCAATTCCCGTCAAGCGGACATCATTGCCCGATACCCATTACCTCGAGCAAGAGGAGGTGACAGCATTGTTTCGGTCTCTTCCAAAGCAAGGGCGTTTTGCACTTCGCGACCGAACACTGTTGCTCTTTCTATACAACACGGGCGCCCGGGTTCAGGAAGTCGCCGAACTTCGTAGGGAACATCTCGATTTAGCGCCTCCAGCCAAGGTCCATCTGCACGGCAAAGGCGACAAGTGGCGCGTGTGCCCGCTCTGGGATGAAACAGTAAAATATCTTCAGCAACTGCTCGATGAGCAACGCACATTGCCCAATGGTCCGGTGTTCGGCGCAGTTAAGAACCGCCCCCTGACACGCTTTGGTATCTACAAGATAGTGCGGCGACATGCAGCGCCGTGGGACACGGACGGTCCGCAGCCGCGACATGTCAGTCCTCATCTTTTTCGACATACTGCCGCCGTCCACCTCCTTGAATCTGGTGTCGAAGTCAACGTCATCCGAGGCTGGCTCGGACACGTTAGCCTCGATACCACCAATCGATATGCCGAGCTGACGTTACGCGCCAAGACCGAAGCGTTACGTGCCTGCGAGATAAGTTCTTCAAATTCGGGGGTATCCCGCGCTCGCGCCGTCTGGAAAGACGACAAATCACTCATCGAATGGCTCAACGCGCTATAGCTCGTGTGCCGCCGAAGTAGACGAACGCTTCGCGCAGGCAACTCGCACAGCGTTGCGGCGTCCTCGCCAGCGGTAAAGCGCACGAAGCTCGCGCGGCTGTATCCAAGCGTCGCCACCAGCGCCAGCAACGGCGCACGGCCGCGACGGATGACCGTGAAGTCGGCCTGCATCTGTTTGCCCGGCGGTGTCTCGAACCGAACCACCGGCTCCGCTTCATGGCGCTTGTACGGCGCCAGGAACGCCTTGAGCTGGCTGATGCTCCCTTCGTAGCCAGCTTCCTGCAGCTCCCGATGCAGCACTGTTGCCGGAATCCAGTGCGGGCGCGCGGCGGCAACACGTTCGAGCACGTAGTCCTTGAACGGCTCGAGCTTCGTCGGGCGTGGCTCGCGTTGCTTGTAGCGGCCAGCCTGGTCGTCGCGCAGATAGCGACGCACCGTGTTGCGTGTCAGGCCCGTCTGTCGCGCTATCTCCCGTACCGCCGTTCCCCGTCTTGCCAATACCTTGATTTCCACTGCTTGCTCCTGAGTCAGCATCGGCGGCAAAAAGCCGCCATCCTCTCCCAGGTGGGTCAGGTTTACCTCGGCGGGTGGGTCAGTTTCACATCGGCGCTAACAACAAGTCTGCCTCGCGGATTTCGCCGGTGTCCGGATTGGTGATGCCGAGCTTCTTGCCCGAGTAATCGACGAACAGCTTCTGTCCCGGCACGTGGGTCTGTCGCAGCGTAACCGGTAGTCGTTGTGCCCATTCCTGATAGGCCTTGCAGAACCAGCTGTAACCGTAACCGTCGGGGTGCTGCGCCTTGTATTCCTGCCACAGCAGGTCCAGCGTCACGCCCGGCCTGCCGATCTCGCGATGTACCGTTGGCCAGTGCGGCATGCCGCAAGGCGGTTCGCGCTGCGTCGGCGGCGGATAAAGGCGTGCTTCAAGGGCGACGTCGTCAGTCTGCAGATCTGCCGGCAACGGCCAGCTCAGCCCTGCCAGCCTCGTGCCGCGCAGATACTGCCACACCGTCGAGGTCGACGTGCCCATCGCCTGGGCGATCTCACGATGGCTGCGGTCGCACTCGAAATGCAGCCGCAGTACTTCTCGAGTCTTGCGCATGGTCAACCTAGTATTTGCCAATGGGCACTCCGACAAAAATTGTCGAGGGTGCCACCGTTGACCCGCGCCGGGTCAGTTTTGCATCGGCGCCAACAACCATGATTATCCGCGTCGCTACTCCATCGCCTCAGTGTCCGCCCGAGCGTGGAAAGTGCGTTCGGGCGACCGTGGAATCTGTGTTCGGTTTGCCGTGGCTTCATGTTCGGCTTGCCCTAGAATCGGCGTTTGATTACGCGTGGATACGCAGGCACGGCGATCAACTTCGGCGCTGAAGCCGCTATCTGTCCTTCAAGGGGCCAGCTTCAACTCCCGGCCAGACAAGCCACCGTAAATGTTGCTGCTGCTTCAACCGCGGCGCAGAAGGTTGCTGCGTTCTATGGCCGTGTAGTTGCTGAAATGGCCGTCGCGCGCGGCCTGGCGGCGCGCCGCCGCAATTATTGCTTTGCTGCGGGCGGGAGCACACGGCGCACTGACCCGTTTATCCAGCGAGGTACTGCGACAGCGTGGACAAAGAGGCGTCGTTCCAGCACGCACCAGCGCCTCGAAATGCAACGCGCAGTTGCGGCATAGATAGTCGTATAGCGGCATGAGTTCCTTCAGCGCAAAAAGTTATCCGGCAGGACGCTACCCGGAATTCGTGGTTGCCTCAGTTCCGCGACGTACCGATCGGTGGCGGAAATCGATCCCCGCCGGGCGTCCCTGAGCCGGCCTACCGTATGCAAGAGCTGCAGTCCGGAATCGGTGGACATGTCGAATGCATTTCGACCGTCGGGCGCAACGAGGCTGTCGCTGGCGCCGAGCGATATCAGCAGCCACATCACCTCGAGCCGGCCGCTGGCGGCGGCCTGCATCAGGCACGTGATGTCGTTCCCATTCGTGTGATCGATATCGAGGACGGGCCCGACCAATCGTAGGATCGATGCGGGTGCGCCGCCCGGACACGCGTGCCAGAGTGCCTGACCTTCGTCGTCGAGCGCGCCGACGTGTGGACCTTCACCCAGCAACGCGGCAGCTATGCTGTCTTCGCCGTGCGGATAGGCGTCGCCGTCACGCGCGCCCGAAACGCTGAAATGATAGGTCAGACTGGCCTGTTTTCGTTTGGATTGCGAACCGGCCCCATCGCTTCGAGTCCTTCCGCGTAGCTGATCGTGTCAAACGACAGCTCGAAGAGAATCGCGGCGTCGGCGACCGCGTCGAGCTTGCCGGCCGTGTCTTTCGTTTTCAGCTCGCTCTTCTCCAAATGCAGGAGCTCAAGCATCTCGTTGTAGACGGTCGATTCCACAATCGGCAGCACGTAGAACACTGCTCCGTTATACGGCACCTGGTAGCGTCTGGACAGATCGACGTTGTCGCAGAACAGGAAATACTTTCCGCGGGGCGAGAGGACATTGCCGAGCACTTCCGCGACGTCTCGCAGGTATTCGAAGCTCAGTAGCCAACCCGCAAAGAACGACAGGTGCGGGTCGTTGACGTCCGCTACGGCCATGACCTGTTCGCAGGAAAGCTCGGGCGGGCGCGCCTCGTCGGCGAGCCGCGGTCCGAAGCGTAGCGCGAGCTCGCCGCGAAAACCGATCCGGCGAGGCGCGTTCGTATGCCCCCTGAAGACCGCGTTGAGGAGTCGGCCCTGGTGTTGCAGCCTGGCCAACGGGGTTTCATCGAGTTCATGGTGGCTGATCGTGTCAGTCATTAGTGTTCCTCTTTGATGGATATTGCATGCGCGGACCGGTGCGCTGGTTCACACATCCCGGCGGGATGTGCGGGGAACTTTGCAACATCCGTACCAATGCCAGGGGCCAACGCCAGGCAGGCTATACGGACAGGCTGCCCGGTGCTGCCCATGTCGTTTGCGACAAAAGGCGCGCGATTTGTCGGGAAGGCGACGTCGCGAACGTCGCAGGTGGCCACTCGGGGGAACCCGGCGGAAACCCGGCCCGGCCAGGGTTTCGACGATCTGCGCACTCATGGCACAAAAGCTGCATCGATGGGGCCGCGCGGACACATTCCGGCCGATGCGTGACTCGACAGAAGAAGACCATACGGACACCGCAGGCTGAGGACATGGTCGCTGCTTTGCAGATCTGACTCGCAACCCTGGTTTCACCTTCCATGTCAATGGAGTACGACAATGTCTCAACTTCGGCAAATCGCCTTCTACGGCAAAGGCGGCATCGGCAAGTCCACCACGTCGCAAAATACGCTTGCAGCGTTGAGCGACCTCGGGCAGAAGATCCTGATCGTAGGGTGTGATCCAAAGGCTGACTCGACGCGCCTGATACTGCACGCGAAGGCACAGGACACAATTCTCTCGCTTGCGGCGGAAGCGGGTTCGGTCGAGGACCTGGAACTCGATGACGTGATGAAGATCGGCTACAAGGACATCCGCTGCGTCGAGTCGGGTGGTCCTGAGCCGGGCGTCGGCTGCGCGGGCCGTGGCGTCATCACGTCGATCAATTTCCTCGAGGAGAACGGCGCGTATGACGGCGTGGACTACGTATCGTACGACGTGCTCGGCGACGTGGTGTGCGGTGGTTTCGCCATGCCCATTCGCGAAAACAAGGCGCAGGAAATCTACATTGTCATGTCAGGCGAGATGATGGCGATGTACGCAGCGAACAACATCTCGAAGGGCATCCTGAAATATGCGAACAGTGGCGGCGTGCGCCTGGGCGGGCTCATCTGCAACGAGCGCAAGACCGACAAGGAACTGGAGCTTGCCGAATCGCTCGCGACGATGCTCGGCACGAAGCTGATCCACTTCGTGCCGCGCGACAACATCGTCCAGCACGCGGAACTGCGGCGAATGACCGTGATCGAGTATGCGCCGGACAGCTCACAGGCGGGCCAGTATCGCGCGCTTGCCGAGAAGGTTCATCACAACGGCGGCAATGGCGTGGTTCCGACGCCGATCACGATGGACCAGCTCGAAGACCTGCTGATGGAGAAAGGCATCATGGTGCAGGTCGACGAGTCGCAGGTCGGCAAAACGGCGGCCGAACTGACCGCCTGACGAATGCCGGGCGAAGGTCGCCGTGCGGCGGCCGGATCCGGCGATGACATTCTCCACTTATGGGATATGCAATGACCGCGACGGTTGAAGAACGCAAGGCCGCCAACAAGGCCCTGATCGACGAAGTGCTGCAGGCCTACCCCGAAAAGATGGCCAAGCGCCGCGCCAAGCATCTGGGTTCCTTTGAACAGGGCAAGCCCGACTGTGGGGTGAAGTCCAACATCAAGTCGCTGCCCGGCGTGATGACGATTCGCGGCTGCGCGTACGCCGGCTCTAAGGGCGTTGTCTGGGGGCCGATCAAGGATATGATTCACATCAGTCACGGCCCCGTCGGCTGCGGCCAGTACTCGTGGGGTTCGCGCCGCAACTACTACGTCGGCACAACGGGCATCGATACGTTCGTCACGATGCAGTTCACTTCCGATTTCCAGGAGAAGGACATCGTGTTCGGCGGCGACAAGAAGCTCGACAAGATCATCGACGAGATCCAGGAGCTCTTTCCGCTCAACAGAGGTATCTCCATCCAGACTGAATGTCCGATCGGTCTGATCGGTGACGACATCGAGGCAGTCTCAAAGAAGAAGAGCACGCAGTACGGGCGGCACACGATCGTGCCGGTACGCTGCGAGGGTTTTCGCGGTGTGTCGCAGTCACTCGGCCATCATCTTGCAAACGATGCGATCCGCGATTGCGTGTTCGACCACGCCGATCCGAACAGGCGGCCCTCACTTGAGTCGACACCTTACGACGTCGCGATCATCGGTGACTACAACATCGGCGGCGATGCGTGGTCAAGCCGGATCCTTCTTGAGGAGATGGGTTTGCGTGTCATCGCGCAGTGGTCGGGCGATGGCACGCTTGCTGAACTCGAAAGTACGCCGAGATCCAAGCTTAACCTGCTGCACTGCTACCGGTCAATGAACTACATCAGCCGGCACATGGAAGAGAAGTATGGGACTCCGTGGGTCGAGTACAACTTTTTCGGTCCGTCAATGATCGAGAAGAGTCTGCGTGAGATCGCGAGCCGATTTGATGACACGATCAAGGCGAATGCCGAAAAAGTGATCGCTAAATACCGCGCGTTGATGGATGCTGTCATAGCTAGGTATAAGCCGCGTCTGCAAGGCAAGAAGGTGATGCTGTTTGTGGGCGGCTTGCGCCCGCGTCACGTTATCGGGGCGTACGAAGACCTTGGCATGGAAGTCGTCGGTACCGGCTACGAGTTCGCTCACAACGACGACTACCAGCGCACGACGCACCACGTTAACGACGGCACACTGATCTACGACGACGTGACCGGCTATGAATTCGAGAAATTTGTTGAGCACACGAGGCCGGATCTCGTCGGCTCGGGCATCAAGGAAAAGTACGTCTTTCAGAAGATGGGCGTCCCCTTCCGGCAGATGCACAGCTGGGATTACTCCGGCCCCTATCACGGCTACGACGGCTTCGCGATCTTTGCGCGCGACATGGACATGGCGATCTCGAGTCCAGTATGGGGTCTCTCGAAGGCTCCGTGGAAAAAGGCTGCCTGAGCGCAACCGGGCGCTAATGCCACAACGGTGCCGACAGACGGCTGTTCAGATTTTCGATTCAGGAGCGTGTCATGCCCCAATCCACCGATAAAATTCTCGATCACGAACTGCTTTTTCGCGAGCCAGAGTATCAGGAACTTCTCCGCAACAAGAGGGAAAATTTCGAGTTCAATCATCCTGATGAGGCCGTGACGCAGGTCGCCGAATGGACGAAGACTGAGGATTACAAGCAGAAGAATTTTGCTCGAGATTCGCTGACAGTGAATCCAGCAAAGGCGTGCCAGCCGCTTGGCGCAGTTTTCGTGGCCAACGGTTTTTACAAGACATTGCCGTTCGTGCATGGCTCACAGGGCTGCGTGGCTTATTACCGCTCGCATTTCTCGCGACACTTCAAGGAGCCGACGTCGTGCGTCAGTTCGTCGATGACGGAGGACGCCGCGGTGTTCGGTGGGCTGAACAACATGATCGATGGCCTCGCGAATGCATACAACCTGTACAAGCCCGAGATGATTGCCGTCTCAACAACATGTATGGCAGAGGTGATCGGCGATGACCTCGATGCGTTCATCAAGAACAGCAAGCAGAAGGGCAGCGTACCGCAAGACTATGACGTGCCGTTTGCCCACACGCCCGCGTTTGTGGGCAGCCATGTGACCGGCTACGACAATGCGCTATTGGGCATTCTGAAGTATTTTTGGGACGGCAAGGCCGGCACTACCACTCCGCTCACTCGCGTGACGGACGACACCGTGAACTTTATCGGTGGATTCGACGGTTTCGTGGTCGGCAATATGAAAGAGATCCGACGGATCTTTGATCTGTTCGGGGTAAAGGTCAACATCATTTGTGATCCCTCCGAGACATGGAATACGCCAACCGATGGCGAGTTCCGGATGTACCAGGGCGGAACAACGAAAGAGGAGGTCGAACGTGCGTTGAACGCAAAGGCAACGTTCATCTTTCAGGAGTTTTGCTGTGAGAAGACGGCCAAGTTCATCGCCGATCATGGCCAGGAAGTGATCTCGCTGAATGCGCCCGTCGGCGTTGGCGGGACCGACCACTTCCTCATGGAGATTTCGCGTGTGACCGGCAGACCAATTCCCGCAGAGCTCGAAAAAGAGCGCGGCCAACTCGTCGATGCCATGGCGGACAGTCAGGCGAATCTGCACGGCAAACGCTACGCCCTTTATGGCGATCCCGACCAGATGCTCGGGTACACGCAATTCCTGCTTGAACTCGGTGCGGAGCCGGTGCACGTGCTCGCAACGAATGGCAACGATGGCTGGGCAGAGAAGGTCAGAGCCTTGTTGGATGCATCGCCATACGGTGCAGGATGTAAGGTCTACCCAAAACGCGATCTTTGGCACATGCGCTCGCTGCTATTCACGGAGCCAGTGGACTTCCTGATTGGCAACACATACGGAAAGTATCTGGAGCGCGACACTGGAACGCCCCTCGTACGGCTCGTGTTTCCGATATTCGACCGCCATCACTATCATCGCTACCCGACTTGGGGGTATTCCGGCGGCTTGCGAATTCTATTGGCGCTGCTGGATGAGTTCTTCGAAACAATGGACGCGAATACCATTGATATTTCGAAGACAGATTACAGCTTTGATATTGTCCGCTGACGTGCGTGTGGTCCTCACGTAGATGCCATACGGGCGCGCAGCGATGGTGCGCGTGCGCCCGACAGGAGTAAGACGGGGCTCGCACACTCGTTTTCTCGGAAGGAGCACGAAAGGACTGAGAAACTCTCGCGGGGTCATGGTCAGTGCCCCGTCCCGCCGCTCGGCGGCCACATTGAAATTGTCTGTTGCGCCGTGCGCTGGTAATAACGATTTGGGGTTACTGCTCGACATCGCGAAGTTGCTGTCGAAACGGGGCTGTTTTCGTCCGCAACGAAACCCATTCGACGCTCGCACGGGTTACCCACGGCGGGCCGCGCCCGCGCTCCGGTACCGCATGGCGTCTGGACCAACTGTTTGTGCCGTTGCGGCGAATTCTTACGCATGGCGTGCGGCGTGCGGTTGACGAACATCGCGCATTTTGCCATCTCTTCCTAACTATCAGGCAGGCTCGCTTTTATTACAGCTCCGGCACCCGGTGAACTGACAATTTCGATTTGGCCGCCGAGCATCAGAACGCGCTCTTCCATTCCCACCAGGCCAAAGGATTTCTTTCGGGCAGCCTGAACGTCGAAACCTTCGCCGTCGTCACGTACTTCGAGAAGATAAGCATTAGCCGTCCGCTCGAGCGTGATGACCACCGTCGTGGCTTTCGCATGACGAGAGACGTTGGTCAGTGCCTCCTGAACTAGGCGAAACAGCACGATAGCCCGGTCCTCGTCCATTGCGATGTTCTCATCGTGCACGAGCAGGCGACACTCTATACGTCGATTGCGATTGAACTCGGCAGCGAGCCATTCGAGTGCGGCCACGATGCCTGTGTCCAGCGCGGCTGGGCGTAGTGATGTGATGACGCCCCGTACAACTTGCATTGTTTGGTCCACGAGAGAAACCAGTGCCTGCGTCTGCTCGACAAGCTTCGGGCAGTCAGTGTACAGTTTCATCTTCAAAGCCGAGAGTCTTAGGCGAAGTGCGGTGAGATGCTGCCCGAGTTCGTCGTGCATTTCACGTGCAATACGTTTGCGCTCTTCTTCGCGTGCCGTCTCGCGACGTGAGGTGAGTTCGCGCAGCATCTCGTATGATTCCCGCAAGCGGTGCTCCACTTCTTTTCGCTCCGACAGATCGACCACGAAGGCGACGCCTTCTTTCCGACTGGATTCGAAAGCAACTCTGCCAACCATAACAGGTACACGGCTGCCGTCCTTTCTAATGTATTCCTTTTCGGATGGCTGCACGCGCCCCGTCCGAAAAATCTGCGCCAGGGCATCTTGCGTGGTCTCTTGCCACTCCTGTGGCGTCAGATCTCTCCAGCGTATGCGGCCCGAGACGAGGTCCTCGCGCTCGTATCCCACCATTCTCAGAAATGCGTCATTGGCCTCGAGAATGTCGCCATTAGCGTTCCACACGATGATGCCGATGATGTTTGCGTCGACGAGGCGACGGATTCTAGCTTCGCGCTCCGTAAGGTCCTCATACAAGCGAGTGTTCTCAAGCGATGTTGCTGCCTGTGAGGCCAGAAGGCGAAGCACTGCAATTCGAGCAGGAGCGAATGCGCGGGTGATCAGATTGTTTTCGAGATAGAGCACGCCCGTAAGCTTTGCCTGGTTCGTCAGAGGCAAGCACACGATAGAACGCAGCCGATGCTCGCGGATATAGCGATCCGTGCTAAATGCAGGGTCCTCTGCGGCATCGTCGAGGATGACACTCTCCCCCGTGCGTAAGACATGGTAAAGCACTGATTCGGGCATCAACGTCGCCTTAATGGGCACAGTCCTCAACTGCAGGCGAGCCATGCTGCCGTCCGTTGTAGCTTCAGCCGCTATCCATTGTTTGTCGACGTCTGGTAGGATGAGCATCCCCCGCTGCGCGCCCGCCTGTTCGATCGCCGTGCGCATGACAGTATCGATCAGATTGTCCAAGACGATCTCGCGCGAAATTGCCTGCGATACTTTGATCACGGTAGCGAGGTCCAATTGTTCGATGGGCGCCCCGATAGTGGTAGTTGGCGTTGGCGCTCGCTCCTCGTCCATTAGATGCGGATGAAGGTCGTCGAGTTGTCGCACCTTGCCATCGGCACCCCACCGTTGGTAGGCCTGTCGGGCCTCTTTGGCATATATGCGTGCGATCTTCTCAAAACCGCGTGTCGCGTAGAAACGGGACGCGAGTTCGTTCGCTACAGCTTCGTTATGGACAAAGCCATTAGCGCGCGCTGACAGGATGGCTTCTTCAAAGAGCCGCATCGCGTCAACATCGCGGTTTTCCAACCGGGCAATCTCGGCACCGACCAACGCCACGCGATCTGTGAAATTTGCGGGGCAGTTCTTCGACCAGATTTTCAGTTGCCGGTGATGCGTCGTTATGGCATCTCGGCAAACCTGCCGCTCTACGGCCGGAACATGATCGTAATATGCAGCTCGGGCCAGCGCGTCATAGAAGTGATACTCACATTCCTCCAAATGTGACGAAGACGTCCAGAGCAGTTGTTGCGCCGTCCCTGCAGCGTCAACAGCTTCCGCGTAGTTGCCGGCAATATAGCGGGCCTGCAATTTCCTGATCCAGTACCAGCACGCAGCGGTCGCCAGCGCGGGGTTGCCCGACAAACGATGCTCGAAGCGAAGTTCGTTGACGTTGCGATCATCGAGGCTCCCAAATCGGAGTGTTGAGCCGCGGAGCATTCGAATTAACGCGAGCTGCGTGCTCAGGTTATCGACAACCATGCCAAAGCCCGTCTTTTCGGAAAAGACTAGGCCCTGTTCGGCTTCATGCTCCACCGCGCCTAATGGCTCGCCGACAAAGAGCAGGTTGGAAACAACATGGCAGCACGTGTAGGCGGCAGACGGGAGGTCTCCGATTCGATTCGCCGCCTTGAATGCACTATCCAGCACCTCACGGCTCATCCGCACGTGTTTCGTCCAGCGCGCGACGTAAAGCGCATAGCAAAGATACGTGACCGCCTGAAAGCGCTTGAGGCCCCGTTGTTCGACGAGGTTGTAGCCGAGATCGGCAAACTTGAACCCTTTTTGATAGTCGTTAAACCGCGGTCCCGCTATCCGTGCAAACATAACATACGCGAAAGAGGACGCGTCGCAGTTGCCATGCTCCAGGCTGAGACTGACCGCTTTGCATATCGTCAGCGAAGCCAGATTCGCGTCCGTGAACCATGCTGGGCGCAAGAGTTTGCTCAGCACGTCAGCCGTCGAAAGAGAATCTGGGTCGTTCATTAGCGGCAAATCGATGAGGTCCTCTATCACTCGACCCTCAAGCCGGATCCGGATGCGGTCGTACTCTCGTTGTACTTCTTCTTCACTAGGATGGGCTGACCAATGGATCCCGACGCGACAGAGATGTTCGAGGCAAACAGCGACTGCGCGATCGCTCTGATCAAGAGTCAGGTAAACGTCCATTTGCAGGCACGTGACGACCGCCTGTTCGATGATACGTGTTGCGCGAAGTGACAGCACTTTCAAGCGTTGCTCTGCGTTCGACAGTCGCCCGGTCAGGAATTCGCATTCGGCTCGAGTTAGCTCGAGTGTGAAGATGAGTTCGTGCTTGCGCGCCCAGCAGTCGTCGGCTAGGAGTTGCGCACCCATGATGAGATAAGTGAGCGCTGATTCGTAGGCCGTCGACTTCTTGGCGCGCTGGCCGGCTATCAGGTTGAATGCAGCAAGTTGGTCGCGTTCCTCCTGATCATCCATCAGCGCTGTCCCGCGGTTGAGTTGATTGACGATATCGAATATCGCCTGCTCTCGCTTCTCGGGAGTGGTTTGTGTCGCGAGCAGGCGCCCGATACGCAGATGGACTTTCGGAAGCGAGCCTTCTGGGATCAGCGAATAGGCAGCTTCCTGCACCCGGTCGTGCGCAAACCTGTAGGCTTCTCCCAGATCATCGACAAGCTCCTTTTTCACCGCTGGTATCAGCAACGTGCGCGCACTTTGCTTGGTTTTCCCCAACACTTTCGACAGAATCCCGAGCGTTGCGGTATTGCCGAGACAGGCGAACAGTTGCAATGCCCCCCGTGTTTCGGCAGGGAGGCGGGCCAGCTTTACGACCATCAGGTCTGCCACGTTGTCCGTGTAGCCTTTTGCGCGAATTTGTGGCAGACGCCACTGCCAACAGGCCAGGTTGTGGTCGAAAGTGAGTAAATGCTCGTCGGCGAGTGCGTGTAGAAATTGAATGACGAAAAACGGATTACCGCCAGTCTTATCATGTATGAGCTGCACAAGTGGCGAGACCAGTTCCGGCGTTGTGTGGAGCGCTTCTGCAATCAATTGCCCCACGTTCTCGCGGGTGAGCGGTAGGAGCACGATCTCGTCAACCGCCGCGGTCATGCTCCTGAATGTCCGAAGCTTATTCATCAGCGGATGATTGGTGTCTACCTCGTTGCTTCGATAGGCGCCAATGATCATCAGATACTTCAGATCCGGGCAAGTTAGAAAATCCTGCAACAGGTCCAGCGTCGCGGTATCGAGCCATTGGAGGTCATCGAAAAACAGCACCAGCGGATGTTCCTGCCGGGCAAAGACACTCACGAACCGCCGAAAGGCAAGCTGGAAACGGCGTTGTGCCTGATGCAAATCCAGTTCGGGGACGGGCGGCTGGTCGCCGATGACGAGCTTAAGTTCGGGGAGTAGGTCGGTTACGAGTCGCGCGTTTGGCGTCAGTGCCTCCGTGAACGCCTCGCGCCAAATCGCCAGTTCCGCCTCTCGCAGGGTGAGAAGTCGGCGCACCAGATCACGAAAAGCGGGCAGCAGTGTCGAGTATGGTATGTCGCGCTTGTATTGGTCGAACTTACCCGATGTGCAGAGTGCTCGTGGCGGCACGAGCACCTTCTGTAGCTCATTCGCGATCGCGGACTTGCCGATGCCCGAATAACCGGAAACCAGCACCAATTGCGGTGTGCCCCTAGCCATGACGCGGTCAAACGCGGCGACCATAGCATCGATCTCACGTTGCCGACCATAAAGTTTATTGGGAATCGACAGCCGATCAGGCGTATCGTGCTCGCCGAGCGCGAAGACTTCGATGTGCCGCCGACGTTTCCATTCGGTGAGACAACGTCGGAGGTCACGTTCCACACCAGCCGCAGTCTGATAGCGCTCCTCGGGCGTTTTAGCGAGCAGCTTCATAACTACTTCCGAGACGACGGGCAGAATTCTCCCCACCCGCTCGCTCGGCGCCATCGGCTTGCGCGCAAGGTGGCAGTGCACCAATTCCAACGGATTGTCGGCGTTGAACGGCAATACACCGGTGAGCATCTGGTACAGCACAACGCCAAATGAGTAGAGGTCGCTTCGGGAATCAATCGAGCGATTCATTCGCCCTGTCTGTTCCGGCGCCATATATGCCAGCGTGCCCGCAATCGTCTCAGGTGGCACTGAGGATTCACGCTCGCGGGGCAGTTCTGAAGCGATGCCGAAGCCGGTGAGCCGCACGGAACCATCCGCACAGTTTGCCAAAATATGAGCGGGCTTGAGGTCCTTGTGGACGAAACCGCGCTGGTGGAGTTTGCCCAGCGCTTCAGCGATGCCGATGGCAACGTGTAAAACAGTTCCCATTTCCATCGGCGCGCCGATCATCCGTTCGAGCGGCTCACCGCCCGGGTCTTCGAGCACCAATACAGTCCGGCCTTCTCCGCGAATCATATCTATCGGCCGTACTGCCCATGTGCTATTGAGTTTCTCCTTCAGCTCGAATTCATGGGTGAGGCGAAGGATGGTGTCGGCTGGGGGATTCGCCGCCGTGGTCTGCACAACCAGAACGCTTTCGCTGCCGCGAGATTGACAAACCCGACAGAGGACGCGGTCCGCGTCCTCCCAGAGGACTTGGCAGTTGTTTCGTTTTTCGGAAAAACGTGGAACGTTCATTTACCGCATACTCTCAGCCGTTCGAATCTTCATTATGCGCTGCACCTCGCAAGTATGGCATGTATAAAATGTAAGAAGAAACAGTGATCGAAGAAGAAATGTGGTCAGACGAGACTGGGGTTGGGCGCGATCTAAAGAGAGCAGCAGTCACAAGGTGACCGGACATGTACCGGTGCGAACGTACCGCATTGGCGGGTTGTGTCGCCAGCCCGTTTAATAGCTTGGTCCGCGAATCGGACATTCGGTCGGGAGGTATTGTCACGTTGCCGAGCGGGTCGGATAACATCTGGCGATGCGGAAGGCGAAAGAATTGCGCTTCATCGCGGCCATCGATTGACGCCACGCGTCAACAGTCGCGCCGTGCGCATGTTTACCCGGTTCAGTTGAGCCTGCGCGACATCGAAAAGTTGTCGTTCAGCCGGGGCGTTGTCGTCCGCTTCGAAATCATTCGGCGTTGGTGCGACACGTTTGTCGTGGGCCTTGCTCACCGGTCGCAGTTCGCGTCCGCAACCAAGCACCACGACCCAGAGGGCGCTGACCTTTTCGTGCGCGAGCGCGATGGTGCCGAACGCGAATGCGCCCAACAGTGCGACTGCCGCCCACACCAGAAAACTGGATGCCCGGTTCATGGGAGTCTCCAATATAGTTTTACGAACACCCGTCAGCGCTGCTGGCCGGGTCCATTGCGGCGCATTGCGTGACGCCGCGCATGGTCGAAGATGTGCGATGCTTTGGGCGTGTAGTATTCGTGTTCGTCGCATGCGCCACAAGCGCACAACTACGTAAGCGCGCTACGTGGAACTTCGTAGGCAGTCCGACCGGCTATTCGCAGATGAAACTCAAGGCAAACATTTTCCTGCTCGCCATCGTGCCGTTTTGGCCGCGATCGCGGCACAATACGACGCAGTCGTCATACATGGCGAGCAAGGAGATCGAGTTGGGCCATTACGTCGATCTGGCCACGACCGCGATCAAGCCGCTCCACGACGAAGCAGGCCGCAACGCGCGCGACGACGCGATCTTGCGCGATCGTGCGCTTGCGATGCTCGAAAAGATGGACTTCGGCCAAGACGGCTACTTCTTCGTCTACGACATGCATGGCCGCTCACTGATGCACTCGCGCGAGCCGGATCTGGTCGGACGCGACCTGTGGACCTTGCGCGACCCGGCGGGCTCGCTGACCATCCAGCAACTGATCGCCGCCGCAGCGCAGGGCGACGGCTATGTGCGCTATGTGTGGCATCGTCCTTCGACCGACAAGCTCGCGCCGAGGCTCGGCTATGTGGTGCCGTTGCCGCGTTGGGGCTGAATGCTCGGCACCGGCATCTATCTCGTCGACGTGGACACCACGCTCGTGCGCATCGACCAGCGTGCGTCGGCGGATATCGAGCGCGCGATGCTGTGGATCGGCGCGATCGCGCTCGCCGGTCTGGGCGTGATCGCCGTGCGCGCGTTGGTGCTCAACGTCAGCGAATATCGCAGCGCGGACGCGAAGCTAAAGCGGCTCGCGCAACAGGTGGTCGAATCGCAGGAAATCGAGCGCGCGCGGCTGTCGCGCGAGTTGCATGACGGCATCAGTCAGATGCTGGTGTCCGTGAAGCTGTTGCTCGAATCGGCGCTGGCGCGCTTCGAACTGAGCGCAACGCGCGTCCCGCCGGCGGAAGCTGCATTGTCCACGGGCATCGGAACGCTTGGCGATGCATTGCGCGAAGTGCGTCGTATTTCGCATGTGCTGCGTCCCTCGATGCTCGATGATCTTGCCACCGCGCCCGAACAGCTGACGCGCGAACTGAGCGCGCAGAGTCATCTGTCAATTTGATTTACGCAGATTGCGCACGATCACGCTGCGCACTTGCCCGATACGATGAAGACGGCGCTCTTCCGTATCGCGCAGGAAGCGTTGACCAATATTTTCAGGCGCGCGCACGCGGCTCGCGCGGCGTTGTCGCTCGAAGTGTCGGCCGGCAATGTCACGCTTTCGATCAGCGACGACGGACGGGGCTTCGATGTCGCGCGGGTGCAGGCCGATCCGCATGCGGGCGTCCGTCCGCGCAATATGCGCGAGCGGCTCGAGGCGCTCAACGGCAACCTGCAATTCGATTCACGCGCCGGCCATACGACAGTCATGGCGACCGTGCCGCTTTTCGTGAACGGCTTGCTTCGGGAAGAACTGGAGGCGAACCACTTATGAGCGATTCTAAGGACGCTGCGCGCCTTATCCTCGTCGACGATCACCCGCTCGTGCGCGACGGCTTGCGCGCGCGGCTGGAGGCTGTGCCAGGCTTTGCAGTCGTCGGCGAAGCGAGGCATGCGGAACACGCGATGACGCTCGCGGCGCTGTTGCATGAGCGCTTTCCTGACATACGCGTGCTCGTGCTGTCGATGCACGACAACGTTGAGTATGTGACCAACGCCGTTCGCGCCGGTGCTCGCGCCTATATTTTGAAGGATTTGCCGGGCGCGGAAATCATTTGCGCGATCGGTGCGGTTCTTGATGGGAAGACGTTCTTCAGCGAAGAACTTGGCGCGCGGCTTATCCAGGCATCGACCCTTCGTGATCCTAGGGAGCGTTTGACACCGCGAGAGCGTAACATTCTTGATCAACTGGCCGAAGGTCTGTCGAGCAAGCAGATCGCACAGCGCTGCGGTCTGTCAGTGAGAACCGTTGAAACGCATCGGCAGAATCTGGAGCGCAAACTCGAAATTGATGATCAGGCCGAGCAGATCAAGTTCGCCGTGGAGCACAGGCGCTCAGGTTAGGTCGACCGCCCGGAAAATCGGTGTTACGCGAATCGGAAAGCGGCGACCCGTGTGCGTTTGAGCGCATCCAGCCGCGCAGCGTGCACTTCTGCCCGCCGATCTCGAGACCCGCCTCCCCGCGACGGCGCGACAACCGACCAGGACTTCAGCCGAATGCGCTTGCCCTCGAGGCGCTCACGGCGCCGCGAAACGTCCAAGCACGTCATCAAATGTCGTGTGGTGCGGGATGCGCGGCGAGCCGCTTTGACCGCACCGTGAGAAGCCTGCGCCGAACGTGTTGCACCAACGTCGAATGATTGCGTAGTGGACGGCAACGTTCCGTTCGAGCAATAACTTTTCGATGCGCGCATGCTCAACTGGAGGCGGTAGCACGGTCGCACAGCGCAACTGATGGCAATCGTCGGGAAGCGATGGTCGCGATAAAGCGCATTTCGTCTTCAGCATCGCCAGCAGGCTCTACGAGCAAATGGTGCTCAGGAGTTCCTGACGCGTTAATCAGGATGTTCTGCCTCGGTATTCCAGTGCACCCTGACAGTGTCGTTAAACCGGTTGTGCGAAACTCCGCCGTCGAAAATGGCATGGCACGCGAAGTGTGACAATTGCCTATCTCTCGGAGCGAGCGATGAGACAGAACGCCTGCCGCGCTGAGACGTTTGGGCAAAACAATGCGTAAATCGCGCCGCTACGACACGGACTAACTTGGCAAATACGGATCTTGCTCGCTTTGCGAAACGGCGGACAAGATCGACGTTCTCATCGAACGCCCGGCGCCCGTGGCGAGTCCGATGGCTGTGGGCGTGTCGCCGGAAAAGCACCCGGTTAGCGTCGCAGGCGTAAGGAGTGAAGAAGCAGGCAATAACCGCAGAGAAGAATCAGGGCAAGACGCACTCGGGGAGCGGCACACCGTTTCATCAGGCCATTTCGGACCCCCGCGGGCGCAGTGAATTCGTCTTTGAGACCGAGTGCAGAATAGGATAGCCAAACGGCGACACTCGCGGGAAATATGGCGTTAGTCAGGTTGAACGCGCGGTAGAACGGTTTGGCTACACGCGGCGACGCCCCGAAACTTCGGTTTCTCGCGACGCTGCTCGGCTTTAGTTACGCGATCACGCTGGATCGTGATGGTGCAACAAGACTATCTTGTGCGCCGAGTGAAGGCTGATATCCAGCGGATTGGCGTGAGGTAACGGTGTCGAATCTCCATTGCTACTTCGCCGCACCGCGCTCGTCAACCTAGTGAGCGAGGCAGTCGATGCGTTGTTTCTCACGGTCTTCAGGCGCTGCTTTCATGCGCGGCATCGCGCGCTGCTAATCGGTGGATCGTTTCTGATCGGCAGCCGGCCGGGTGCGCGGACCACGGTTTCCATTCACATTCCGCTCGATGGCGGACGTCGAACATGATTAGAATACTCATTGCGGACGATCATGCGATTGTTCGTGGCGGACTCAGGCAGATCATCGCAACCACGAGCGATATCATGGTCGCGGCGGAAGCGGCGCAAGGGACGGAAGTGATCGACAGGCTGCGCAGTTGCGTCGTGGATCTGCTGCTGCTCGACATGACAATGCCCGGCATCAGTGGTGTCGATCTGATCCGCAGAGTGCGGGTGGAGCAACCGTCGCTGCCTGTACTCGTGCTGAGCATTCACGATGAAGCACAGGTGGCATCGCGCGCATTGCGCGCGGGCGCGACGGGCTATCTGACCAAGGACAGCGACCCGGACGTGCTGCTCGCGGCGATCCGCAAGCTCACGGAAGGCGGCCGCTTCATCGACCCGAAACTCGTCGATGCCATGGTCTTCGAAACACAGCGCGGCGACGTGCCGCCGCACGAAGTGCTGTCGGATCGCGAATTTCAGGTGCTGCAGATGCTCGCGGCGGGCGGGAGCATCAACGAAATCGCCGACGCGTGCTCGCTCAGCGCGAAAACGATCAGTACATACAAGACGCGCCTAATGCAGAAGCTCGGACTTTCCAACAATGTGGAGATGATACGGTATTCCGTCCGGCATGGGTTGATCGTCGAATAAACGGAGGTGAATGGCGCGCATGCTCTTTCTGTCGGAAGGGCGTCGGACCTATGGCAGTGTTAGCTTTCGTAGTGGCGCATCTTCCGTCGCATTAGTGCGCAACAGCCCGCCTGTCCGCGGCACGCCGGGTTCTTCGCGACGGGTACGCCGTTCGCCCAGGTGCAATGACAGCGGACAGAACCTACTTGGCCTGAAGTCGTCTCCGAGTTCAGGCCGGCGTTCCTCGACGGACGGTAGAGCTAACCGGAACAAGGGCTCCAGTACACGTTCCCCGGCGCAGCAGGCGAGCTTCTGTCAATGGAACGACGCGATGGGGTGCAATTGTGTAAGTCTGGTGGCTCTTCTCGTGGAAGGCGTTTGTGCGCTTTGTTGCAGCACCGACAGAGTCCTGTGCATCTGTCGGATAAGTGCCTGCGAGCTGGAGCGAAAAAGCACTGGTGACTTACTGAGCGTTCAGCCATATCGTTACGGTACGCTGAGCCATTAGATCAGCCAGTGCGGCGAGAAGACAAAGTTCAAACTCTTTTGAAACGTTTATTCTGGCCAATCCCCAACTGTAGGGCGAGTGTCGGATCAGTCAATTGTGGGGGGGTGCCCCTATGTGATTCGTCAAGCAGTAGAGGCGGATTTTGGTTGGTAAAGGGTGCCGTCGCGCAGCATGGCGAACAGCACGTCGCAGCGTCGTCGTGCGAGAGCGATGAGCGCCTGATTGTGGCGCTTGCCCTGCTGGACCTTGCGCGGGTAATAGCCTCTTGAGAGTGGGTCGCGCAGGGCAGCGAAGGCCGAGAGGAAGAGCGCTCTCTTGAGCACCTTGTTACCCCGTCGGGACGGATGTTCGCCCCGAATGGACGAGCCCGAGCGTCGGGTGACCGGGGCGAGGCCGGCGTAGGCAGCCAGATGCGCGGCTGAGGCGAACGCTTTGTGAGCGACTTCAGTGAGGAGTCTGGCGGCGGTCCTGACGCCGACTCCCGGCATGCTGGTCAGGACCGGCCAAAGAGGGTGTGCGTGCACCAGGCGTTCAACTTCGCTGGCAACTTCCTCGCGTTGCTTGCGCAAGGACGCGAGCTGCTGGGCAAGACGTGGCATGACGATGGTTGCTGCCTGAGTACCGGGCACGATCACCGCCTGTTCGCTGAGCGCCCGGACGATTTCGGCAGCCAGGCTCTTGCCCATGCGAGGTGCGAGTTTGATGAGGCGGTTGGCGAGTGTTTTCTCGCTGGCTGAGGCGAGCTCGGCGGGTGACGGATATCGTTCAAGCAGATCGAGCACGGCCGGATGGTCGAGGCGCGGTCCCAGAACCCGTTCCAACGCCGGATGGATCTGGGTGAGCAGGCCTCGAATGCGGTTGCTGGTCTGCGTGATCTGTGCCGCGAGATCGTCGTCGAAGCCGCACAGCATGGTGAGTTCGGCGAGCGGCTCGTCAGCCAATCGAAGTGAGCGGAGCGTATGCGGCATCGAGCGCGCGGCTTCAGCAATGATGGCGGCATCGCGGGCATCGGTCTTGGCTTCACCCGCGTGCAGGTCGGCGATGCGGCGCATAGCCAGACCCGGTAGATATGCGACCAGGACACCTTCATCACGGGCGACTACCACGGGCAACGCGCCGATGGTGGCGGGCTGATCGACGACGAACAGGAGCTGGCCGTGCGTCTTGAGTTCGGTGATGAGGGCGCGCAGCTTGGCCTCATCGTTGGGCAGTGCCTTGTTGTACAGGCGCTTTCCAGTCCGATCGAGGGCGACGGCATGATGATGGCCTTTGCCGACATCGACGCCGACGAATACGTCGACTGAGCTATGTTGTTGGTTTTCTTGCATCGAAGGCTTTGCAGGTTGAACGGTTTGGCCTGCAACATCGGTGGCAAGTCTCGGCATCCACGTTACGGACGGCCTCAAGATATCGTGGCCGAGCCCCTATTAGCGATCACCAGCCACCCACCAGGCCCGGTGACAACACCCCCGGATCATGACTGCGACTGGGGGCGAGAATCATGCCGGGCCTAGCTGGCCAAATCCTCGATTGTCGAGGAGTGAAGATAGTAACAGGGCGGCCTGGCTGGCTATGCGCCAACGGCTGACAGGTTTTACGCTCAGAACGCTCTGGCTCACGTCGCCGACCACAAAGCAATCGAATTGACGACCTGCTGCCCTGGAACGTGGCCGAAAAGTTGCCCACGCAACCCGTGTCTCTCCATCTATTTGCTGACCCCGGCGGCCTTCCGGAAGCTATCTGCTACTATGAGCGCGCCATCACTACTGGCCCTCGCATGAGCGAAACATCGCAAACGTCACACACGAGGCGCATATGCTCGTCTCGACCGCTTTATCGCGACACAGCCCGGATCGATTGTATCGACCCCGAGCCGATGCTGGCGAAAATCGATTTCGCTGTCACAGTCGAGCTTGGTGCCGCACTAAACCATTGATTTCAATCATGCCGCCTATTTGCAAGCTCTTTTCCGATGAAAGGTGCAACGGTACACTTATGCCGTGATTGATAGGTCGACCGCTTCGCTGTTTGGCCAGTTACTTCGAGTAAACCAACTCACCGCGATATTGTCAGCCGCATTCGCTACGCTCGGTTCCCTCGCCCTGATAGCAGGGGCGAACACCTTTATCAGCTTAAGGTCGTTGCCTTCATGATCGCAAGAAGCGTAAGATTTTCACCAGTCGTACGATCTCTGCCCCCGAACGGTCAACATGCAAGGTGGGAATTTGTGTATTCACTGCAACATTCAAGAGGAATACGGTCGATAACCGAATGAAAGAGCACGGAGCCCGCGAAATCGGCGCAGATGTCGACGCAATTGCAGGCGCGCCGAGCCAGTCACTTGACAAGCTCACGATACTCTACGCGCATCCAAGCCATCATTCGGGGCACGCGTGGACATCGACTGCGCGAACGTTGCAGCAAGTGGTGGTCGTGAAGTGCGTGCATCACGGCGTATCGGTCCCAGTCTCAGAAAGTTTCGCGGGACGATGGGGCGAACGCAATTGTGTCGCAACCGCTTCAGTGCTTTTTTTGCGTGTGGTTATTGGCCATGTCGATTTCACGACGTATTTTAAACAGTCCTACCGTCATAAACATGTCAAATTTCGACCTGCCAAAATACATGGCAAACCATCTGGTTGATCCGCATTACTATACCAACCCTGATCGTCTCCATGAAACGTATGCTTGGGCGCGCGCGAACAACCCTGTCGGGCGTGCAATGGCGGACGGGCATGATCCGTTCTGGGTCGTCACGAAATACGCCGACGTCTCCATGATTTCACGAGACACCGTCTCATTTTGCAGCGGCGAGTATTCTGTCGTCTGCCGGCCGAGAGCGGCGATTGAGCATGTCATTTCCGCAACTGGTAGTCCGAACATTGTCCGCTCGCTTGTGCATGTCGATGGGGAAGAGCATAAGAATCTACGTGCGCTCACACAGTCATGGTTCATGCCGAACAGCATCATCAAGCTTGACGGCCGCATTCGATCGCTGGCACGTGCGATGACCGAGAAACTGCTGCAGCGAAACGGACAAGTGATCGATTTTGCGAACGACGTTGCATCCCACTACCCGCTGAACGTGATCATGGATATTCTCGGCGTTCCGCAGGAGGATACGCTGCGGCTTTTGGCTCTGACCCATGAGATGTTCGGAAGCGAGGATGCGGAATACAAGCGCGAGATGCAGCGCCAAGGCGGCGCGAGCAGCGCAATGGGCAAGGCTCTGCTGTCCGTTGTGGCCGACTTCAAGGACTACTTCAAGCGCCTGACCGAAGACCGTCGGGCGAATGCGCGTAACGACATCGCGAGCGTACTAGCCAACGCGGTGGTCAATGGCCAGCCTATCGATGAGGCAACGCTTCTTGGCTATTACGTGATCATCGCCGCGGCGGGGCACGATACGGTCTCATCGTCCATCTCAGTCGCGATGTGGGCGTTGAGCCGCTTCCCTGATCTTCTGCCGCGCCTTCAGGCGGATCATTCGCTGATTCCGCAGTTTCTCGACGAAACCCTTCGCTACGCATCGCCAGTGCGACATTTCATGCGTACGGCAACTGTCGACACCGACGTCCGAGGACGAACAATACGAAAGGGCGATTGGCTGATGCTTTGCTACGGCTCAGCAAATTGTGATGAGGAAGTCTTTCCTGAGCCGTTCAATTTCAATATCGACCGCAAAGCGAACCGGCATCTTGCATTCGGCGTTGGCGCCCACGTGTGCCTTGGTCAGCATCTCGCAAACATGGAGATGCGCATCCTGTTTGAAGAACTGATTCCGAGGTTGCGGTTTATCGAGCCGGCGGGTGAAATTGAATTCATCGCGTCCAACTTCGTTGGTGGTCCAAAGCATCTTCCGGTGCGCTGTGTGATGCAATGATTGCATCAAAAATAGCGAAAGAATGCTGCCACGAAGCCCGAGGACATGATTTGGTGGAACCATCGTGAGTGGAATGGCGCAAAGCTTCTAATATTCTCAGAATCAGGCATCAGGAAGTCTGCCAATACTTGGCCGTTTTGACGAAAATATTCGAAGTGCATCGCGCCTTGTAGTTCGCACATAATTATAAATCTTGACACTTTAAAAAGCAAACGATTGGGAAAATACGAGGTCGGTCATCTGTTGGGGAATAAATATTTAGTTATTTCGTCTCTCGTTTGTTCTATCTTGATGACATCGGTGATTAATCCACTAATTTTTAATAACTTGGGGTCTTCAATTTCTTTGGTTAGTGTTCGCGCTGTAGCCATGGCGTCCTCATCAAGGCTGGATAAAACTTTGTTCATCGTATCCGGGCTGAAAACGCCAATGTGCGCATGCGGATATGCCAGCACTGCCACCGGGTCGAACCCCGGCCCGCACATAGCGTAGACACCGCCCGTGTAAGCTTTTCGAGCAACGAGAAGTAACTTCGGCACCTTACATTGAATATGCGATCGAAACAATTCTGCTGCCGCAGAGAATATGCCGCTTCGCTCCGCTTCTTTGCCGATCATGAATCCAGGGACATCAGCAACAAATACAATCGGAGTTTTGGTTTTCGCCGCGATGTTTATCATTTTGACCATTTTGGACGCAGATTTTCGATGGATTATTCCTCCGTTGTGTCGAGGGTTGTTGGCGATAACCGCAACCAGATTTCCTTGGATGGTTGCATAGCCCGTCAATATCTCCATTGCGTGTAGTGCGCTTATTTCGGTCAGGCTGCCTTTATCGATGAAGGAATATAGCAAATCATGCATGTCATACGGTTTTCGGTGATCCGATGGTATCAACTTTTCAAAATCCGTCGGATCGGGATTTTGATATTCAAAAGCGCTGCGTGATCTGCCGTTGAAAATGTCATTAACCAATTTTTTTAAGCATCGGAACAAGCCTCCTTCGTCATCAAATACCAGTTGAACCGAACCTGAGTCCTTGCTGTGAACGTTTGTTCCGCCTAGTGAATAGACGTCGGACTCCTGCGACAGCATGGCCTTCACCATATCCGGCCGACCCATACATAAAGCTCCCTTCTCAGTCATAAGTACTAAGTCGGCAAGCATCAGCGGTAAAGCAAGCGGGCCTGAAGTAGGACCGAGTATGGCGGAAATCAGCAGATGAGTTTCTGCGAATTCCGCAATAGATGCGCTTACCCGGCCCATTCCCGAGGGAGACAAAAGCAGCCTGGACATGTCTCGCGAAAGCACCTTTGACGTGTCGAAATTGCCTGTCCCTCCAGACTGGTCCTGAATGTAGATCAACGGGGCACCGTTATTCCGGGCCTGAGTTACCGTGCTTATGATTTGCTTGGCAGTGCACCACTGGCCACTTCCTTGGAACTCACAGTCTCGCCCGCGATTCATGACCAGAAACGTCCTTACTGAATTTATCAATCCTTCGCCGCAGATGAAATGACTCCTCTCATCTTGGTTGTGGTCAACAAAACTGTTAGGGTCAAAGAGCGCATTTATCCGCGTCAAGGAAATTTGCATTTACCGTTCGCCCTCCCGACAGTGCGTGTGAGACCGGCTGCTACCGCTGTTGCTCCGAGCGGAGTTATACGGTAGCCCACTTTTACGAAATAAGAATTTCTTCAATACTTGTTGCCGCGGCCAGGAGAAGGCGATCTTGACCTCGCGCAGCGTCCAAACTCAGTCCCACCGGCAGTGACTTATTGGGCGCGACAGGAAGCGTGATAGAAGGCATCGCAGCGTTGCTGGCCAAATCAGTGTTGCGAATCACGTCTGCAAATAGTCCAGGCCGCCTGGCATCGATCAGACGCGGTACGCTACGCGGAACGGTTGGGTAAGCGATCAAATCAATGTCCCAGATGCTAAACAACGCATTCATTTCCATGCGTAAGGCAGCTATACTCTGGATAGCTGATGAATAGTCTCGGGAAGAGATAAGCTTTCCGGACAGATTGGTGTGAACGATATCGCGGACGTCAGTGTCACGAATGTTAGCGAATACGGTATTTATCCTGTTCGCCCACCCCAGCGAAAGCAATGTCCGCGGGAAGTCCGTGAAAAATTCATAAATCGGAACGGTAAACGTTCCGACCTTGTTTAGCCTGGCAACAGCCGAATCATCGAGTTCGATGCATTGGAAACCTGCACGAGGCAGTCGTCTGATGGCGTGCTCGCAGTACTTTCGGACATCATCATCCAGTTCCGTCCACATCGACGCCGGAAGGCCGATTCGGCGTCGGCTACTTTTCATTTTTGTCGGAAGTCGATCTTCCGGGGATAGCAACTCATATAGAAACTGCACATGTTTCGCTGTCTTCGTCAGCAGGCCGGGAGAATCCTTGGTTCGAGAAACGGGGATGATACCGGCTGAAGACCACCGACCGCTTGTGGGCCTAAAGCCGGTAATGCCACAGAAGGCGGCCGGTATCCTTACGGAGCCGCCGGTGTCCGTCCCGATTGCGATGGGAACGATGCCGGCTGCCACAGCCGCGGCGCAACCGCCACTGCTGCCTCCGGCCACATGTTCGGGAGCTGCTGGATTCACCACAGTCCCCCATTGAGGGTTGATCGATGTGATGCCAAAGCTAAGTTCATGCATATTGTTCTTGCCGGCGACGACAGCACCGAGCGATTTCAGCTTCCTGACGATAGAAGCATCGCGCTTGGCAATACAATCTTCCATTCCCGGTGTTCCCGCAGTGACAGGGAGACCTTTAACACAAATATTATCCTTTAGTGAAAAAGGAATGCCAAATAGTGGTGCACTTTTTAAGGCGTCGTTTGCTCTAGCAAAGTGCGTCTCTACGTCGCATGTACGAATGAAGCAGTTGAGTGTCGCCGCAGGTCCATCAGCGCCGAGTATGCGCTCCTGTATTTCAGTTGCTGACAGTGCACCAGTCCGTATGCGATCGCACAGTGATTGCAGGGTGTTTTCAAAATGCATATTGCCTCAAATGCCTTTGAGAATGCGGTATCAGTAACGGTAAACGCTGCGCACTTCGTCAAGCGGGTTACCCGGCAGAAGCTTCGCTCCTGTGCTGCGTATCATGGCGCATGCACTGTTCGCAGCCGTCTGCACAGATCCCTCAATCCATCCACCGGTGAAAGAACAGCCACATCCAGCCAGATAGAGGCCGGTATCCCTTGAAGGATCATTTCCGGCCTTGCTTTGGATCAAATGTTTGGGACAAATTCTTCCTCCAATGCGATCGCGAGCCTCAAATAATGTAATGTTGCTTACACCTGCTCGCAATAGTTCTGTGGCAGCCACAAGGCCGCTGATACCAGCTCCAACGAATGGCAACACGGGGAGCGGGCTTGCCGGACGGAAAGTAGCCAACTCCTCCTTCAGACTCTGAAGGCTGGAGGAAGGGAGCGTAGTCATACAGCAGGTCAACAGTCGGCCACAAACATCGTGAGAAATTCGACACGGTTCTTCATGGATTGTCTCCGTATGGCAATGCATCCGCCTATGGAACGATGGTTGATGTGAATATGGATAGTGATCTATTCCGTAGTCGATAAGTATGCAGCATGCCGCAAAATTCTATTCATTGAAGTCACGGTGAATGTGACCATATCAAAAGCACCGGGCGTATATCAAACAAATAATATTGATACTCGCACCAGGCTATTGGAGCGTCTTCGATGCTTTGCATCACGACATGCTAGCGGGTAATCGGTGCCTCGAAATTGCTAGGCACTTACACCGTTGCGAGCAAACGCCGGTGCCGCGCAGGATTGGCGCCGATCCAGGCTGCGGAGCTATCCGGAAGGCGAAAGCAGGGCTTCCAGAACGAGCCCACGTGATGGAAATCTTCCTCGGAGCAGTCGCGCGTATGGGCGCCGCGAGGAGAATATCCGTCGGCCAACATGTAGGCGCGAGCCCGAATTGCGGGATTTGCGATGGGTGCGCAGAGGTATGTCTTTCGCGCTTGCTTTCGCTTGACTAGAGAATGAAAGGGACTTCCCCGTCCCGAGGCTGCGGCGGAAGCCGCGAGTCGGCATCAATGTGCCAGGATGAAGTTGCGAAGTTCATCGACATCAGCGAGGGGGAAGTCCATGCCTATTGTCACTATCGGAATCGATCTTGCCAAGAATGTATTCGCCGTTCACGGCATGAACGAGGCCGGCAAAGCGATGCTGGTCAAGCCACGTGTTCCGCGCGATCAACTGGCGATGTTGATTGCGCATTTGCCGCCGTGCGTCATGGCATGAAGGCCTGTCCCGGTGCGCATCACTGGGCACGCCTGTTCCAGCAGCACGGCCATACGGTCAAGCTCATGGCGCCACAACCTTGTGGCGCCTTCGCATGTCTGGCAAGCGCGGCAAGAACGACGCGGCGGATGCTGCTGCGATCTGCGAAGCGGTGACGCGCCCAAGCATGCGTTTTGTGCCACTGAAGGACGAACAACAGCAGGCAACGCTTTGCCTGCATCGGACACGACAAGGTTTCGTTGAAGAGCGGACCCGTGACCTACAACCGGTTGCGAGGCCTGCTCTCGGAATTCGGCGTGGTGCTGCCTCAGAGCCCGGAGAAGGTGCGCAGACACATCACGGAACATCTGGACACATTGTCTGGCTGGGCGAAGCGCAGCATCAGCGATCTGCTTGAGCATGCCGGCCATATCGAGGATCGCCTGCTCGAATACGACCGTGCGATCGCTGAGATCGCGCGTGAGGATGCGCGCAGCAAGAGGCTGATGCGGTTGCGCGGCATCGGCCCAACCACGGCCAGTGCATTGCTCGCCAGTATCGGTGCCGGGCACGACTTCAGAAACGACCGGCAGGTGGCAGCCTGGATGGGACTCACGCCCGGTCGATACAGCAGTGGCGGCAAGGCCCGGCTGGGCAGCATCACGAAGGCAGGCGACGCCTATCTGCGAGGCCTGCCGGTCAACGGTGCGCGCAGTCGACCTATGAGAGCGGCCAACGTACGGGCTATGATGGTCATAAGCGCAAACGCGGCAGCAAGGTGTCCATCTTGCAGTAGACACGCTGCGACATTTGCTGGCCGTACAGGTGACGCCAGCAAATGAGCAGGAACTTGCGCAGGTGGGCGAGCTTGCGCGTCAAGTAGAGCAGGTCACTGGAGAAGCGGTCAAGGTGGCATTCGCGGATCAGAGATACACCGATGAAGACTGTGGAATGGCTGCGCCGGCTATCACGTTGCGATATAATTAGGATCTCTAGACGTGCGTTTACGCCGTTCACAGTGAGTCAGATCTATTGATTGTCAGTAGCATACTCCGTCATGGAGTAGCGTTAACCATTTAAAGATCAAATGGCGCCTATCCAAACAATCGATTTTCGGAATTTTTGGAAATGCCGCATAGTATGCGACGCACCGTTCTGACGGCACGGTAATCCACGATGACCATATGAATGTGGCGTGAAGGTAAAATTTGACGCCCTTGCCGGGCACGGATATCGACGCCGAACCGGACTTATCTGGCTGCGCTGAAGATCAATAACCGGTGTACCCATGGTCCTCGGTGAAGAAGGTCGGCTCGTTTGGCGCAAGAATTGCGCCGACCGGAGGCAGGCACGTTCGGTCGATTTTCTCGGAGCGAAACAGATGCATATTCTCGATGTTAATCAGATGACCGAGTTTTTTGTGAAATCGTTTAGGCTCGTTGCGATCTTCGCTTCATTGTGCCTCGTGCTTGAGCTAATCCTTCCGGCTTATCGATACAGTTTTGCGTCTTATGTTCGCGGCGTCCGGAATTGGATCATTCGCATTGGGCTCGGTGCCGTAGTCTGGCACGGCTACGCCGTCGGTTTGGAACGGTTGGGGGTCGAGCCGCTCCTAACGGTCAATTTCGCGACATTGATTCACTCAGACAACGCAATCATTAACGTGGGCTTGGCCGTCCTTTCTGGGGTCTTGGTGGCGATCACCGGCGACTTTTTCTACTACTGGATGCATCGAGCTCAGCATGCTATTCCATTCATGTGGCGCATGCATGCTACTCATCACTCGATTCGCGAGCTGACAGCTTGGAATTGCAATCATCACGTGTCCGAGCCGCTTATCTATGCAGTGTTTGTGGCACTACCACTCACGCTGATTCACTTTGAATCTGGCGTGGTGCCAGTTGTTGCGATGACACTGATTGCCTTTCAGGCGCATCTTTCGCACTCTAGCACCCGCGTCAATCTTGGTCTGCTTCGATACGTCATCGGCGACAATAAATTCCACCGTATTCACCACTCGTTGGAACCGCATCACCGACGCCGAAACTACGGGTTCTTCACGACTATCTGGGACACGATTTTTCGTACAGCGTACTGGCCGAAAAGGGATGAGTGGCCGGAAGTTGGTCTTCGAGACCAGTCTGAACCGCTCACCGTGATCGACTACTTTATGTTTCCGTTTGATCGTAGCCGCTGGTGCAAGACTAGTGCTGGAAGCGGTGTGCGGCACAGTTGAGGCTGCGATTGACCGCTGTAAAGGTTTGCGCTGAGAATCAGATTGTCGAACACAGAAGGATGTACAGCTGAAAACTCGACGGAGATGCACTGGCGGGCGTGTCCCGCTCCGCTTAATGTGATCCTGGCGTGCGTGCGCAGGTGCCAGCGAAACTTTAAAGAATCGATGGGAGCGGGGCGTCTCAGTGGATCGGTTAACCGCGCATCGTTGAGCGCTTACAGTAAGTTGCTGCCGTTGCGGGAGAGGCGTTTTATCGCGAGCGCACCTTCGGCCGGGGTTGGTGCGTCAGTGAGATCTATACCAGAACCAGAGCCAAAGGATGGACCCAGTATCACACAGTCGGCAGGGCAGGGCATACCATTCGTCCCGAGCTCACCATTCTGGGCGATTTATTTTCAAAATCGTGCCGTGCCGCCGGCTTATTCCAATGGACCTGAAGCAGAAATCGATACGGCTGCGCAGGAAGTCAAGTTCGTGGGAACAGAATGCGTCGCGCGGGCGTTGGGGGGCGATGTTTTGCATTCGGTGGCTCACATGGTTGCAGGGGGGAGACTTGGACAACAGCGTCACGCAAACTTTCTCCCGCGCAGTGTTTCTTTTGGATTGGACTGCTGCTCAAGCCGCTCGCCCCCACTGATTCCTACAGATCCATCCACATGACAGGAGGCAGCAATACCATGCGCCGAATCTCGATCCTAGCAAGCTACGCTGCCACCGCCACACTGATGCTTTGCGTCAGCAGCGCGCAAGCCGCGACTTGGTCTGCATCTTCCCCCGAAACCTCGTCCTGCCGCTCGACCAATCTATTTGCCTCATGGATCTACGGCGGCTACACCCTTAACAACGACGTCTGGTCTCCCTGCCGCAATGTGGAAGCGGGTGCGCAGACCATCTGGGCCAACACGAACCTCGACTGGGGCGTAACTTCGGATCAGCCTAACACCAGCGGCATCAAATCCTATCCGCACATCGGTTACTTGATCAATAAGACCATCGGTTCGCTGAACACGCTGACCGCGGTGGTATCGGCTACTACGCCTTCTGGCGGTGCATGGGAATCGACCCTCGACATATGGGCTAGCAACAATGCGCACGAGATTATGGTTTGGCTGAATTACACCGGAACCTCGGAAGGGTGCGGTAATGTCAAGCCGATCTCCTACAACTGGACGTCCGCTGGTTGCGCAATACCGCTGCACAGCAACGTCTCGCTAGCCGGTGGGACTTGGAACGTCTACGTGGGCAGCAACGGCAGCAACCCGGTTTATTCGTTCGTGCGCACAACTAAGACCAACGACACGACGATCGATGTGCTGGCGATCATGAAGTACCTGAAGTCACTTAACTATTTCGACGACGTTACGATCGGCGAACTCCAATACGGCTTCGAGATCACGTCGTCGCCGGGCGGCCTGAGTTTCGCGTCCAAGAACTTCACTGTCACCGCCGAGTGATTTCGCCGCCTAGCGTCGCGGACCGCCGTTTTGACGCCGGGCGCACCGTGTAGTTTCATCGCGCGGGATACGTCGCGCTCGATGAACCTGAAGCCAAGTTCTCTGTGCCGGTCAGTCATCCCGTTTTGTCGTAACAGCGACAGGCTTGGCTCCAGTTGTCGGGTTTGAATGTCGGCGTAGCGAGACAAGATGAACTAAGAGTTCGCTGCATTTGCGCCATAGGCTGCCGCGCGCGATTGGCACGGATCTCGCTTTTGCCTACTGCGCAACCGCCGTCGGTTGCTACGAGCCATCTATGGATGGATAGCGTGAGCGACAGCATGCTGCCTTCGACTGCCTGTAGCGGCGTCGTACAGATAACACGCTTGGGTCGTTCGTCGAAGCGCCTGCCGTCGCCCAGCAGGCAGGATAGTCATGTCTGTCTGACCGGGCGTACACCGATCATCATTGCAAGGAGTGTCGCATGGCCCTGAAGATCATTGCGTCAACGTGTACCGGCTGCTCCGCCTGCGAGCCGCAGTGTGCCAATGTCGCCATCTGTGAGAAAAACGGTGTCTTTGCAATCGATCCGAAGAAATGCACGGAGTGCGACGGACAGTTCGATACTCCGCAATGCGTGGCGGTGTGCCCCGTGGACGGATGCATCGTTCCGGCCTAGCCCGTTTCCCCGCGCGTCGCGCCACCTGCGTCTAACAACTGCTCACTTTGACGGAATCGAAATCATGCTGCCCAACCTTACCGTTACACCCGCTGCCGAAAAGTTCATGCGCCGTGTTGTGCGCTTTTCCGGCTTGCCATCTGGTGCGGGATTTCGTCTGCTGGTGAACTCTGGTGGATGCTCCGGATACGATGCCGGACAGTGCCGTAACCGGGGCGCAGCTAGGCGACGAGGCGATGGAGATCAATGGTCTGCGTCTTTTCCTGCCCGCAGAAAGCCGCCTGCTGCTGGACGGTGTGACGATCGACTTCGTCGACACACCTGACCGGTCGGGTTTCGCGTTCATGAAGGACAATTCGGGACCTGGTGTTGCCGCCAGCGAAGGCGAACCCGGTGTCAGGCGCGTTGAAGTGGGTGCGATCGGACACGGGCGTCCCTTGTTGCCGCCACCGGCATCGTGAAGTGCACACCTTGGCCTTTCGCAGGAGCAAATGATGGGTGACTTGCAAAACGAGGACGCCATCGAGGTCGCATGTGCGCCATCGTTCAGCATTGGCGAGCGTGTGATCGCGCGCTCGGTAATTCGCAACGATGGCACCTATGCCGGCAAGAATATGGGCGAGCTTCTCGTGAGCAAGGGCGACACAGGCTATGTCACCCGGATCGACATGTTCCTGCAACGGTTTTACATCTATGCGGTTCATTTCGTTGAAACTGATCGCAAGGTCGGCATGCGCGCGAAGGAACTGTGCACGCTCGATTATCTTCCCGATCACGTGCTCGCGCGAGCGGGCCACGGCCTCTTCGCTCGCATTTCACTCCCTGCCGGCATATCGGTGGGGAAAATGCCTCGCCGCTCTGGGCGATCTCCGCAACCATGGCGGATATCCCGACCGGGAAGAAGATGAGTCTCGTGACGGCCGGATCGCGCGGAGCGATCGTCGGGTTCGACGCGGATCGCGGGCTACACTGACGAAGAAATCGCGCTTTCATCAACATGCCTGTTATCCGATGAAGGCTAGCTACTAGGTCCATGACTGTCAATGAGTTGCTGCGTGGCACGGCACACGTGCCCGAGAGTTGCGACGTCCGCTCTCCTCGTTACTCGAAGACCATGGCGCATGCAGCATATGTTTGCCACACAGACTGAGGAGCTTCAGACGTGAAAGTGATGATCTGCAGGGATAGACGAGGAGCATTGACCGCTTATGTCCCGAAGAAGGATCTTGAGGAACCAATCGTTTCCGTTGCGCGCGCCCATATATGGGGGGGGGTCATTACCCTGGCCAATGGCTGGCAGCTGGAGCTGCCCGAAATGGCACCTGATACGGCGCTCCCCGTCACTGTAGAAGCCCGGCGCGTGACGGGGAAGACGGACTGATATGACGCTCGCTTCTGCTTAGAGAATGAAAGGGACCTCCCGTCCCGAGGCCGCAGCGGAAGCCGCGAGTCGGCATCAACGTGCCATTTGCCGTTCACGGTGTGGACACAAATCAACGGGCTGCGCGGGCTGCTGACGGAATACGGCGAAGTCATGGGCAAGGGTCGAGCGGCTCTGGACAGGGCAATGCCAGAGGTGCTATCCCGGGTTGCCGATCGCCCGCCAGCGGTACTCGTTGACACGCTGCGGGAGCAGTGGAGCGGATTGACCAGTGTGGACGGTCAGATCGCCACCATCGAGCGACGGATGCGCGAATGGAAAAAGAAGACAGGCAGGTCAAGGCGATCAGCCAGATCCCCGGTGTGGTTTTGCTGACGGCGACAGCGGCAGTCGCAACAATAGGCGACGCAAAAGTGTTCCGCTCCGGCCGCGAGTTTGCCGCCTGTATCGGGCTCGTACCAAAGCAAACGGGTTCGGGTGGCAAGAGAAACCTGCATGGGATCAGCAAGCGTGGCGACATCTATTTGCGCACGTTGCTCATCCACGGTGCGCGCAGCGTTATCACCAGCGCGAAAAATCCTGATCCCTGGATCGAACAAATGAAGAAACGGCGGCCACCGAATGTAGTGGTCGTTGCACTGGCGAACAAGATAGCGCGAACGATATGGGCCGTGTTGGCTCATGGGCGCCAATATGAGTCAGACTGGGTAAGCGTGAAGCTGGCATAACGGCTGGTTTCACACAGATCGTTGACCTTTAATTGATGGAGCGTCGAAAGGTTGCGCTGGCAATCGAGAGTGATGGCAAAACAGATCGGACCGACGATTCGCTAAACCTGAATCCAGAGTAGAGCTTCGAGCTCGATGGCTAAATGAGGCGCGGGTGAGCGGATTCCATAGGGGCCCGCAGCAAAAATATCAGCTGCAACAAGGCTGATGGTATGGACTCCCGCCCCCTTCGGGGCGACACTGATCTCACCAATTTCCGGGAGAACATCTATGCCTGCGCTCACCATTGGTCTCGATATTGCGAAGAACGTATTCCAGGTTTATGGCGTCGATCGTGGTGGCAGACCTGTCATACAGCGGAAGCTCCGTCGAGCAGATGTGTTGAAGTTCTTCTCGAAACTGGAACGAAGCCTGATCGGCATCGAAGCGTGTCATGGTTCGCACTTCTGGGCCCGTGAACTGAGCTCGCAAGGGCATACGGTGCGCCTTCTGCCAACGCAATATGTGAAACCCTTTCTGGTCGGTGGCAAGAACGATGCGAATGACGCTTCGGCCATCTGCGCGGCGGTGTCACGACCTGGCATTCATCCGGTACCGATCAAAAGCGCTGAACAGCAGTCACTGCAGTCGGTTCATCGTATGCGTGAGCGGCTCGTTCACGAGCGAACAGCGAAATCAAACCAGATACGAAGCATGTTTGCCGAAGAGGGGTTCATCTTTCCAATGGGTATCGTTCATTTAAGACAGGGTGTCGTGGCACTCGTGAATGATGCTGATGCCCGCATCACGATCCTGCTTCGACGGCTTGGCTCAATGTACATCGAACAGTTGGCAGCGTTACAGCGATGGATCGACGAACTCGCTTCCGAGATTGCCGAGATATTCAAACGCAATGAAAGCTGCCAGCGTCTCGCTACGGTACCCGGGATTGGACCGCTCGTAGCAACCGCATTGTTCAGCGGCGTCGGAGATCCACAGCAGTTCAGGAACGGGCGGCAGTTCGCAGCGTGGTTGGGTCTGACGCCCAGGCAGCGATCAAGCGGTGGCAAGTCAAAGCTGGGCAGCATCACAAAGCATGGCGACACCTATCTCCGCACCCTGCTGGTCCAGGGCGCGCGCGCTGTAATGCGCTTTGTAGACCGTCGTGACGACCGACATAGTCGCTGGATCAAAGCTGTGATGCAGCGCCGCCACGTGAGCATCGCTGCAATCGCGCTCGCGAACAAGACGGCGCGAATTGCGTGGGCAATACTGACGAGCAATGACAGCTTCAGGCTGGCGTAGCTCGCTTGTAACGCATCGAAGTAATTTCACTCCATCCACGATTGCGCAAGAAGCGGCAAGCATGGCGAACCGGTCGGACCGGCGCTTGTAGATCCTGATATATCCGGCGGCTGCATCAAGAAGCCAGGAGGCCGATGAGGGACAAGCGCGCAAACGTCCATGATGGCTCGTGCCGATGGCCGGCACATAAAAAGCCGAATGTACGGACGCAGTCGAGACCTTCAAAATGCACACCGATCTTGCTCATAGGCGGGAGTCCATGTACGGATATAAAGCTGCAGCCGTTCGTGTAACTACCAGCTCCCGACATCTTCCGAAGTTATCGATAGTCACACTCTCTGCCATCAATGCGACCACAAGCGAATGAGGAAGTGGGCATGCAACGCGTTAGAGAAAATGCGTCACCATGTGGATAAAGAAATCGAGCTAAGGTTGGTTTCTTTTCGAATCGTATGTAATTTTTGTGTAACGGGAACTAGTCCATCAGTGATTGACAATGCGTGTTGCCATTAAAAATCGTTAGAACTGCATCAGAAATATTCATGTTAACAACATGTCTCGCTGTGGCAAGATGAGCAACAACGGATATGGGGCGGGTCAAGATGTAGGTGATGGTGGCGCTTGCGGTTCTGTGCGCGTTTGGTCGGCGCGACGTTTGCGGCGACTGATGATAAGTAGTTTGGTTCGGTTCAGATGAGTTAATCGCATGTCGTTGGCTCAAACTGCAGTTCGCCTCGCATGGCGGAACACTGATCTTCCCGCGAATGACATGACTTTTGAAGGACTCGAAATGAACAGTGTCGGCGATGACCGTAATTCAGCGCAGAAGCGAACGCGCCGAATATGTATCCGGCTGGGGTAAGGCGTGGAAGCTAGCGTGTCGACAATTCAAACGGTCTCGTGAAGGCTGAGGCACGGCCAATATGGTGAGAAATGCAGTGGAATTTGTGTCACATGGCCATCCACTTAAGAATGCCTGAATGTACCGTTCACGCCTTCACATAATCATCTTCGATCGCGGAGTGTTATACATGACTGTAAAACATCATTTCTTGCTGACACCGGGGCCATTGACGTTGAGCGATGAGGTCAGGGCGCAGATGCAATATGACGTCGGCTCGCGCGACGGGTGTTTCAAGACGATAACGGATCGGGTAAGAGAGACAATAGTTGATTTAGTTGACGGTAAAGACGCCTACTCGGTGGTCCCGATGCAAGGCGGTGGATCCTACGGCATCGAAGCCGCGTTGCTTTCCTTTGTTGCGCCTTCCGATCGGCCTCTCGTCTGCATCAATGGAATTTACGGTGAGCGGATGCTAAAAATGCTGCAACTCCGTGGTGTACATGTTGTCAGCATGACTGCTCCCTGTGATGAGCCACTTTCAACATCCCAAATCGCTGAATATCTGAGGAGGAATGCCACGATAACGCATCTGTGCTTCGTGCATTGCGAAACCACCACAGGCGTCATTAATCCGATCGGACCGATAGTAGAACTAGCAAAGAAGCGTGGCGTAAGAACGATCATAGATGCAATCAGTTCCTTCGGTGCCGTGGAGATTAACGCCAAGCAGGTGCAATTTGACGTCCTTGTCACTTCTAGCAATAAATGCATTGAGGGTCCACCGGGTGTGTCGTTTGTAATCGCTTCATTGGAGATGCTTAATAGCAACGCGAAGCATATGAATTCTTTCGTGCTGGATGTTCGAGACCAATGGAACAGTTTTGAGAATTCCGGTGAATGGCGCTCCACTCCTCCAACACATGTCATCCAGGCTTGCGCCAAAGCACTTGAGCGACTGACCATCGAGGGCGTCTGTCGCCGCGGTGAGCGTTACCGTTCTGTACGTGACGCCATCATCGGCGCAACCGCGCCGTACGCCTCTCCTCTTTTAAACGCGAGTATACGGTCACCGGTATGCCTTGCCCTTACCGCACCTAATGTCATTCGTACCCAAAAAGACCTCGACGCGCTGTACGCCCATCTGGTGGACTACAACCTCTACATCTATACAAAGTTGCATTCTCAGTCCCGCAGTTTCAGGATTGGTTGTATGGGATGCATCGATCCGATGTGGATTCGCCTGTTGGAAATCGCGTTTCAGGATTTCTTCGATGCCAATCGAGACATTAGAAAACACTTGCCGGCGTCAAAAAAACGATATTTGGAAAAGGTCTTGTGATATGTCAAGGAGCGATGCCAGTGAGCAGATGTCCAGAGAAACAGCACTTCTTTATGCTAGCTATCGCCATGATCCGGTGACAAAGGCTGTTTCGGTGCCCATTTACCAATCAACAGCCTATGAGCTTGAAGGTGACTTGGAAAAGATTGCCGGAATTTACAACGCCAAAGAAGATGGGTTTACGTATAGCAGGATCATTAACCCGACGACGCGTATCCTAGAAAAGCGATTTGCCGCAGTCGAGAGTGCAAGCGACTCTCTTGCGGTAGCTTCTGGGCAGGCCGCAACCTTTCTTGCCATCGCTAACCTGTGCAGCGGAAAGCCAGGCGATAACGTAGTTGCATCGAAGTATTTGTATGGCAATTCGTGGAATCTCCTCTTCAATACATTTAAACGATTGGGAATCGAGGCGCGATGCGCAGATCCAAAGAATATATCGTCTTTCGAATTGCTGACCGATGACAGAACCATTGCAATATTTGGAGAGGCGTTTTCCAACCCGTGTCTCGTCCCTTTGCCTATCCCCGCGCTCGCGGAGATTGGAGAACGGCATGGGGTTCCTGTCATCGTTGACAATACCACAACTCCTTTGCTCTGCCGTCCCGGCTCTTTGGGCGCGAGCATCTCCACATATTCAGCGACGAAGTATCTATGCGGCCACGGGACGACGCTTGGCGGATTGATTGTTGATAATGGGCGCTTCGGATTCGATGATGCAGTCCGGTTCCCGTTGTTTAACTATCCGGACGAAGCGCATGGTGGCATCCTCTGGAAAGAGGCCGTTCTTAAACTTGGCGATCTTGGCGCAAGTCCCTATCTGCTGAAGGCGCGGATGACGTGGCTACGTGACACCGGTGCCGCGATTAGTCCGTTCTCCAGTTTTCAGTTGATTCAAGGGCTTGAGACACTTCATCTTCGCATGCAACGGCATTGTGAGAATGCGTTGGCCGTTGCCGAGTTCTTGATAAAGCATCCGAAGGTCAAGCGTGTGTCATATCCATCGCTATCCTGTGGATATGAACGCGAGCTTGTTGACGAGTTGATTGACGCGCGTGTCGGTTATGGCGCGATCATCATGTTCGAACTGGCCGATGAAGCAGCCGGACGCAGATTCATCACCAACATCGAGCTCATGTACCACGTATCAAACGTGGGTGATGCGCGAACATTGGTCACGCATCCAGTCTCGACAACTCACACGACTGTTCCAAAGGAGCAGCGTGAGGCCGCCGGTATTTTCGATGGGTCCATCCGGCTGTGTGTCGGCATCGAGAACGTAGACGATATCGTCGCGGATATTCAACAAGGACTGGACGCCGTCTGACATCGATCTTTCACGAAGGGAGATTTAATGATGGAAAATTGTGAAGCGTGGCAACTGCGAGGCAAACGATTCAGGACGTCTCGCTTCTCGCGCGACATTACCCGTGAGTTGTCGGAATTGAAGCCTGATAATATCACCGGCGCACTCTATATTCTGAAGGACTACCTGGTCATTCTGGCATGTGCTTACGCGACTGTGCGAATTACGTGGTGGCTGTACCCTATCGTGGTGCTAATAATTGGCGCACAACAACGTGGGCTGACGACGATCGCCCATGACGCAGCACATCGGACACTCGCAAAAAACACCCGCTGGAACTATTTTCTCGGAATCGTTTTTGCAGCATATCCTCTTCTTCAGCGTCATTGGGCATATCGCTACTCTCATGTTCATCTGCATCATCCTCATCTCGGCGACCCCGAGAAAGACCCTGACCTGAAATTCTTCATATCGTCAGGCGTATATGACGTCCGTCATCCACGCAAGTACGCGTTTTCCGTTATCTGGAAGGTAATGCTGGGCGGTGCGACGTTACGCTACCTAAAATATCTATGGAACAACCGGTTTCTCATTTCACGCGAAGGTCAGAAGGACATCGATAGGCTGGGATCTGCCATCGATACTTACGGATTCGCACTGTTCTGGCTGGTCGTTATTCTCGGCTTCATTCAGGCGAAGTCGGTTGATATGCTCGTGTTGTTCTGGCTGGTTCCTTATCTGACGACCTTTCAGGCATTGGGCTGGTTCATCGAACTTGCGGAACATTCTCCAATGTGCGAGACCGAAACCGACGATGTCTATCTGACGCGCAATCGCAAAGGCAACCTCATCGAGCGGCTGCTGTTCGGCGCCAACCTTGATGAATATCATCTGGAACATCATCTCTCGCCTGGCATCCCCTTCTGGCACCTGAAACGGGCACAAAAGATCAGGCTACGCGATCGGCAATATGCCGAGATTGCCGATTCATGGGGAGGACTCTTCGCTCGTGGCCCCAATGGGCAGCCAAGTGTCATCAGTCAACTGCTTGAGCGGAACCGGCGGCTGTACGAGGCTCAGCTTGAGCGCCTGCCGGGCGAGGAGCGAGTGTAACGATGGATCAGCATCGTCCTATGGGTTGCGCCGTTGTTGGGGTTACCGCAAATCGTCATCTTTGCGACGGAGTCCATCGCGACTGGTTGCGGCGGCGCTATATCGAGGCGCTGACGAAGTACGCTTTGGTCGAGTGCGTCATTTTACCGACGATAGACGGAGATCGTCCATCGGAGGCGACTATTCGCACATTTCGTGAAGCGATGCGCCGTCTCGACGGGCTTGTGCTGACGGGCGACGAATCCGATCTTGATCCCGATGTCTTTTGCAGGAACGAGCGCGTATGGGCGCGCACCGAAGACGATGTTGTCCCCGGCGAGATCGATCGTCCGCGAGACCGGTTGTCGTGGGTCGCATTGACGGTAGCCGGAGAGCTTCAGATGCCCGTATTGGGGATCTGCCGTGGATTGCAGGAGATGAACGTTTATAGAAACGGCACGCTGCACGAAGATTTGTCGTCGTCACACAAAGGAATCACGCATTCAGAAAACGCAAACCTGCCTCGCGACGAGCAGTATCTACCTGTTCACTCGGTGAAAATCGCTCCTGGTGGATTGCTGTCGTCGGTTGTCAAGAATGGGGAGCTACAAGTTAATTCGCTGCATAAGCAAGGCATTGCCAAGCTGGGAGGAGGTATCCAAGTGGAAGCAGTCGCAGATGATGCCATTGTAGAGGCGCTTTCATATAGAAATTCACCAACATTTCAACTCGGGCTTCAGTGGCATCCCGAATGGCACGCTAGTAGGGATAACGCGAGCCAAAATATTTTCGAGGCATTCGGGCGCGCCTGCGACGCCTACATGGCGCAGCGATGCAAAAAATAGCGATCGAGGTCAGATCCTCAGGCCGCTGTTCCTTCCATTTGGCAATTTTTAAACAGAATTGGCGGTGTCAATGGATTTTCATTTGTTCACTTTGTTTCTCCTTGCGTTTACTGCTGCAGTAGTTTTGCCGGGACCGAACGTCGCATTTGCCGTCGCGCAAACTCTTAAGCACGGACTCAAAATTGCAATTCCAGGAGCCGTCGGATTCGGAATTGGTGCGGCAATCCATGCGGCAGTCGTGTTATCGGGCGTGGGCTTTTTTATCCTAGATAACCAATGGGTGTTAAGGTATTTACGGTGGATGGGTGCGATATATCTTGTATATCTTGCCATTATTACTTTCTGTGGAAGTTCGGCTTCGAGCGATGAAGAAATGACGAATTGGAACTCGAAACAGATGTTTGCCGATTCACTCGTAGTCTCTTTGGTCAACCCTAAAGGGTGGGTAGCCACACTGCTTACATATCCGAGCTTTATCAACCCGTATGGCTCGTACTCCACTCAAGCAGTTTCGATGGGTGTCGCCGCGACCATCATCTCGGTTGCGGTCTATAGTACTTATATGTTTATTGCGCATCGAGCGAGCGTCGCCTTCAAGAACAGATCCTTGTTGGAAAAAATAACAGGCGCACTGTACGCGTGCATCGCACTTGGTTTGCTCCTTTAATCTCACTCAGGATTCTGCATGGCTCTGTCTGAGCGCCATTTACAATTCTACGCGTCGTCTAGATTGAAAGGGAGAGTGTAGATCCATGCCTATTAAAGTGCCGAAAGGATTGCCCGCAGGGACTGTGCTGCAGACAGAAGGCATCACAGTGGTGGAGGGCGACAGCATATTGTGCTCGCGCGACAGGCCTTTGCACGTTGGTTTGCTAAATCTCATGCCCAACAAAATCGAGACCGAAATTCAGATTGCACGCCTGCTCGGCGCAACACCTATACTGGTCGATCTTACGCTTATAAAAATCACCAGTCACTCGCCAAAAAATACACCGGTGAGCCATCTGACGACCTTCTATAGAGATTGGATCGACGTAACGGAAAAGATCTTTGATGGTTTCATCATTACAGGCGCGCCGGTTGAGTCGATTCCGTTCGAGCAAGTCGCATACTGGAAGGAATTTATCGAAATTCTAAACTGGACACAAACCAACGCTCGCAGTTGCTTTAACATTTGCTGGGCAGCGCAAGCGGCGATGCATCATTTCCACGGTTTGCCAAAGTACGCTCTGACAGAGAAGGCTTTCGGCATTTTCAGACACCATAGCCTGGAGTCCAAGTCACCTTATCTGCGGGGCCTTTCCGATGATTTGTGTATTCCGGTTTCTCGGTGGACAGAAATGAGAAGCACGGACATTCCTTCGAGCAGTAGTATATCCGTACTCATCGAATCGCCAGAGACGGGTCTGTGCCTACTTGATGACCCGAAGCATCATTCACTACACATCTTCAATCATATCGAGTATGACTCACAGACTCTAGCGGATGAATATTTTCGTGATCGCTCAATCGGTCGACACACAAATTTACCTAAAAATTATTTTCCAGACGATTGTGAAACCCTGCGACCCAGAAATTACTGGCGCAGTCATGCGCATCTCTTATTCGGAAATTGGATTAGCCAGATATACAGGACTGTTTTTGGTACGCTCCGTTGAGATTTTTTGATAGTCGATTTCTATTTCGATGAAATTGAATTTGCGCGGAAAGATTACTAAGGATGTAAAGTATGGGTCTTAAATTTGACGCATTGAAACAGGCGGTTGCTTCTGGTGTTATTGATACTGTTCTCGTCTGCATGGTTGACATGCAAGGGCGTCTTATCGGAAAGCGATTTCACGGCGAATTTTTTGTTAAAAGCGGCTACCAGGAAACACACGCCTGCAATTACTTGTTGGCTAACGATATGGAGATGGAACCGGTCGCCGGCTACGCCAGCGCCAGCTGGGCAGCGGGGTATGGCGACTTCGTGCTAAAGCCCGATCTTTCGACGTTACGACGGCTTCCGTGGCTGGAAGGAACTGCATTGGTAATTTGCGATGTTCTAGATCAGAGCGGCCAGCCGGTTCCGCATTCGCCGAGGCAGATCCTGCAGAAACAGCTTAGCCGCCTGACGGAGAGGGGAATGAGTGCCTGTTTCGCATCGGAGCTTGAGTTCTACCTGTTCAATGAAACCTACGAGGAAACGTCGGTAAGGAAATACCGCGACCTGACGACATGTGGAACATACAGTCACGATTACCATATCTTATCGACGACGCGCCAAGAATCTGTCATGCGCCCGATAAGGAATGGATTGCATGAAGCAGGAATTGCAATCGAATGCTCAAAAGGAGAATGGGGCGCCGGCCAAGGAGAAATTAACGTACATTATGCCGACCCTTTGGTGATGGCAGATCAACACACACTCATCAAGCACGGCAGCAAAGAGATTGCTTCGCAGCAGAAGAAAGCGATTACATATATGGCGAAGTGGAACTACGGGCTTGCGGGATCGTCGTGCCATATTCATTCATCCCTGTGGACACTGGAGGGAACGCCGCTTTTTTTTGAAAAGAGTTCGCCTTATGGCATGTCGGATCTTATGCGTTGTTATCTCGCGGGCCTTTTGAGGTATTCAAGAGACATTACGCTGTTTCTAGCGCCGTACGTTAACTCGTATAAGCGATTTCAAAAAGGGAGCTTCGCCCCAACGAGAACGGTATGGAGCCCTGATAACCGAACTGCTGGTTTTCGCGTTTGCGGCGAAGGCTCTAATGCCGTCCGGGTCGAATGTCGAATTGGAGGCGCGGATCTCAATCCATATCTCGCCTTCGCTGGACTTATCGCGGCTGGCCTCGCGGGCATCGATCACAAACTTGAACTGCCGGGTCCACTGATCGGCGACGCGTATCTTGATGGTGAGTTGCCTGAAATTCCCAAAACATTGCGAGAAGCAATCACTGCAGCGTCAAACTCGACATGGCTGCGCGAGGTTTTTGGCGACAATGTCATCAATCACTACGTGCATGCGGCTCAGTGGGAGCAGCTCGAATATGATCGCCGCATAACGGATTGGGAGTTGAGTAGAGGATTCGAGAGAAGCTAACCGCGTCGAGCCGCTGAGCTGCGCAGCGCGGCGATAACTGATCACAAGGTGAGCTTTGAGGCGAAGCAGGGACCTAACCTAAAGGCAAGCAGGCAGCGAAGATCCAGCCGCTGTCATCCGACCGGACTTCACATTTCGTCAATTATTCGTCGCCTGAATGGCCCGCTATGGGCCAATTGGGCGTCGTAAGGGCGTCGACGCCCACGGGTTCCTTCACCGGACGGACGGCGACGGCGTTGGGTCCGACCCGCGACGTTTCCAACACTGATCTGAAGCGGGCCGCCTATCCCTGAAAGGGTGCCTACGTCCAGGACGACTGGTTGTGCGGAAGCGAACGCTGCGGGTCGTACACTTCTAGTCGGTCTGTCGACTCAAGCTCATCGACATAGAGAACGAGATTGACGCCGTCTGGTGACAGACGTGACCGGAAAAGAATGCCTTTCGCACCAGCCGCAAGCACCTCGTCACCGATCACCCAGCTGGGCGGTTCGATGCGCTGGTTGAACCAGCAGCCACGCCAGTCGCAAAAGAAATCTTCCCATAGGGAAGACCACGTCCCGCTCTGATACCCGCCCGTAAAGTCGACAATCGGCTCGACGGTCAACTGGTAACTGACAAGCGTGCCGGGCGGCATCAATGGCGAGATCTGCTGATATTCCCGTACGGCCGTGTCGACATCCAGGGCGAGGTACAGGGCGTTGAGTCCAATACGGTTGGCGCGGCCGCCATGTCGGCCCGCGCCGGTGCCACTCGTTGGCGCGACGGCCCACTTCGGAACGTGCATCCGGTACGCCGTGAGCTTCGATAGCGCTTTGACGATCATCCTGCCGCGCCTGCCTCGAGCGAGGAAACATAGCGCAGCAAGTCGTCGGTCCGGCCATCGGAGACCAGTTGCTCGGCCGTCTTGTAGTCGAACACGGGCAACGGTTCATTCCTGTACCAGAAGAGCGCCTGGTTGATGTCACCCGAGTTATCCGTGGCCGCCCGGATCACCCGGAGCGCTTCGCGCAGGAATCGCTGGACGCTCTCCGACGTCGGCTGGCGGCTGAGCGTATTGCGATGCACATGCGCCTGCTGGGCGAGTGTCTGCAGGTCGATATGCAGGGCCTCCCCGAAGCGCCGGGCCGAGACGATGGGGGCTGGACTTTCGGGGTCGCGCAGCGACGCCATAAACTGGTCGAAGCTGGCGCTGACGTCCGGGCGGGCGATAATGGATTCCGGGCTCATGTCGAGGCTCCATGCAAATACATGCACAATATTAGCACAAGTGTAACGAGATCGCCGCGTGCCTTTCTCGGCAGACAGTATCACACTCAATTTCACATAATATAATTTATCAACGTTTAAGTAAGCAGTTAACGTCGCAGTTTCCTGCGTAGGTGCAAAGACGAAGCCGAATGCATGATTTATTTATGTTAAATACAAAATTCATGATAATTTGTCACTGACCGGCATATTCGAGCCATTCCGGGATCGGCGTAATCGAGCCACCGGATGATCGCCGCAATCGAGCCAGTGCATGATCGGCGCAATCGGGCCACTCGATGATCGGCGTATTGGAGCCACCGCAGGATCGGCGTAATCGAGCCACGTAGCGGGCTCAGTGTTCTGTCGGGCGGCAGCCCGAAACGCATTTCGAATTTCCACAACCCGGTACCTTCAGGCTTTTTGCCCGGAGGGCCGATGAGTCGAAGGAGGTTCGAAGTGTTTGAGTATCGACAGGTTCTGGCGCGCATGCGTCAGGGCGATTCCGACCGTGACATTGCCAGCGCACGCCTGATGGGGCGTGGGAAGCTGAAGACCGTCAGGCAGGTCGCGCTCGCTCGGGGCTGGCTCGATCCCGGTCGGCCCTTGCCGGACGACGCCGAACTGGCAGCGATCTTCGGACGCAATCCGAAGCTGCCGCGTAGCTGCGTCTCCACGATTGAACCGTTTCGCGATCTGGTGCGCGGCTGGTATGACGCCGACGTGCAGGGCACGACGATCTTCAACGCGCTTCAGCGCAACCACGGCTATACGGGCAGCTATTCGGCAGTGCGGCGCTTCCTGCTGCACCTGAAGGCCGAGCGCGGCGCGAGAGCGACGACGATCCTGGAGTTCGCACCGGCCGAGGCCGCACAGGTCGACTTCGGCGCCGGTCCGGTGCTCACGCATGAGTCCGGGGTTCTGCTCAAGACATGGTTCTTCGTGATGACGCTGTGCTGGTCGCGTCATCAATACGCCGAGGTCGTGCTGGATCAGACGGTCGAGACGTGGCTGGCCTGTCACCGGCGCGCCTTCGAATGGTTCGGTGGCCGCGTCGAACGCGTGATCATCGACAACGCCAAGTGCGCGATCACAAAGGCGTGCATGTACGACCCCGAGGTACAGCGCTCGTACGCCGCGCTGGCCGAGGGGTACGGCTTCCGGATCGATGCATGCCCTCCACACGATCCTGCGAAGAAGGGCGTCGTTGAGGCCGGAGTCAAATACATCAAACGATCCTTCGTGCCGCTGCGCGAATTCCGCGATCTCGCCGACGCCAACCGTCAATTGCGCGACTGGGTGATGCAGCAGGCCGGCACGCGCGAGCACGGCACGACGCGCGAGCAGCCGCTTGCACGTTTCGCCATCGAGAAGCCACTGCTCGCCAGACTGCCCGATGTGCCGCCAGTGCTGGCCGTATGGTGCGAGGTCAAGGTCCATACCGACGGGCACGTCGTCTACAAGAAGGCACTGTATTCGGTGCCGTTCACGCTCGTTGGCAAGCAGCTGTGGCTGAAGGCGACCGACACGGTCGTGCAGGTGTTCCACCGCCATGAGCTCGTCGCGACCCATCCGCGCCTGCGCAAGCCCGGCGATCGCCACACGGTGCGTGACCACCAGCCGCCTGAAGCGCAAGCGTGGCTCGAGCACGATCCACAGTGGTGCCTGGCGCGGGCAAAGGATATCGGGCCAGCCTGCCACGCGCTCGTTCTCGCGATGTTCAACGACAAGGTGCTCGTCAACCTGCGCGGCGCGCAGGGCGTCTTGAGGCTTCGCGAGAAGGTCGGCGATCAACGGCTGGAGGCTGCGTGCGAGCGTGCGCTCGTGTTCGCCAGCCCCAAGTACCGCACTGTCAAGGCGATCCTCGACAAGGGGCTGGACAGCCAGCCCACCGCAGCACCAGCGCCGACGCCGGCGCCTGCCGACACCTATCTGAACGGCGGCCGCTTCGGCCGTGACCTCCATTCCCTTCTGATCCATTGAACGCCTATGCATCCCAGTCCAGAACTGAACACGATCCTCAAGCAGTTGCGCCTCTCGGGCATCCTCGACTCGCTCGAGCAACGCAACCGTCAAGCCATCGACGGGCAACTTGCCTACACGGAGTTCCTCGCCACGCTTCTGCACGACGAGGTCGCGCGGCGAGAGCAGAAGAAGCTCGGCGTGCGGCTCGCCCGCGCTGGCTTCTCCCTAGGCAAGACGCTCGAGAACTTCGACTTCGACCGCGTGCCCAAACTCAACCGCGCTCACATCTATGATCTCGCCGCCGGCCGCTATATCGACGAGAAGGTCTGCGTGCTGATGGTCGGCCAAACCGGCGTCGGCAAGTCGCATCTCGCGCAGGCCCTGGGCCACTGCGCCGCACGCCAGGGCCGCGATGTCCTGTTCATCACGCAAACCGAATTGCTCAAGAAGCTGCATGCAGCACGGGCGACTGAGCTCTATGAACGCAAGTTGCAGCAGTTCGTGCGCGTTCCGGTGCTGATCGTCGATGACTTTGCACTCAAACCCCTGCGTGCGCCCCACGACGAAGACTTCCACGACCTGGTCGCCGCCAGGTATGAGCGCGCGGCAACTATCCTGACGTCGAATCTCGACTTCAGCGAATGGGGCGACGCATTCCCCGACAACCGCATCCTCGGTGCTGCCACGCTCGATCGGCTACGGCACGGCGCCTACCGTGTCGTCATTGAGGGTGAGAGCTTCCGCAAGCCGAAACCGATGCCCGAAAACGGCGAAAACGTGGTTGCAAAATCAGGCAAAAAAACGCATTCTTGAGTCCCTTCGAAATCGCGTTTCGGGGCCATTCCAGGTGGCCTCATTACGCCGATCATCCCCGGCTCGATTACGCCGATCCGTGACACGAGTCGACCGTTTCCTGCAGTTTGAGCACCTGAGCGTCGCGCTCGCGAAGCGCCGCGTCCCGGCTGCGCAGCATGGCCTTCAGCGTTTCGACATCGTCGGGAAGTGGGTTCGCGCGCGTCATGCAGGCAGTTTACGCGCCAGCAACGACGTTTACAACGCTGAGGTCGGTCGTGCTGTTCTCGTCGGTTGCCGCCAGTCGATGCCTTCCAGCAGCATCGATAATTGCGCCGGGCTCAGGCAAATAACGCCACCGTCGGCTTGAGGCCAAATGAAGCGGCCCTTCTCAAGTCGCTTCATCAGCAGGCACATGCCATCGCCACTCCACCACAGCACCTTGAGCAGGTCGCCGCGCTTGCCGCGAAACACGAAGACGTGTCCGCAGAAGGGATCTCGCTCAAGCACGGTCTGCACCTTGGCCGCGAGACTGTTGAACCCGGCCCGCATGTCAGTTACACCGGCAGCCAGCCAGACGCGCGTTCCTGATGGGAGGCCAATCACGACGACGACCGCAACGTTGCCAGTACCGTCCGAAGCGCGCTCAGGTCAGGTGGTCCATCGAAGCGGACTCGCACGGCGCCACACTCGACGACGATACTCGACGGCAATTGCGCCGGCACGGGCAAATGCACAGGAATGAACGTTTCAGTGGGCTGAGCTTGCGTAATCGATTGAGCGCGCTCATGAGCACGACGCCAGCGCGCGATCATGTTGGCATTCAAACCGTGCTCCTGTGCCACGTCCGCGATCGAACGGGCCGGATCGTTTGATTGCGCTACGACCATCGCCCGGAATGCCTTCGAGTAGTTCTTGGATCCCAGTCGTCGGCCTACCGCCTTCGTTTCCATCGTTCTAGTTCCCACTTGATCTGGTGGGAACTAGGTTGCCGATTGAGCGCACCTATGAACAGACGGTGGTGAAGCAACGCTTACGGCGATGATTGATCAAGTGATTCATGACCGACTTAGCTGATGCTGACGATACGCGGCGTCGCTCCATACGAGCGCGCTGATAGTCGACGAGGTCTCGCTGGTTGAGTTACGAGTGAGCGCATTCCTCCGCGTGCTCCGTGACTGCGCTTCTGGCCGTCCTACAACAGCTCGTCGCGCAAGATCAGATCCGCGCTTATGACGCGCTCCGCCGTCCCTGCAGGCACCGCGGCAGGTACCGTCGGATTAAGGCGTCCCCTCCCAGTTTTTAAGGGCTTCGACTGCAAGGACACGCCGTAGTTCGATGCGCGTACAGCCCTCGCGCGGCGAGCGAGGCCTTCCTCGACCAGGGACAGGAGCGCCAACGCAGCATCGCCGTGCTCGGCTTCGAGATCACCCCGACCGCCCAGACGCCCTGAAGGACAGCGGCATTTTTAATGTTTCTCAGGAGGTCTCTGGCTCGCTTGGCCACGGATGCTTCTCGCCACCGCTGGCGGCGGACCAACCAGCAGCGGGTCGGCCTCCAGGCGCGCGTATTCCTAGCAACTGGCAAAGGGGGACGTGCTCCATTCGATGCTGGACCGCAGTTCCTCAAATGCCCGCGATGACAGTGCCACGGCCGTGTACCCTCTATGCCGCCGCGAGGGGTACACAAATCCGTCCGGCCGCGTGACGGGGTCAACGGACTGGATTGTCCGGTCGAGTTGATATCCGAACCACTGCAACCACGTAAGTCAGTATGACTTTCCGTGGGTAGAGGGGCTGGCCTGGCGTGGGGCATCAACGCGGGTTAGCATCGCTGCCAGAGCCGCATGGGTGGGCAAAGGCCGCACCCCGGCAACTTCCCCACGGAGGCCAGCATGGACAACGATAGCACGGTGTACGTCGGGCTTGATGTGCATAAGGAATCGATCACAGTTGCCTATGCGATTGATGCGGGTGAAGTCGAGCTACTGGGTAAGATCGGGACAACGCCGACGGAAATTGATCGCTTGTGCAAGCGACTGCGATCCAAAGGGCGGCATATCCGAGTCGTCTACGAGGCTGGGCCCTGCGGTTACGGGCTGTACCGGCGTCTGGTCAAGCAAGGCTTCGACTGCATAGTATGTGCGCCATCGTTGATTCCACGGAAGCCTGGAGAACGGGTCAAGACTGACCGACGCGACGCGACGCGATAAAGCTGGCGCGTTCGCTGCGTGCCGGCGACCTCTCAGCGGTATATGTACCAAGCGTCGAGGACGAGGCATTCAGGGATTTGGCGCGAGCCTGGGCATCGGCGAGGGACGATTTACGGCACGCGCGACAACGGAAAAGCCAAAAACGCAGGTATCGCGATTGACATGGAAAGTCATATCAGCGGCTCGCGAGGGCCGTTCTGGCATAGCGATTGAGGTTTTGGATAGTTTGGTATCCACCAAAACGGGGCGACACCCACTGGCCGCACGGCGGCTGGGTCAGACGAGACCCAGTACAACGCTCTGCAGATTGGCAGCGGCGGGGTTGTCTATTCGGAAAACAACTATTTTTTCAGGAGAAACCAGAGCATTCAGGTTCGGCCTTGATTCGCCGGGCGACGTCTACGCTTTCCATGAGAACGCAAACCGGCACGACCAGACCACCGACAGATTGGCAAGGGGCGAGGCTTTTTCACTCGCGCCTGTCGGTTACGCGTATCGGGCCGGGACAGCCTCATCTATTCTCAAAGCCGTGCAAAGCTTCGGTCCTCGCTAGTGGCAAGCATGAACAAGACGACTGCCCGTGGCTGTTGGATTTGTCTCGCGGGCATCGTCGTTAGTAAAGGCCGACGGTCGCCAGCGACGTATCGCGGGGTGCCGCAATATTCGTTCGCAGATTGGGATTCCCCGCCGTGCAAAACGCAACGGTGATCGGTATGTGCAGTCGGGAGCGCGTTTCACTTCGGGGTGAAAGTGAGGGTTCCGTATTTCAGGCCGGTCGAAGCCCCCGCTGTTGGGTCCGTAGTCGCCCCGCCGGCCTCTGGTCTTACCTTGACCGCAAAGGCTTCAATGTCAGGCGCGTCGAACTTCATCGCGATGAGGTAGTGGTTGTAGAGAAGCTTCCAGATGGTCGTATGTCGCCGCAGTCCCCGTTGGAGATCGTCGGCTGCCTGACATCGCTTTCCTGATACAGCACTTCGGACAGTGGGCGTTCAGGTTGCCCGTCAGGGCGAACGCACCCGCGGTCATGCCATGATATCGGCCGTGAAACGCCAGCACCGAGCGCTGGCCGGTGGCCGGTGGCCGTCTTCATCGGCTTGACGACGGCCTCGGTCGCGTCCGAGTCGGACGGCCCGCAGAACTGGATGCGGGCCTGCCGCGCGAACATTTCTGGCAGCGCGTCGAACGGCGCTTCGATGAAGCAACTCTTCGCGGGCGTCGTGAGGTCGAGCGCCTAGAGCAGTTGATCCGACTGAAAATATTCGATCACGCAGTCGCAGACGTACGGGTGATTGCGGCTCAGCTCCAGCGTGCCGGCGCGAGACAGGCAGTCGAGAGACCCCTTCCCATCGCTGTCGGCCACGTGCGCGCGCCAGCGTTGCCGAACTACCTCGAAGATATCGGATAGATCGAACAATTCAGCATCTGGTCTGTTCGTCGGCTCAATCTCTGAAAGAGCCATTTATATGACGGACTTGCGTTCCGCCGTGATTCTCGCGCTCGCGACGACCGCTTGCCCGAGTGCAATACCGCCGTCGTTGGTCGGCACGTCGCGATGCGCATATACGTCGAAGCCTCGCCGCCGAAGTTCGACCAGCGCATTCACCAGCAGAAATTCATTCAGGAATACGCCGCCGCTCAGCACGACCGTGTCGAGCGCATGCCGGCTACGCAGCAGATCGCACAGCGACGCAATCGCCAGTACGATCGTCGAATGAAAGCGCCGGCTGATCGTCGCCAGCTCGACGCTATCGGCAGTATCCGACACGACCTGCCGCACGAGCGGCCGGTAGTCAAGCTCGATCGGCGCGTCAGCGGACGGGTCAAAAGCGTAACGATACGGTTCGCTCATCGCCAGGTCGCGGGCAAGCAACCCCTCGAATTCGATCGGCCCGTGTGCTTCATATTCCGCCCGCGAGCAAACGCCCGCCAGCGCCGCGACGCCGTCGAACAACCGCCCCATGCTCGACGCGCGCGTCACGTTGATGCCCTTCCGCCACATCGTCGCGTACACGTGCCGCGCTTCATGGCCAAGCGCCGCAAGCGCGGGCACGCACGCCAGCATGCCTTCATTGCCGTCGAACGATTCGAGCGCAAGTGCGAGTGCCGTGCGCACCGGTTCATGCACCGCCTTGTCGCCGCCGAGCAGCGAAAGGTAACGCAAGTGTCCCGCGCGCTGCACCGCCCGCGCGTCGCCGATGAAAAACTCGCCGCCCCATATCGTGCCGTCGATGCCATAGCCGGCGCCGTCCAGAATCACTCCGATCGCGGGTCCGTCGAGCCGGTTGTCGGCGAGGCACGACACCATGTGTGCATGGTGATGCTGGACCTGCTGACGCGACACACGTGTGTCCGACGCAAGCCGGGTCGATCGGAACGATGGATGCAGATCGCAGGCGGCCACTGTAGGCTTCACGCGATACAGGTCTGCCAAGTGCGACGCGATCGTCTGGTGCGAACGAAACGTGTCGTTGTTGTCGAGATCGCCGATATGCTGGCTCACATAGATTCGCTTGCGATCCGCGAGCGCGACTGTCGTCTTCAGTTCCGCGCCATAGGCGACTACTGGCGCCATCGATCGACCGACTTCTATTACGTATGGCGCGAAGCCTCGCGCGCGCCGGAAGAAACTGATCTGCGGTTCTGGCAACTGCGCGTGGTCCGAGCAACGAATCACGGAGTCGTCGATACGAATCGCGATGTCGCGGTCGTTCAGCAGCACCAGGTCGGACACCTCGAACAAGCGCGCGAGTGCCTCCTCGTTGCGATACGCAATCGGAAATCCAGACACGTTTCCGCTCGTCATCACCAGTGCCGGCAGGTCGGGATCGGACAGCAGCAGGTAATGCAGCGGCGCCGACGGCAGCATCACGCCGAGGTTCGGATTGCGCGGTGCGACGTTCTTCGCCAGGCCAACGCCGTTTAACTTGCGCAGCAGCACGATTGGTCGGCCGGGCGACCTCAGCCATTGCGCCTCAAGTTCGCTGCAGTCGGTCCAGCGACGAGCCGTCTCCACCGACGCCATCATCAGCGCGAACGGCTTCGAATTGCGGCGCTTGCGGTCGCGCAGCCGCGCGACTGCGTCCGGATTGCACGCGTCCACGACGAGATGAAAGCCGCCGACGCTCTTGACCGCGACCGTCAGGCCCGTGCGCAGCGCGTCGATCGCCGCACGCAACGCGTCGTCGCCGGCCGACAGCATCCCGTCTGCATCATATAGCTCCACCCGCGGCCCGCATTCCGGACACGCGTTCGGTTGCGCGTGATAGCGACGGTTGGACGGATCGCGGTACTCCGATTCGCACCGGGTACACATCGTGAACGCGCGCATCGTCGTATTGATGCGATCGTACGGAATCGCCTTGATCAGCGAGAAGCGCGGCCCGCAGTTTGTACAGTTAATGAAGGGATAGCGATAGCGCCGGTTGGCCGGATCTGCCATCTCGCCCAAGCAGGCATCGCACACGTGCGAATCCGCAGGCAGTTGCGCTAGATTACTGCCGCCAGGCTCACTGTCCCGGATCACGAAGCGCTCCGTCGCGTCAAGCAGCGGCGCGACGCAGTGCGACTGCAGCGACGCTACGCACGCAAGTGGCGGCAATTCCGAGCGTAGTGCCGCAGCGAAATCGGCCAGTGCGTGCGCGTCGCCCTCCACCTCTATCAGTACACCGTCGGCATCGTTCAGCACCCAACCGCGCAACGCGCGCGATGTCGCAATCCGGTACACGAACGGCCGGAAGCCGACGCCCTGCACCACGCCCGTAACACGCACGCGCCATCGAATCGGCCCGTTCGCGCCGGCGTGCGGAGCGACGGCAGTTGCGTTGCCGGTCAACATAGGCGCGGCAACTCCGCGCCTGCTAGTTCCTCAATCGTGCGCAGCTCGCCGTTGCGGGTGCGCATGACGACTGCGCGATCGCCCGCGTTGCGCACCTCGCCGATCTCGACCGCCTGCCTGCCGTATGGATGACCGCGCAGCACCGTGAGCACCTGCTCGACATGCTCCGGCGCGACGAACAGGCAAAGGCAGCCTTCGTTCGCCATATTGATCGGATCGACGCCGAGCATGTCGGCCGCCATCGCGGTCTCCGCCTGGATCGGTAGGTCGGGTTCACGTATTTCGATCGTCGAATCGAGCGCGGACGCATATTCGTGCATCACGGCCGACAAGCCGCCGCGCGTGACGTCGCGCACCGAGCGCAGCGCGCTTTCCGGCATCGCGTCAAACAGCATGGCCAGCATACCGTTGAGCGGCGCGCAATCGCTCAGCACGCGCGTCTCGAATCCGAGCCCTTCGCGAATCGATAACAGGTGGATCGTGTGATTGCCGATCCACCCGCTCAGGATAACGCGATCGCCCGGCCGCACACGCTTCATCCGCAGTGGAGCGCGCCCGAAGAATCCAACGCCCGTCGTGTTGATGAAGATCCGATCCGCCTCGCCCTTCCCGACGACCTTTGTATCGCCCGCGACGATCTTTACGTTCGCTTCGCGCGCCGTGTCGCGAATCGACTCCAGCACTCGCACCAGGGTGCTCAAGGGCAGACCCGTCTCGAGAATCAGTGCGAGCGACAGAAACTTTGGCGTCGCTCCCATCACCGCCAGATCGTTGACGGTACCGCACACCGCGATCTTGCCGATGTCGCCGTTGCCGAACAGCGGTGGATCGACGACGAATGAATCCGTCGTCATCGCGAGGTATCCACCGTCGACGTCGAGCAGCGCGCTGTCCTCCATTTCGCCGATATAGGTATCGCCCAGCACCGACACGATCATTTCTACCAGTTCGCGGCTGAGTTTGGCACCCGTGCCGTGGTCGAGTACGATCGCCGAGCGCGAAAGATCATTGATATTCATGGATGCTTCGATCGAAAGTTTCGGGGTACATGCTGTCGTCCGCTGGCCGCGTGCGCGGCACCGCGACCGGCGAGCCTGTGCGTCAAGGCGTCTTGATCACCTTGCGAGGCAGGCGACCGAACGCATCGATCGTGCGCAGTACCTCGGCCGATCCGGTCACCGTCGCGCAATAGGCATCGAGCCATTCGAGCGCTCGCTTCTTGTCCGTTTCCTGGGCGGACACGACACAGTCGGACGGCACCCAGATGTTGTATCCACGAAAGAACGCATCCGCCGCCGTGGTTTGCACGCAGATCTGCGTCTGCATGCCGGTCACGACCACGGTGTCAACGCCTCGCGCCTGGAGCATTTCGTGGAGATCGGTCTCGTAAAAGCCGCTGTCCTTGTTCTTTTCGACGACCAGATCCGATTCGACGAGGAAATCGGCGATTATCTGTGCGCCTTCGCTACCTTTCGTCACAGGCAGATACCCGTTGTACCGCTCGGCGTTCGCGTCGTCTTCTCGATTGATGAGTTGCAGGTGCACGATCTCACAGCCTCGGTCCCGCATGCCGTCTAGAAACCGGCGGAAATTGTCCTTCGCGTCGGCCACAGCGCGAATGCGCTCGGGATTCTTGTTTACCAGTTCGTACTGGAGATCATTCGTCAGAACCGCAATGTTGCTTGCCATGTCATGCATTCCTGTCGGATAGGTGAGTGACGGCCGCGGTCGCGCTGACGGCCGCAGCGGCGTGATGGTTGTTTTCGCTGCGCCAACGCCCGCACGGCGCGCGTCGAGCTCCACGCGGCCGATCGTGTCAGCCGTGCAGATCGTACAGAGCGAAGCGGCCGGCGGGATCTTCGCCGCGTTATGCGGCGTGCCGGCCAGCCAGTGCGCGAGCATCTGCGCGACCAGAATCCCTCGCCGATCGCCAGTACGATCGCCTTCGCGGCGTGTGGCGCCGGCGGGTCGCACCCGAATCGCACGGCCAGCCACGTGACCAGCCGAGTCACCGCGTAAGTCATCCCGAAGCTGCAGATGCCCTACACTATGGCTGCGCGGTCCACGATCCACGACCCAACCGCATGGTTCGCATGAGCGGCCCGCACACCCTCCACGCAAATCGCGAGGAGCGACGCCAACGTGGGCTGGCGTCATGCGTCGTCCCGCCGGACGGACGTGGTCTCGAACTCGGACTCACCGAGAATCGGCGTATCCGAGCGGTGCCAGAACGTTTTCGTGCGCTGCTGGTAGGCGATCACTTCGTCCACGTACGCGCGCAGAAAATAACCCGTGATCACGCGGCCGTTCACGCGCGCGAAGTCGTCGAGTCGGCCGTACTCAACGAAACCAAGACGACGCCATAGCTGCTCGGCCTTACCATCGCTGCGTACATCAATGACGATCATTTCGCAGCCCATCTCCTTGACACGTTCGAGCGCAAGCCGCCAGCCGTCGAGCACGAACCGCCCCCGATACCCAGGCTCGATCACGCAGCGCTTCATCTCGACGATGTGCCGCCGCGCGGGCAACGCGTGACGCGCGAGAATCAGCATGCCAACGATCCGACCGCCCGGCCGCTCGCGTGCGACCAGCAGCTCAACCCCGCGCGCGCGGAGGTCGGCATCGAGAGAGTCCATCATCTCGAGACCGGTCGACGCGGTGATGGGCTCGAAGAATCCGAGCGTCGTCTCGCGCGTCGATACCGTATTCATCAGGTCGACCAGCTCGGTCATGTCCTGTCGCGACAACGATGACAGCCATTCAAATGTCATAGAGTCCTCACGCAGTGAAATACCGAATCAGGGAAATCGCGCCGCGGCGACGCATCGCGCGCTGCGCGGACGACGGCGTGCAGCTCACGCGAGCGCGCCGGCTTTGGGCCACAGTGATGACCGCAGCAACCGGTTCCGTCATAGCCGTCTCAGTGATCCGGTGCCGGCAAGCGCGCTGTGCGCGACTTCAACAAAGCAAGACACGAACGGGGTGTTGAGCTTGACGAAGTGTTCGACGAGGCGCGCTTCGTCCGCCGGGTCTTGATTGTGCGCGTGATCATGTTTCAGAACCATATTGACGTGATCGTCGGGCGTTCATATGAGGAGTACGGAGGATAATCGCATCGATCAACTGCACGCGCAATGCAGAAAGTGGATGGAATTGACCTGCATCAGGCCGATATGTACTGTTCCGGTGGAAATACGGTGAGAGGCACCCGGTTCTGTCGCAATAGCGTAGGTGAGACCGGACTTATCGCTTCTGGGTCGCTGCCGCCACTTGAAATGGAATGCCCCCGCAAGCTAGAAGGACGGCATAGATCGGACAGGGGTCAAAGATAGGAGCGGGTTCTCACTGCCGACGGCATCGGGTACAGGCTCGAAACGTTGACCAACGGAGAACCCCTGATGAAGCTTGCCGCGGTCGGCGTAGCTGCTGCAAAACGCGTGTTTCGATTGCGCTGGGTAGAAGCGGAAACCATCAGCGGGGAGCGGCGCAGCCTGTAACGTCGACGGTGCATTCGGCCGCTATCCGTGGGTTGGCTCCTCACATTACTGGGTTCCGTCTTGCGAACCTGCCCCGCTTTCTGTCCGAGAGTCTGCCGTAAAGGCCGTCTCGTAGTATCGTGGCGGATTTTTCGCGGAGCGTGCTGCGCATTTCTTCAGCAGACCGTTGCTCCTCCGCTGATTGTTCAATGTTGCCGTAATTAGCGCGTGTGCGATGACGTTGCGTTTGTATTCGAAGCCGTGGATTTCGGCGCACCCAAGAGGAAGCGGAAACATCCGGTCTTTGCGATCAAGCACTTGAATGGCCGTTTTCTCATCCACGCTGAACACTGCCGCGTGCAACGGCGGGTTCAGGTACATCCAATGACATCGGCGGCCTTGGCATAAAAGTCGGGATCGTTCGACACTATATGGGTATCGAGACGATGCGGCCGGACGTCGTGCTTGCGCCAGATACGTTGAACCGTCATGAAGGGCACTCCCAGCCACTCGCTTCAAAACCTTTGTTTCGTCGCTGGCCATCACGCCGTGGTAACCCTCGCCCGCGTCATGTCGAACCATCCGCACGACGACACACATCGTCGCATCGCACGCCTGGCAGCCGCGATTCCTTCCCATCCCATTGGCTTGTCCAACCGCGCTGCGCCGAGCCTGCCCGAAACGCGCAACTAGTTGCATGGCACATGCTACCCGACGCTTATCGCGACAAAGCCCGAAGACTGCCCAAACTTATCCGTTTTCAAACCGGCAGCCGCGCAGGAACCAACACCTATCCGAGCACGTTGTCGATGCTGCATCTCAGTATCTGCATTGCTTCCTCGATCTGATCATCGGTGGTCACCAGCGGACAAAGACACTTTATTACCTGGCCGGAATGGCCGGATGTTTCGATGACTAGCCCCTGCCGGAACGCCTCGCCAGTAATCTTGGTTGCCAAGGCGCCTGATTGAACGTCAATGCCACGCATCAGTCCGAGCCCGCGTTCCTCCGCCTCAATTTGACGATATCGCAATAAATCTATCAGCTCGAAAAAGCCTTTCCTGACTATTTCTCCTTTGCGCCGGATCTCGTCTGCGAAAGCATCGTCGGACCAAAAGTATTCCAGTGCTTTCGCACCGGTAATCATGGCCGCATTGTTTCCGCGGAACGTACCGTTGTATTGCCCTACCTCCCACTGATCATGCTCAGGGCGAATCAAGACCTGCGAGAAAGGCAATCCAAATCCCGACAGCGATTTCGAGTTGGTCACGAGATCCGGCACCACCCCAGCGTGCTCGAAGCTAAAGAACCGGCCGGTCCGACCGCACCCCGCCTGGATGTCGTCGATGATCAACAAGATGTCTTGATCTCGGCAGACCTTTTCCAGCTCTTGCAGCCACGCCGGAGAAGCGACATTGATTCCACCTTCTCCCTGCACCACTTCGACGATAACAGCTGCTGGGTAGTCCAGTCCGCTGGAGCGATCGCTCAGGCATTTTTTGAAATACCTCAGGGTATCGACACCTTTGCCCAAATAATTGTCGAATGGCATTAACGCGTTGCCCATGGACGGCAAACCGGCCGCGCTCCGAAACTTCGCATTTCCCGTGAGGGCGAGCGAACCCATGGTTATGCCGTGGAAGCCGTTTGTGAAGGAAACAATGGTACTTCGTTTCTTTATCTTCCGAGCTAAGCGAATCGCGGCTTCAACTGCGTTGGTGCCAGTGGGTCCTGTCAGATGCACCTTGTAGTCAAGTCCACGAGCCTTCAATATCAGACGGTCAAAGGTATCTAGGTAAGCGTATTTTGCTGCAGTCCAAAGGTCCAGTGAATGAACGAGATTGTCGCCCCGCAAATACTCAATGATCGACTCCTTCAAAACCGGATGGTTGTGCCCGTAATTGAGCGCTCCCGCGCCTGCTAAGAAATCAATATAGCGTCGGCCATCGACCGAGTAGATCTCCGCGCCCCGCGCCTCGCAGAAGACGACTGGAAAAGCGCGCGAATAGGTGCGGACATTGGATTCTAGCTCCGTTAGCTTCTCAATCATGTGCTCCATGAATTCTCCGGCATAACACTGCATTGGATTTATATCTGCGCCTAGTCATTCCCTTTGCGTCATCTCTCCGCAAGTCAAGCCGGAGGAAGTCGTGATGTTCCGGGCAACCACACAGCACCTGGAGATCCGCGTGCAAAGGAGGCACGAGCGAGCTAACACTGTGGCGCGAGAGGGGATGCTCATGCATCTCGTACGTGCGATGTCATGGACGTGCGGTTTAATGTGCCCAACGCGTCGAAGCAAACGCAACGCGGTGCAATTTACCTCGTACTCCGGTTTTCAATAATCGGTCCATTTGTGCTCCATATAGACCATCCTGTTGCTCTGGTCTGGCGATACCGGCGTCATTGGCTTCTCGTAGATACAAGAATCGGCCCGATATATTTCATGAGATTCATGGCACCCACAGTTGTTGCGAGAGCGGGTTCACGGCTTGTTTAGCAAGAGCCGCACCCGAACATGACGAAGTCGCTAGACATACCGTTCAACAGGACTCGGTCAGAAGTGCTACACGGCACTGTGTCGATCATTTGCCAGTAACGCGTTCGTTTTGTGGGGAAACGGACATTTGTCAGCCCGCGCAATTTCTCGACAAATGTCCGCCAACCTTCCACCGTCCGGTGCCTTACGAGGGTTCGGACCGGCATGGCCCTGGAGTCAGTCCGCGGACCGGGCCTGATCAGCGTGTGGTGGAGCAACAGGAACAGATCAATGACAGCTCCGACCTCCAATAGGTTCAGCCGTTAGCCCTGTGGTCCGCAATGATCTTCCCCACTGGAAATTTATCGACAAAAGGGGGCGGTTTGGAAAGCTTTTACGATGTCATGCGAAGTTATGGAGCGACGCGGCGCAGTTTCCTCAAGTTTTGCAGTATGACCGCCACGGCGCTAGGGCTCGGTTCGTCGTTCATCCCTCGTATCGCGCACGCATTGGAAACGAAACCACGGACCCCGGTAATCTGGCTACATGGCCTCGAATGCACGTGCTGCACTGAATCGTTTATCCGCTCCTCTCACCCACTTGCGAAGGACGCGATCTTCTCGATGATTTCGCTCGATTACGACGACACGATTATGGCGGCGGCAGCATGCAAGCTGAAGCAATCCTGAACGACATCATGACCCGCTACAAGGGCAGCTATATCGTCGCCGTCGAGGGCAATCCGCCACTGAACGTGATTGGGTCGATGTGGTGTCAGCGCTGCGGGCCGATACGAAGCGCACCTCGGAGCTGCGCAAAGCATCTCCGACTGGCCGCTGTCGTCACCCGGCTATTTCCGTGATCTGCAGTCGCGACTGAAGCGCTTTATCGAGTCTGGCCAGCTTGGCCCGTTCCGCAATGGTTACTGGGGCCATCCGGCGTACAGGCTACCGCCGGAGGCTAATCTGATGGCGGTTGCGCACTACCTCGAAGCACTCGACTTCCAGAAGGACATCGTCAAGGTCCATACTGTGTTCGGAGGAAAGAACCCTCACCCGAACGGGCTTGTCGGGAGCATGCCCTGTGCGATCAACATTGACGACGTGGGGGCAGTAGGCGCAATCAACATGGACCGTCTGAATCTCGTTTCTCGAATCATCGATGAGACGATCAAGTTCTGCGATCAGGTGTATCTTCCGGATGTGATCGCAATCGCCAGTTTCTACAAGGACTGGGGTTTCATCGGTGGCGGATTGTCCTCGCAATCTGTGTTGTCCTACGGCGACTTCCCCGACCACGCAAACGACTACAGTGCCCAAAGTCTGCTTGCGCCGCGCGGCGCGGTGATCAACGGCAACTTCAACGAGATCCACGATGTGGACGTCTGCGACCCCGATGAAATCCAAGAGTTCGTCGCGCACTCTTGGTACCGCTATCCCGAGGGTACGCACGGCCTGCACCCGTATGACGGCCAGACCGAACCGCGCTTCGAGCTCGGCCAGGCTACCTAGGGAAGTAAAACGAGGATCGAGCAGATTGACGAGTCGGGCAGGTACTCATGGATCAAGGCGCCGCGCTGGCGTGGTCACCCAATGGAGGTCGGTCCGCTTGCGCGTTACCTGATCGGCTATCATCAGAACCGCACGGACATCCGCGAGCCGGTCGATGCCCTCCTCGGGCGGCTCGACGTGCCACTTGCCGTGCTGAATTCGACGCTCGGCCGCACCGTGACGCGTGCGCTCGAAGGTCAGTGGGCCATGGGCCACCATTGCGCGTCGCGAAATTGTTGCCGTCAAGGGGCTCAACAGCTTCCAGTTGATATGCGACGCGATGAATCCGGCCGCCGTCGCCTTGGCCGCTGGTTTGACGCCATCGCGGGACTGGCGGGCATCTACCCGACGCGGCACCATGAAGGCGAAGCGGTAATGAAGCTCGAAGCACTCTCGAGTCCAGCTACTTCGGGTTCGGACGGCTGGCACATCGACGGCCCGAACCTCAACCTGCTGCTGGCACGCCGGCTCGCCGCCCTCCGCGATCCCGTCGAAATTGCCCGTAACTGGCATGCAACGCTCGCCACAGCGCTTGCCGACTGGCTGCGCCACGCGATGCGCGCCACCGACATCGATACGATCGCCGTCTGCGGTGGCTGCCGCGCGAATCTCGCGCGGATGTCCGGCTTGCGAGATGCGCTGCGCGACGTGCGCTGCACTCTGCTGCAGGCCCGTAGCCGCCGCGCGACGATGCACTCAGCTCCGGCCAGGCGTGGACCGCAATCCAGCAATTACAGTCCCCTACTGTCCTGACACCGGAGGACGGTCCGAAATGAAAGGAGTTCGATCATGTGCCTAGCCATTCCCGTCGAAGTCGTCGCACTGCAGCCTGGCGAACGGGCTCGTGTCAGCGTCGACGGCGTAACACGCGAGATCTCGCTCGCGCTCGTCGAGAACGTCACGCCCGGCGACTTCGTACTGCTGCATGTCGGCTACGCAATCCGGCACGCTTAACCGGGCCGAGGCCCACGCAACGCTGGCGCAGCTCGCGGCGCTCGCCGCTTCGTGTGACGCTGACTCAGCAGCGAGCGACGCATCCGGAGGAAACCCAGCGTGAAATACATCGACGATTTTCGCAATAGCGCCCTCGCGCGTCAGATCGCGAGGCGTATTCATGCCGCCGTTGAGCCGGAACGACGCTATCGCCTGATGGAATTCTGTGGCGGCCAAAGCACGCTATCGCGCGATATGGCTTAACGGCGTTGTTGCCGCCCTGCGTCGAGCTGATCCACGGCCCCGGCTGTCCAGTGTGTGTCTTGCCGGTCGGGCGTATCGACAGCGCGATAGAGCTTGCGCTCGAGCATCGCGTCACGCTTTGCACGTATGGCGACACGCTACGCGTGCCCGCGTCGCGTCAGATGACGCCTATACAAGGCGCGTGCCGCAGGCGCCGACGTGCGCGTCGTCTATTCAAGCGCCGACGCGTTGGCATTCTCTCGCGCGAGATCTGACCGGTAGGTTGTGTTCTTCAGCATTGGCTTCGAGACGACCACGCCCCCCACTGCTGTCGCGCTGCTAACCGCGCGGGCCGACCGGCAGGACAACTTCAGCGTGCTAAACAACCACGTGCTCATACCCGCCGCAATACGCCATCTGCTTGCCGACAGCGAAGCAAATCTCGATGGCTTCATTGGCCCGTCGCACGTCAGCACGATCATCGGCATAGCACCTTATCGCGTGATCGCGCGTGACTATCGCAAGCCGGTGGTCATCACCGGTTTCGAACCGCTTGACGTGTTGCAAGCCGTGCTCACGCTCGTCACACAGATCAACGAAGACCGCGCGGATGCTGAGAACCAGTACACCCGTGCCGTCACCGAACAGGGCAACCTGAAGGCGCAAGCACTCGTCGCGCAGACGTTCGAGTTGCGTAACGATTTCGAATGGCGCGGACTAGGGCTCGTGCCTGAAAGCGCACTCGCGATCCGCACGCCGTTTGCACAATGGGACGCGGAAAAGCGCTTCAACCTGTCCGCTCAGCCCGTCGCTGACGTGAAGGCCTGCCAGTGCGGCCAGATCCTGCGCGGCCACGGCAAGCCAACTGACTGCAAGATGTTTGGGACGGCGTGCACGCCTGCGGAACCACTTGGCGCTTGCATGGTTTCGAGCGAGGGCGCCTGCGCAGCATACTACCAGTATGCTCGCTTCAACGATGCAGCCGCGGCCGGATGTGTTCACCA